>JBAVQC010000040.1:0-1511 GCA_049693715.1 Acidobacteriaceae bacterium | reverse complement strand
ATAACGCGAGTCTGTGCGTGGATACCGACAACTACCAACAGCACGATAAAGGAGGTGATTGCCTTGAAGACCATGCGCATAAAGGAAGAATGCTCCCGTACCGTTCGACGACAGGATTGACCGCCCTCGAAAGCATATAGCAATGGGAGTGATGCTTTACGGCCATGGAAAGCCCATGTTCATCGACAGCGTTTCGACCCCATGCGCAAGTGAGTCTAAGGTCCCGTGGAATCCCACATCTCGCAAAAAACGAGCGAGATGTGGGGCACCCGGGCTTCGCGGCACCGGTCGAGATCACCAGGTGAACTTCACCGTTTTCTTTACGTATCCTTCGCCGGCAGCGAAATCGATCTGCACTGGGCGTAAAGATGAACTACCCGTCGGTTGTATTTGCGCTCCCTCTACCCGAGGTTTTGCGCGCATGTCGTTGACGCGTAGCAGGATGGTCTGCTGACTGCCGCCCATGGCAGACACCTTCAAGGTCAGCGTGTTGCCAGCATACTGCTGGTCGAGCACCTTCATCTGCTGTGTGGTCGAGCCAGCTTCAGGAAGCCCGTGGGAGAGGCCCGCCTCCACAGCCGGCAAAGGAATGCGCAAGACGTTGGCCGCCCACTTTGCACCGGGAGTCAACGATGCGAGAACCACCTCCTGGGCGGAGGAACCGCCGGCACGCACCACCAACGTCCCTCCGTCGCGAGTCATCTCCAGATCAAGATCACCTCCCGCGAAAGGAACATGATGCAGCTTTGCTTTATCCCACTGTGCCGGAAGAGCCGGGGTCACCATGAGCTTCTTCCCGGCCGCATCCCACTCCAGGCCGAACAGCCCGCGGATCACCGGCGAGATCACCATGGCCGAGGACCAGAGCTGGTGCGAGGTACTGCGGCCCAGGGGCGCAAAGAACTGGCCGGAAAGCAATTCTGTCACGGCGCCCGGATCCTGTGCCCAGGTCAAATCGGCATTCTGCATCAGGTGAGCGTAAGCGGAGAGACTACGACCGTTACGATACTCCGAGACCGCAACCCAACCGGTGTAGAGCGGCCACACGGTGCCCTGGTGATAACTGATGGGGTCGAAAAAAGGTACCGCCGGGCTCAGGTCGCGGGTGCCCCAATCGGTCGAGAATTCCGCTGCAGCCCAACGGTCCAACATGGGCTGGGCATGCTGCAACTTGTAGCCGCCGTCCCAGGAAGCAACTGCGGGGAAGATGGTGGGGCTGGGGTCGGTGCTGCCGTCGGCATTGCGGCTGAAAGCATAAAACCCGCCACCCGGCAGCAAATATTCCTTCTCTATGGTTGTACCGATCTGCGCGGCCCTGTTCTCTGCCTGCTGCGCGAGCTCGCTATGCCCGGTCGCCCGCGCTAACCCCGCCATCGCAGTGCTGGCTTGTTGATCGAGCGCGGCCAGGTAGATTTCCTGGTGAGGCATGCCGGGCGGCCAGGATTCCACCCATCCCGAACCTTCGGTGTTCTCATAGATTCCGTCTCCGTCGGAATCATGGGAGGTTTCAA
>JBAVQC010000039.1:0-32248 GCA_049693715.1 Acidobacteriaceae bacterium | reverse complement strand
CTCTGCATCCGTCGTGATTGCAGATCTAACTACATCAGTTCTTCCACAAAGGCTCGCGCCACATCGGCGGGAATTCGCGAGCTCTGCTTGACCAACGGCTCGGTGGCCAGGACCGGTTCTGATTCGTGCAGGGTGGGCACATCGGTGCGTTCAAAAAATTTGCCGATAGGAATTTCGTCGCCCCAAAGCAGCGATTTCTCCATCGCGGACATCCAGTTGGTTGAGTCGTACTCAGGGTTGTCTTCGAGCTTCTTTACCCGGGGACGGAACCACTGGAAAGTGTTGTCGTGGTTGTAGGTCACGCAGGGACTGAAGACATCGATGAAGGAGAAACCCTTGTGCTGAATGCCTTGCTTGATCAGTTCCGTAAGGTGCTTCTGCTCCGCGCTGAAACCACGGGCGATGAAGGTGGCCCCGGCAGACAGCGCGAGCGAAATAGGATTGATCGGCCCTTCGACGCTGCCAAAGGGCATGCTCTTGGTCTTCATGCCCAGGCGGCTGGTGGGCGAGGTTTGCCCGGTAGTGAGGCCGTAGATCTGGTTGTCCATGACGATATAGAGCAGATCGACATTGCGGCGCATGGTGTGCATGAAGTGATTGCCACCGATGCCGAAGCCGTCACCATCACCGCCGGTGACCAGCACCGTCATCCCGTGATTCGCCATTTTAAAGCCGGTGGCCACGGCTAACGAACGCCCATGCAGGGTGTGCATGCCGTAGGTATTGATGAAACCCGGGAAATTTGAGGAGCAGCCGATGCCGCTGATGGTGGCAACCTCATGATTCGGAATTTGCAGCTCGACCAGCGCTTTTTGCACTGCCGCCAGCACGCCGAAATCTCCACACCCCGGACACCAGTCTGGATCGACCTTGCCCTTAAGGTCTGCCATAGTGGTCAGTTTGGGAGCCGCTATATCTGTTGCCATCGTTTTTCTCTCCTAGACCATGATCTCGTGCGTGGGAACGGAAAGCGTGGTCGTTCCCTTCAGCTGTTCTTTAACTGCTTCGACAATGTGGTGCGGCATAAAGGGTTCGCCATCGTACTTGCGGATGTGCCCGTCGGCCACAAAGCTGGTTTCGCTGCGCAGGTAGCGGGCGAACTGACCACTAAAGTTGTTCTCGATAATGATAGTGTGGCGGCACTTCTTCAGGATGCCGGCAATCGCGTCCCCGTGCAGGGGAACGAGCCAGCGGATTTGCAGCTGGTTGGCAATAATTCCCTGATCAGCCAGGAGCTCGCGCGCTTCCTCGATGACGCCCTGGGTCGATCCCCAGCCCACCAGGGTCACCTCCGCATCCGTGGGACCTTGCATCTTAGGCGGCTCAACCGAGGCTTCAATGCCCTGGACTTTGCGCATCCGCTTTTCCATCATGGCGCGGCGCTTCACGGTATTGGTGTATTCGTCGCTGATGAGCACACCATCCTCATCGTGTTCGTCGCTCGAGACCACGTGGGTGTGGCCGGGAACCCCGGGAACGGCGCGTGGCGAAACCCCGCTCTCAGTGATGAGGTAGCGCTTGTAGGATCCGTTGCCGTTGCCATTGGCAGAGGTGATCATCTCGCCGCGATCGACCTTGGGGTTGAAATCGAGAATCGCGGGGTCAACGCTAAGACGGCCCTCGGCCAACAGAAGGTCGCAAAGCACAATGCCGGGACACTGGAAACGTTCGGCGATGTTGAAGATTTCCGGGATCAGGGTGAAGCAGTCGCCAATATCGAGGGGAGCGGCGATGACCCGGGGATAATCTCCAAAGGAGGCGCCCAGCATTTGCCAGAGATCTCCCTGCTCAGTCTTGGTGGGAACGCCGGTGGACGGGCCGGCACGCTGGCAGTCAATGACGACGACAGGAATTTCGGCCTGAGCAGAGAGGCCGAGGGCCTCGCTCATAAGGGCAAAACCGCCTCCCGAGGTGGCGCACATGGCCCGAACCCCGGCATGGGCCGCGCCGATCGCCATGTTGATCACGCCGATCTCGTCTTCCACCTGGCGGACCATGATGTTGGCTTTGCGCGCGTGATCGGCCATCCAGTGTAGGACGCCGGTCGACGGGCTCATGGGATAGGCGCAGTAGAACTTGACGCCGGCTGCGGCCCCGCCCATGGCCATAGCGGCGTTTCCACCCAGCACGGCATAACGGGTGTCCGTCATGGGCAGGGGGTGGGCGAAGGCTTTGAAATTTTGCGTGGCGTAGTCGTAGCCGACACGCGCCAGGCCCACATTCTCGTCGATGACGGCTTTTTCCTTCTTGCGGAATTGCTCGGTGATGACACTCTCCAGGGCCTGAAAGCCGACGCCGGTCATGCTGAGGGCAGCGCCGATAGCCAGCGTATTCTGGGCGATCTTGTTACGGCTGATGTCGGCCAGCTTGGAAACCGGCAACGGGCACAACTGCACTCCGTCAGCAGGCTTGCCTGGCTTGATGGTGTCGGCATTGTAGATACAGGCTCCGCCACTGGTAAGGAGGCTGAGGTGCCGGTCCATGGTGTCCTGGTTGAGAGGAATCAGCAGATCGATGCGATCGCCCATGTTGGTGATTTTGTCCGGGCCGGTCCGAATGGTGAGGAAAGTATGGCCGCCGCGAATGATGGATTGGTAGGCGTTGTAGACGTTCAGATGCAGCCCACGGCGGCTGAAAACTTTTGCGAAGATGTCACCCGGGGTGGCTACGCCCTGACCAGCGGCGCCCCCAATACCAATAGCAAAGGACTGCCTCATCGATTCATCTCCAGGCTACGGGGGCCCTGGACATGCTTCAGGGACCGCCGGATCGTATCCGGTTAAACGTTACTCAGGACAGCTTTGATGACGCCATCTTGAACGGAAACCAGCATACACCCAGCTTCCCTGCTCTGGCAGCCCCCAGGTTTGCCTCTGACGCAAATCGTTTCAATTGATTGATTTCACGCATTATCCGCGCCGGTCCGCAGTTCGGAACGTGGTTCAATGGGCCTGAGGAGCCATCCAGTTGTCAGCAATAAGGCGTAATCTAGTGTGTTCAGCCAGTGACCGCGTATGGTTAGCCGAATAGATCACGGACGGGCTGAAAAAGGTGCGGAATGGTTCACAGTCTTCCGATAACTCCTCCGGTCGAGCACCCCTGGGCCACCATTGTTGTGCTCCTGGGGGCGGCGGTTGTTTTTGGAGCAATCCCGCTGGGTCTGGCCCGGTTGTGGGCAAGATTTGTTTCGCCCGCCAAGCCGGGTTTGCAGAAGAATGCGACGTATGAATGCGGTCTCGAAGCCAAGGGGGATGCGTGGGTACAGTTGGACGTCTCCTACTATCTGTACGCCATTGTTTTCCTGATCTTCGATGTGGAGGCGGTTTTCCTGCTGCCGTTTGCCGCAGCCTTCTCCGGTCTTTCGCTGGCTGCTTGCCTGGCCATGCTGGTTTTTCTACTGTTGTTAGTGGAGGGGTTAGTGTGGGCCTGCCAAAAAGGCGTGTTGACCTGGAGCTGATGAGGTTTCGATGGATCAGGATTTAAAGACCGAGTTAAGCAAGCACGGGATTTTTGCCACCTCGTTTGAAGAGCTGTACAACTGGGGGCGCAAGAATTCCGTTTGGCCGCTCACCTTCGGCCTGGCATGCTGCGCCATCGAAATGATTGCCACCACCATGGCTCGCTACGATCTGGCCCGGTTCGGCGCCGAGGTTTTTCGGCCCTCGCCACGGCAGGCGGATTTGATGATCGTATCCGGAACTGTGACCAAGAAGATGGCTCCCCAGGTGGTTCGTCTTTACAACCAGATGCCGGAGCCGAAATATGTGATTGCTATGGGGGCATGCGCCATTTCTGGCGGGCCTTTCCGCGACGGCTATAACGTGCTCAAGGGCATCGACCGTTTTATACCGGTCGATGTTCATATTCCCGGTTGTCCGCCCCGCCCGGAAGCTTTGATTCACGCCTTCATGGCCCTGCAGGAGAAGATCAGCGCCCAAAAGCTAACCGGTGCGTCGAGGCCCAGGCATTTGCAGCAGGAGCTGCCGAGCGAGTTCCCGGTTCCTGAGTTTGGCGAGCATGGACTGGAGCCGGCCCAAAACGATGAGGTCTTTCGCAACCCGTTGAAGGTGCTTCAGGGATGACTTTGGAAGACATCAGGGCCCGGTTGCAAGCGGAGATTCCAGGTTGCCAGGTGGACCTGGTGGTCAATGGGAGCCCGTCGGCCCAGAACTCCCTGCTGATCGATCGCCAACACGGGCTTGAAGCTGCCCGGCTGCTGCGCGGGTTGGAGCTGGATTTTTGCTCCAATGTAACCGCCGTAGATTGGCCGGAGCGGGTGCAAACAGACAAGATCAAGACGAAGCAAGTTGTCGATGGGGTCGAAAAAGAGTTGGAGCAGACGGTCAAGACAACGATCCCGGGCTACCTGGAAGTGGTCTATCACCTCTTTTCCATGTCTAAGAAGGAGGGGCCGGTGGTGGTCCGCATGCGCACCGGGAACCGGACAGACGACGTCACGCTCCCCTCTCTCACCCCGGTTTGGCGGAGCGCGGAGTTTCAGGAGCGCGAGGCGTTTGACCTCTACGGGATTGTGTTCGATGGGCACCCGGACCTGCGGCGCATCCTCATGTGGGAGGGTTTTACCGACTACCCCATGCGCAAGGATTATGTTCCTCCGCCTGACGATGACCTGGAAGCACTGGGGGAGCGATGACACAGGTGGCGCCACCCGAGACCGAACAAAACAACCTGATGGAAATATCGATGGGGCCCCAGCATCCATCGACCCACGGCGTCTTCCGCATGGATGCTCGCCTCGATGGCGAGCGGGTCATGCGACTGAAGCCGGTCTTCGGCTACCTGCATCGCAACCACGAGAAGATTGCCGAGACGGCCAGCTACCTGGCGGCGATTCCATACACCGATCGGCTGGACTATCTCTGCTCCATGACCAACAACTGGGGATACGCGCTGGCGGTGGAGAAGCTGGCAGGGCTCACGGTGCCGGAACGCGCTGAATATATCCGGGTGATCGTGGCGGAGTTAACCAGACTGCAGAATCACGCGGGCATGGTGGGGTTTCTGCTGCAGGACATGGGAGCCAGCGGGACGCCGTTGATGTATGCCTTCCGCGAGCGGGAGAGGGTTCTGGACCTGTTTGAATCCCTGAGCGGCGCGCGCATGATGTGCAACTACATGCGATTTGGCGGGGTGCGCGTGGATTGCTCCGCGGAATGGCTTGGGCAGACAGCGAAGCTGGTGGCCGGATTTGGCAGCTTTCTGGATGAGTTCGAGGAGCTGCTGACGGGCAACGAGATCCTGATGGCGCGAACCCAGGGGGTGGGGGTGCTGCCCCGCGAATTGGCGATCAACGCCGGGGTCACCGGGCCGGGCCTGCGTGCCAGCGGGGTCAATTACGACGTGCGCAAAGTAGACCGGTATGGGATATACGAACGCTTCTCGTTCCGGGTGCCGCTGGGCGAACACGGCGATGTATTCGACCGCTACATGATGCGGGTGCTCGAGATGCGGGAAACGCTCAAGATTCTGGAGCAGGCCCTGCGGGATATTCCACCGGGGCCGATTATGGATCCCAAGGCACGGCTGCGGGGGTTACGCCCCAAGGTCGGCGAAGCGTACGGGCGGATTGAATCGCCTAAGGGGGAGCTGGGGTTTTATTTGATCAGTGATGGCACGCCCAATCCTTACCGGTACCGGGTGCGGCCGCCGAGCTTGATCAATCTTACGGTGCTTGAGGATATGTGCCTGGGACATAACATCGCCGATGTGGTGGTGATTCTGGGGAGTATTGATATTGTGATGGGGGAAGTGGACCGTTGAATTTCGAGCTTTCCATACGGGGCTGAATCGGTTCAGGGACTAAGCAATGCGCAGTTAAGGAATGTGCCTTAAGTATTCAGAGCGGGGGCAATTGGGGATGTTAGGCGAAGGGATTGTCAGGGGTCTAGCGGAGACCGCGCGAAACTTTCTGGGCAGCTTTGTCGACAAGGAGCGCCTGGTCACGGTGCAGTTTCCGGAAGAGCGGCTGCCGGTAGCAGAGGCAGCACGCAACTTCCCTTTTCTTATCTACGATGGCACGGATGCAGAACAAGGGCTGCGCTGCGTGGCCTGCCAGATCTGCGAGAAGGAATGCCCACCACGATGCATCACCATCGAAAAGAGCAAAGACAAAAAACCCGACTTTGTGGGTAAGCAACAGTTTTACCCTGCGGTCTTCGACATCGATGTTTCCGTTTGCATGAGCTGCCAGATCTGCGTGGAAGTTTGCCCTTTCGACGCCATCCGCATGGATAACGAGTTCGAGCTCAGCACGGACGACCGCTTTGGCGGGCTCTTATGGACCAAGGAGAAACTGGCGCGGCCGAATGAGCACTACCTGGCGATTCATCCGACGGAAGCTGCCGAAGTAGAGGCCAGACGCGCAGAGGAACAGGCGCAAGCTGAAGCCAAGAAGCAACAACCCGCGGTGACGAAGTAATGCTGGACCAGGTGTTCGTGTTGCTGAAGCAGTGGCTCCTCGGATATTCACCCGCAGTGCTCCAACCTGCTGTCTCAATTTTGCTGACGATTCTTCCCATACTTCTCGTGTTCCCAGTGCTGTTTGCCTTGACGACCGTTCTGGAACGCAAGGGATTGGGCCGGATTCAAAATCGCTACGGTCCAAACCGGGTGGGGTTTTATGGCATCCTGCAGCCGATGGCGGATGCGGTGAAGTCCCTGACCAAAGAGGATATTGTTCCCGCCTCGGCGGACCACACGATCCATTTTCTGGCTCCCCTGATTCTGTTGGCTGTGGCGTTTTTGCCCTATGCGGTTCTGCCCATCGGGCGGAACATGATCGCGGCGAACCTGGATGCAGGGGTGCTGTTCTTCTTCGCCATTGGGGCGATTTCAGAGCTGTCTGTTTTTATGGCGGGGTGGTCAAGCCGCAATAAGTATTCGCTGCTTGGCGCCATGCGGGCGGTGGCCCAGATGATCAGCTACGAGGTGCCGCTGTTGCTTTCTTCCGTGGCCGTCATCATGGCCGCTGGTTCGCTGTCGACAGTCGAGATCGTGCGCAAGCAAGCGGGGTTCTCAGGAATTTTCCCCCACTGGTATGTGCTGACGCCGTGGGGTTTCACCGGATTTATTCTCTTTATGATTGCCGCCACTGCTGAGACCAACCGCTCCCCTTTCGATCTGCCGGAGGGTGAATCGGAAATCATTGCCGGGTATTACCTTGAATACTCCGGCTTTAAATTTGCCCTGTTCTTTCTGGGAGAATACTTGGGGATGTTTGCCATCAGCGGTCTGGGAATCACGCTGTTTCTGGGAGGATGGTCGGCCCCGTTGCCGGGTCTCGCCTGGGTTCCTTCATGGATATGGTTCTTTGCCAAGCTGCTAGGTTTGATCGTTGGATTCATCTGGGTACGCGGCACGCTGCCGCGCCTGCGCATGGATCAACTGATGAACTTTGCCTGGAAGTTCATGTTGCCGATGGCATTGGTGGTCGTGGTTTCGGCGGGGGCGTGGCGGTTTCTCGCCCAGGGCGTGACACGGTGGCTGGTGAGCACAGTGTTTATTGCAGTGGCCTACGTGCTGTTGGCGCGCGGCGTGGAGACAAGAAACAGGATCGCAAAACGAACTTATCGTTTTGCTGAATGATACGGATGAGCGCCACGTTTCTTATTCTCGCAGCAATTACCCTGGTTGGCGCCTGCGCGGCGATGATGCTGCGCGGCCTGGTCCATTGCGCGCTAGCGGTGGCGATTGCTTTTGCCGGACTGGGCACGCTCTACCTTAACCTGGGGGCTCAGTTCCTGGGCCTGGCACAGTTGCTGGTCTACGTAGGCGCGATCGCGGTGCTGATCGTCTTCGTCATCCTGCTCACGCGGGGCGGGGAAAGCGATTCGCCGCGGTCGGCCGCGGCAGCTCTGCCGATGACAGGACTCCTGGTGGCCGGGTGCCTATTTGCCGTACTTGCCTGGGCGGTCTTCCATAGCTCCGCCATTCATACCGCCGGACCACTGGCTGCTCCCGCCACTGTCCGTGAACTAGGCTCAGTGTTGATGGACGGCTACGTGCTTCCGCTGGAGGTGATCGGGCTGATGCTCACCGCGGCGCTGATAGGAGCCGTGATTATCGCGATGAAGGAGAAACGGGACACGCCATGACTCCTTTAGTAGGGTGTTTGCTTGTTTCTTCCATGCTGTTTGCGGTTGGCCTTGCCGGTGCGCTGACGCGCAAGAGTACCATCCTGGTGCTGGTGGGCATCGAGCTGATGTTGAATGCAGCCAACCTCAACTTCGTCGCTTTCTGGCGCTTCGGCCCCCACGCGGCGGGCTCGACGGGCATGATTTTTGGACTTTTCTCTATCGGCATTGCAGCAGCAGAGGCGGCCGTAGGACTCGCGCTGATCCTCGCGGTGTACCGGCATACGAAAACTACTGAACTGAACCAGCTCACCGGGGGCCCTCAGTAGAGCTGCCTATGGCCTCGACGGTGTGGATCGTTCGCTATCTGTGGTTGATACCGGCACTTCCGATCGTGGCTGCCGGCATTGGTGCACTGCTCAAGCAGAGCCAGCGCAAATTCGCGGCTACGCTCGCGATCGGCGCCATGAGCCTTTCTTTTGTGCTCGCGGTGGTTGCCTTTGCCCACCTGCTGCTCACGCCGGCGCGGCTCTTCGTGAACGTTCCTTGGATGCAATTCGGAAATGAGTGGGTCAGGCTGGGGTGGGTGCTGGACCCTCTGGCCGCCGTCATGCTGGTGATGGTGACGTTCGTGGGCCTGCTCATCTTTATCTACAGCGTGGCCTACATGCACCACGACGAAAACTTCACCCGGTTTTTCTGTTTTCTCTCCCTGTTTGCGGGAGCGATGCTCGGGGTGCTGATCGCCAATAGCTTGTTGCTATTGTTTATGTGTTGGGAGGTTGTGGGGCTCACGTCGTATCTGCTGATTGGCTTTTGGTACGAACGGCCCGCGGCTGCGGCTGCGGCTAAGAAAGCGTTCATTACCACCCGGATCGGGGACCTGGGTCTGCTGCTGGGCATGGTGTGGCTTTACGGGCAAACAGGCACGTTGCTTTTCTACGACCACGGGGCGGGGTGCATGGAGCACACGGCGGTCGCTCTGCTGGCGACACAAACGATCGGTTTTGGCATGGTTGCTTCCACCGCTATCGCGCTGCTGATTTTTTGCGGTGCGGTGGGGAAATCAGGCCAGCTGCCGCTTCACGTATGGCTCCCGGACGCGATGGAAGGCCCGACCCCAGTGAGCGCCCTGATTCACGCGGCAACGATGGTGGCCGCCGGTGTTTACCTGGTGGCAAGGGTCTATCCCCTCATGAGCGCATCGACGAGCACGTCGATGAACGAACCCCAGGGAGGCGGAGCGCTGGAGGTAGTGGCCTGGGTGGGCGCGCTGACGGCCATCTTCGCCGCGCTGGTCGCGGTGGCGCAGGACGATATCAAGCGCATCCTGGCTTACTCTACCGTTTCCCAGCTGGGCTACATGATGATGGGCATTGGCGTGGGCGGAGTCGCCGTGGGCGTCTTCCACCTGATTGCCCACGCGTTTTTCAAAGCGCTGCTGTTTCTGGGCGCAGGATCGGTGATCCACGGATTAATGGGGGAACAGGATATTCGCGAAATGGGGGGTATCCGAAAATGGATGCCGGTGACTTTTGCTACCTACGCGGTGGGCACGCTGGCATTGTGCGGATTTCCCCTGGTCTTCTCCGGGTTCTGGAGTAAAGATGCGATCCTGCACGCCGCTTACGGGTGGAACATTTCGCGCGTACCGTTTTATCTCGGCGCGCTCGGCGCGCTGGTCACCGCCTTCTATATGACGCGACAGGTCTGCTACGTGTTTTTCGGCACCCGGCGCAGGGATCCAGCTCCGGAGCCGATTGAACCCACGGAGATCGCGGCCTCGGATCCGCACGAAGCGGCACATGAGAGCCCGGCGGCAATGACGACGCCCTTAGTGCTGCTGGCGGTTTTCGCGATCCTGCTCGGATTCGTTGGAACTCCTGCGTGGCCGTGGTTGCAGGATTTTCTGGACATGCGGCGCGCCAGTCTGGACTTTAGTCAACTTGCGGAGGGCGGACTTATTCCGCTCATGCTGGCCTCATCCTTGTTGGTCTTCGCCGGCCTGGCGTTGGGCTGGTGGATTTATGGGCGCAAGCCGATCGAGCGAGCCGCGAACGCGGATGCCCTGGAGCAACTGCAGCCGTCGCTGTTCCATGCGCTACGCAAAGGCTTCTTCATCGACGAGCTTTATGCGCTGACGATTTTGCGGCTAGCGTGGTGGATGGCAGCCGCTGCAAACTGGCTGGATCGGTGGGTCTGGAGCGGAATCCCACTGGCCGTCTCGGCGATTACCAGGAGCCTTGGGTGGATCGATTTCTCGCTCGACCGCTGGGTGGTGAACAAGGGCTTCGATGAAGGGTGCAACGGCGTGGCGGATGGCGGGCGATGGCTGGCGCGCTTACAGGATGGGCGGATCCAGAACTATTTACGCCTGCTGGCGGCCGCAGTGGCGGTTTTAGCGTTCTATCTGCTGCTGGGACATAGAGGATGAGCAGCACCTTCCCCTCAGTCAGCGCCCTTACCTTGCTTCCTTTCGTTGGTGGTATCGCAGTGTTGCTGCTGGGACGAGCAGGGAGACCGGCAGCCCGGCTCACCGCCCTGATTTTCGCTACTGCAGCGGTTGCATACACGCTTCTGCTCTGGTCCCGTTTCCAGCCGGCGCTGGCCGGGATGCAAATGCAGGAGATGCACCCATGGGAGCCGGCGATTGGGCTGGCGTATCACGTGGGCTTAGATGGCTTGAGTCTGCTGATGCTGGCCGTCTCTTCGATCGTGATTCTGATGGCGGTTGGTGCTTCCTGGAGCAATCCCAAGCAAGGGCCGGTTTATTTTTGCCTGCTGCTTTTTTTGGAGACGGGCCTCTTCGGTACCTACACGGCTCTGAACTTTCTCCACTGGTTCCTGTACTGGGAGCTGAGCCTGATCCCGGCGTTTTTCATGATTCGATTGTGGGGAAACTCCGGACGTGCTCGCGCCGCTACGCAGTTCTTCGTCTACACCATGGTAGGCAGTATTGCCCTGCTGCTGGCTTTTCTTGCGCTCTTTCTCTCGAGCGGCAGCTTTGACTTTGTTGAGCTGACCCGGATGGCACAGACAGGGCAACTCGCCGCTGCGATCGGCCAAAACCTGCACTGGCATCAGTGGGATAGCGGTCACGTCACCATGTTCCTGTTTTGCGGGGCGTTCTTGGGATTCGCAGTCAAGACGCCGATCGTTCCTTTTCACGGCTGGCTGGCTTCGGCATACTCCGAAGCCGCGCCGGAAACCACCATGGCGTTGACCGGGGCGCTGTCAAAAATGGGCGTGTATGGTTTTCTCAGGATCCTGCTCCCCATATTCCCGGAGCAGATGTGGCGCGCGCGAACGGTTCTTCTGTGGTTGGCGATTGCCACGGTCGTGCTACCGGCCTTTACTGCGTGGGCGCAAACAGATTTAAAGAGGATGTTTGCCTACTCTTCGATTAACCACCTTGGCTACTGCATCCTGGGCATAGTGGCAGTAACCGGTTCTACCGGAGCGGATGCGAGCCAGGTGAGCGCTAAGGCCGCGGCACTTACCGGGGTCATGCTGCAGTTGTTCAGCCACGCCATCACCGCGGCAGCTCTCTTCTGGTTTGTGGCACTGCTGGCAAGACGCAGCGGCGGCCTGACCGGCCTGCACGATTTCGGCGGGCTGCGTCGCGCGGTGCCGGTATTCAGCGGGCTGATGGGAATCACGCTCTTTGCCTCTCTCGGACTACCCGGGTTGATTGGCTTCCCGGGAGAATTTCTGATTTTTAAAGGCGTCTTCCCGCTGGATTGGCGGGCGGCAGCGCTGGCGTTGCTCGGCCTGCTGATGACCGCGGTCTTTCTGCTCACGATCATTCAACGGGTTTTTTCAAGTCCCTTGGGTGAGCGCTGGGCGGCTATGCCGGACCTGACCCTGGCGGAAAGGTGCATGCTTGCTCCCGCAATTGCCGTGATGTTCGCGGTAGGACTTTATCCCCAACTGATCAGCGGAATGGTGCACGGCACGGTGATGCAATTTGTCGGCCTGGTGAGGTACTGAGCATGCTTGCCTGGACGATTTACCTCTCTCTTATTGGTGCAGCCGCGGTTACATTCACTCCCGGGAAGAGCCCGGCCTTCGCGCGCCTGACTGCGCTGTTTACCACGCTGGCGGGCCTGTTGATCGCGATTGTGGCCGTCGCGCATGATTCATCCGGGCAGCCGATCACGATTGTGAGAGCGCCCTGGATACCGCGGCTGGGGATCGAATATCATCTGGCTGCCGATGGCATCAGCCTGGTTCTGGTCTTACTTACCGGCGTGGCCGCGGTCGCTGGAGTTCTTTTTTCCTGGAATATCGAGAAGAGGGTAAAAGATTTTTTTGGTCTGTACCTGTTGCTGATTGGCGCGGTGTACGGGGTCTTCCTGAGCTTCGATCTTTTTCTCCTCTTTGTTTTTTATGAGCTGGCGATTATTCCCAAGTATTTTCTGATCGCCATCTGGGGATCGACGCGGCGGGAATATGCGGCCATGAAACTGGTGCTCTACTCCTTTGCGGGGAGCGCCCTGGTGCTGGCGGGCATGGTGGCTGCGTATGTGGCTTCCGGCCAGCGCACTCTGGATCTGGAGGCGCTAACGCGCTTTCCTTTCTCGCCGCATTTTCAGATGTGGGTTTTTCCGCTGGTGTTTGTGGGGTTCGCGGTGCTCGCCGGCATGTGGCCTTTTCATACCTGGGCGCCTACCGGTCACGCAGCCGCTCCCACCGCGGCTTCCATGCTGCTGGCGGGCGTGGTGATGAAGCTGGGAGCCTACGGCTGCTTGCGCGTGGCCATGATGCTGTTTCCACGCGGGCTCGATCCGTGGGGGTTTCGGGTGCTCGGCTTCGGGTCGTGGCAGCAGGTATTCGCGGTGCTTGCGGTCATCGGTATCGTCTACGGCGCGAGCGTCGCGCTGGTGCAGAAGGACCTGAAGTTTGTGGTCGGCTACTCCAGTGTCAGCCACATGGGCTTTGTGCTGCTGGGCTTGATGACCCTGAACCAGATAGGCCTATCTGGCGCGGTGTACCAGATGTTCTCTCACGGGATTATTGCCGGGCTGTTGTTCGCCGTGGTGGGGCGCATGGTGTACGACCGCACCCACACGCGCGACCTGGGTGAGCTCTCACGAATGCCGCTGGCCCGGATGATTCCCTTTGCGGCCGTGACCTTTGTGCTGGCGTTTATGGCCTCGATTGGGCTGCCGGGATTCAGCGGGTTTATCGCCGAGCTGGAAGTGCTGATCGGCAGCTGGCGAGCATTTCCCTGGATGGCCTGGATTGCGGGGTTGGGCATTCTGATCGGCATTGCATTTTCGTGGCGCGCGCTGCAAGCGACCTTCTTTGGCGAGCCCACGGCCACATCGGAACAGGTAGTACCGCCGATCACGCTGCCAGAGCGTCTGGGAGCGTGCCTGCTGCTGGCGAGCAGCATCGTGCTTGGTCTCTATCCCAGGCTGCTGATGAATTTGATTCTGCCTAGCCTCAATGGCCCCTTGTTCGAGCAACTTCGCCGGGGTGACTGGCGATGACCGGTTCCGGATATTTTGCGCTTCTGCGGCTGACGGAGCCCGAGATCATCGTGGCACTGACGGGGCTGCTGGTGCTGGTGCTCGATCTCAGCTTTCTCCGCCAGACTTCGCTTGCGGTCCGCTTCCGTGGTGCGGTGACTGCCTCCTCGATCGGTTGTGCCGTGGCTCTGGGCGCGCTGGAGAGACTGCCTGCTGAAGGCAGCTGGCCGGCTGGAATGGTGGTCGTCAACCCTCTGACGCAGCTGGTACAAGCGGCGCTGCTGGTGCTTGCGATCCTGATCCTTCTGCTGGTGGACTCCGCGCGCTTCACCAAGCATGTGGGCGAGTATTGCGCGCTGATGCTGTTTGCCACTACCGCCATGATGTTGCTGGTGAGCACACAGAATCTGCTGGTTATCTTCATCACCATTGAGTTCCTCAGTCTTTCACTGTACGTCCTTACCGGTTTTGATAAGGAGAGCAGGCAATCGGCAGAAGCCGGGTTGAAGTATTTTCTGTTTGGCGGCATGTCCGCGGGGATTCTGCTGTTCGGCATGAGCTTGCTTTATGGCATCTCCGGCTCTCTCTCGTTGGGAGAGATCGCAGACGCTGTGAACCGTTCGCCGGGCGATCCCCTGCTCACGATTGCCGTGGTCATGGTGGTGACGGGATTTGGATTCAAGATCGCGGCCGCCCCTTTTCACATGTGGGCCCCAGAGGTATACCAGGGCGCGCCAACGTGGAGCGCCACGTTGGTCGCTTCCAGCTCCAAAGTTGCCAGTTTTTTCGCGTTGTTTGTTTTCTTCTACGTGGGGCTGATGGGGGCCGCAGGTAGCGCTGCGCGAGGGAATTATTCCATCGGATGGGCCCCGTTGATCGCGATCGTAGCCGTGGCTTCCATGCTGTGGGGCAACCTGGCAGCGATTGCGCAGACCAGCTTCCGGCGGCTGATGGCGTATTCCGCCATTGGCCATGCCGGGTATATGTTGATTGCGTTGGTGGCCCATAGCCGGCAGAGTTTTGTCTCGCTGGTGTACTACGTCATTACTTATGCGTTGGCGACCGTAGGCGCTTTTGGAGTGCTCGCCGCGCTTGAGGAGGAAAGGGTCGACAGCATCGCGGATTTTCGGGGACTCAGTCAGCGGGCTCCGGATCTGTCGTTTTGCCTGTTGATCTTTTTGCTTTCATTAGCCGGCATTCCTCCGCTGGCGGGTTTCTTTGGCAAGTTTTATGTATTTGTTTCGGCGCTGGAGGTTGCGGATCACTCGGGTTTGCTGTGGCTGGTGTTGCTGGCGCTGGGTATGAGTGTGGTTTCGTTTTACTACTACCTGCAGGTTCTGAAACAGGCGTACGTTTCCGAGCCTGCGGCGGGAGCCGCGACCATACGGGTGCGGGCGACTACACGAATCGCGTTGTGGGTCACGGCCGCGCTGGTTGTGCTTCTAGGTTGTTTCCCGGGTTTGGTGCTCGACCGAATTGATACTGCGCTGCGCTGAGTTCATCTCCTAACTACCGTCTCGGATTCTGGACGGGGAACAGGGGTCGTTTGCTTCCCATGGACTATCCGCCCTCGGTTTACCAATAAGATGTGATCCATGACGCAAGCTGATCCTGATCCCGAAACTTCTCTGGCTCGCGGCTTCCGCCATGTGGACGCGGCCGTGGTGGGCAAGCTAGCGCGCTGTCTTGCATACATGGATGCCCTTCCTGCATTTCAGCAATACAAAAACACCGTGCTCGAGATGATGAACCCGCAGCGTGGGGCGGTCGTCGCAGACCTTGGTTGTGGACTGGGTTTCGACGTGCGGCGCCTGGCAGCACGGGTCGGGCCGGAGGGTCGCGCAATCGGCGTAGACGCGAGCCTTGCGCTGCTTGCATCCGCGCGTTCCACCAGCGGAGGATTGCCCACGGTTGAATTTATTCAGGCGGATATCCATCATCTCCCGTTTGCAGGCGGTTCCCTGTATTCATGCAAGGTTGATCGGACGCTGCAACATGTGGAGCGGCCGACTGCGGTCGTCAACGAGATGTTCCGAACGCTACGTTCCGGCGGTACGGTCGTATGCGCCGAACCTGATTGGGGGACCTTTGCACTCAACGATGGCCAGCACCCAATCGCTCGCCAAATCGCAGCGGTGTGGAGTGAAGGCTTTCGGAACCCGCACATTGGACGCGAACTCAAAGGCTACCTCAAAGAGTCCGGCTTCGTGGATCTTCAAGTCCAGGAATTTATCTTGTCAACCCCAAGCTTTGAGGGGTCCGACACTGTGTTCGACATCACGCAAAGCGCCTCGCAATTGGCGAGAAGCACCGGAAGCGATGAAGCCCTGACCTGGATGGCGAGTCTGCGGGATCACCAAAGTCCGCTCTGTTGTTCGGTCACGCTCTTGATCAACTTCGGTAAGAAACCTTGACCGGGTAACCGTTGACCATATAGATCTCTCCGGACTGTATTTTTGATCTGACTAGTGATATGACTAGTTAGGAGCACAAGAGGCTGCTATGGCATGGCAGGTGCAGGACGCGAAAGCGCGATTCAGCGAATTTTTGGAAGCAAGTCTTAGGGATGGACCACAAGTGGTCACCCGGCGCGGCGTCGAAGCTGCCGTGCTGGTACCGATCGAAGAGTGGCGCCGATTGAAGCACGCAGCCCGTCCTACGCTCAAGCAACTGCTGTTGGCGCCCGATGCCCGATTTGAGATTCCGATTCCTGAGCGCGGAACACTACGCCGCAGGCAATCTCGTGAGTCCCGATAAATGTACCTCTTAGACACAAATGTCGTGTCGGAGCTTCGTAAACCGAGACCGCATGGCGTCTAAAGCCTAAGATCACGCTTGCCCGTGGGCTAGCTGCGTGTGGTTGCCGATTCCGTTATTGTGACCCGCGAAGGTATCGCGGATGTCTTCATAGAGCGGCGCAATAATCGACGCCAGACTCTCAGCGAGTCCCAACACATCGGATGCCTGGGTGGGGACGGGAGTACCGGCGTCCTGGTAGTACTTGCGAATGGCCTCCTGGAATTGCGCGGCCGATATGCTGATGTCGGGCGCCCCAACGACCGGCTTCCCGGTGGCCTCACTCGCCATGGCATGCATCACCTGGGCAACGTCCTTTTCGAACGCGACGCCGGCCTGAGCGATGGGCTCGGGCAAATTAGTGAGCGGTTTGTTCACCAGGTACTGCACAGAAGTAATTTGGACCTGCAGCAGTGTGCGGATCGACGGCTGCCATCGCCGCAAGTCTTCGCGGATTTGCAACTGTCGCTGACGCGAGGGGCCAAACTCAAAGAGAATCGCGTCGCCTTGCGCCGTCACTGCGCCGAAACCGGCGTTGAGCTGGTCGCGTAGCTGGCGAATGCGCCTGATGGCCTTTATTTGATCTTTTTCCAGCAACTGCTCGGTCAACTCCGCAAACATCTCCAGGTTGCGGGCAAAGAGCCGTTGCATTTCATCGAGAGCATTCTTCTGCCACAAGCGATCATAGATCAGCCACATCGACATCAAGCCAAGAAGCACCCCGAAGACACGGTCGCGGGCAATGGAGAGCGAAATCTGGATAGTGAATTCCTGAAGATTGATGAGGTAAAAGGCGAGGGCGAGCTGCACGCCAAGATAGGAAAGCCTCGGGGACGAGGTCGCAATCCATGCGGAGAGGGCGGTGACAGCCATGAACAGGAGAGTGAACCCGGCAATCGAGTCGAGGTAGGGCAGCACAAAAATCTGCGCTCCAAAACCAATGATGATGCCGCCAAGGATCACACCTCCGAGGCGCAGGA
This sequence comes from Acidobacteriaceae bacterium, assembly GCA_049693715.1. Taxonomy (GTDB): domain Bacteria; phylum Acidobacteriota; class Terriglobia; order Terriglobales; family Acidobacteriaceae; genus PALSA-350. The sequence continues at coordinate 14,905 of JBAVQC010000039.1, read as the reverse complement.
ATTGCTTTTGCCGCGAGGAGCCGATGGTGGAGAGTGCGGTGATAATGCAAGTCGCGATGGACGTACTGAGCCCGGGCCAGTCAATCGCTGTGTAGATGATATACGTGGCCATCGCGGCCATGGTGCCGCGCACGGCAAATTGCACGTGGGCGGGGTTGGAAAAGGCATCACGAGCAAAAAAGTGCGTGGGCTGTTCCTCATCCAAGGGAGCGGTAGCAAGCTCATGGATGGTGCTGGACCCGGAAAATGCGTCCGGCATGAGCGAGACGATTCTTTCCATCGCCGACAAGAAGGGCAGCTGCGAGGGCTCCGGTTGCGCAGGCCGTTGGATTCCTTCCGGCATCCGCTTTTCGGCCAAAGCCTTGCCGAGTTCTTCGATGGCGTCCGCCAGACGCCGGCACCGGGCTTTATCCGCCGCGTCGATGTGCGACGCGAGGTCTTCAGTCCCCGCCGATTTCGCGCGTTCTTCGAGAGATCGTTGGAAGTTGGCGGCGACGTCCACCAATTGCCCCAGCAGAGCAATCGCGGTGCCCATTTGCGCCTTGAAATGCTCGCTGTATTGAGAGCGCAGGATGAGCCTTCGCAACCTGGCGATACCGACACTGGAATACAGGGAGAGATTCTTGACCGATGCGCTGTCCAGTGGCTGCTCTGCCGCTGCGCAGCGCAAAACTGTTTCCACTGTCTGCAGACGGTGTTCGATGCCTTCGTTCAGGTCAGTGGCTGGATGGACCCGCCGGAAAACGTACTCCACAATGACGGATATCACGATGCCGATTGCGACCACGCCGCCTAACCATAATGTGCTCGAGACCCGATCGTTTATGTTGACCGTGTTTCGATCCCACAGGGGAATGGCGCCGGCGATGGTGAACCCAAAGGCCACCGCCGTCCCATAATCGTTGGCGATGCTGATGAGGAAGAACGATACAAAGAGGCTTACGCCAACCCCCAGGAAGTGAGTGAGCGGATCGTCGACAAACATGCTGACACCGATCAAGGTGTAGACCGTAGCCAGCATAAAAGCGGCAATCGCCTTAAGGCCGGAGACAAAGGTCGCGGTGGGATTTTCGCGGCTCAGGAATAGAGTGAAAATTGCGCCCAGGAAGCCGTTGGGAATCTGGAATGTCATGACCACCAGCATGACCAGGCTCGCAGCGATGGTTACGCGGCCCACCACCCAGGCTCTGCCTGGATAAGGCGCGAGCTCAGTCTTGAGGAAGCCCCAAAGCCATTTCCGTGCGTCATCTATGGAGTTCAGGTGGGTGAACAACGCTTTGCCTGCGGACGCCATGGCTACTTCCATCCACGAATGACAACCACTGCGGACTCGCTCAAACGGAAAGGCTCCGTCTCAGGCGCATTGATGCGGACGCGGACCGGGAAGCGCGTTGCCAGATGCACCCAATTCAACGAACGCTGCACATCCGGTAACCCGGTAGAGGCAAACGTTCCCACCAGCGTGGAGTCAGGCCGCACGCCAAAGCCAACGCTGTCGACGATGCCCTCATAGGTTACCGACGGCCGGGAGAGAACGTACACGTCGGCGTGCATGCCGGGCTGGATATGATGCAACTGGGTCTCGCGGAAATTCGCGACCGCCCACCACACCCGGGTATCGATCAGCGTAAATACCTGCTGGCCGGTATGAGCGTACGCGCCCCGGGAGATCGTCATGTTGGTCACGCGCGCATCAAAGGGCGCATACACCCGGCAGTTGTTCAGGTTGTACTCCGCGGTACGAATGGCTGAGGCTCGCCCCTCACGCTGAGCGGTGAGTGGATCAGTGGTCAGCACGCTGTGTTGCGATTGGTCGAGTTGCGCGTGGCTTTGCTCCTTTGCGGCCTTGGTCTGTTCGTACTGGGCCTTCGCGGAATCCACCTGGGTTTCGGCTAAAAGCAGCTGTGAGCGGAGCTGCTGAACCGTCATTTGCCTCGCGGTGACCGCGGTTCTGACCTGGTCCACCTGGTCGACGGTGACGAATTGCCTGGCGAGCAAGGGCTCAATGCGATGAAAGTTATTGCTCTGGTAAGCCAGTTCCGCGTTCGCGCTATCAAGAGCAGCTTGCGAGGCGGCTACGTTGGCCTTGGCTTCACCGATCGCGGCGGCGGCGCGATCGACGTTCGCGGTCGCGCTGTCGGTGTTGGCGCGCGCCGCAGATACGGCGCTCACCTGGGAGGCGATGGTGCGGCGCTCGTCGGTAATCTGGCCTTCAAGGGTGGCTAGATCGGACCTTGCTTTTTCGACCGCGTATTCATAGGGCCGCGGGTCGATTTCGAACAAGAGCTCGCCTTGTTTGCGGAATTGGTTGTCCTGTACGGCAAGTTGAGTGATGGGGCCATCGACCTGCGGAGCGATGCCGATGAAATTGGCAAACACTTCCGCATCATCCGTGCGCGGATGATTATCGGTGCGGATGATGACCAGTGCGCCGGTAACGATCGCGGCGGCAACGATCACAATGCTGACGATCCTGCCGAGGCGCCGGCGCTGCGGATCTGGTTCGTTTTCGGGCATCGCATCTCCTTCGATTAACTGAAGAACACCAGCCAAAGGGTGAAGGTGAAAAACGCGGTCAAGCACGGATACACCAGGATCAGGGGGGCCAGCAACTGATCCTCGAGTTTGATGCGCACAAAAAATAAGCGCACGAGAACCGCAAGCAGGATGCCTACGATGCCGCACATAATCCATGCCGGGAAAAACGAGCCAAGAATATTGAAAGTGGGCGCACGGGAACATCCAGCAGCCAATAGTTGCGAAGTAAACACTACTCCGGCCGCGGCTGCACGTTGTATGCCTTGGCTGCGCATTTGCAATTTTCCAGTCCATCTACTTCGGTTGCATTTTGCTGGCATGGTTTCACGGCCCTTTCGCATGGAGCAGGTCGCCTGTCTGAAAAGCCAATGCGGCCACACCAGTCAACAGTTGGGTTCGCGCGCTCACGTCGGCGGTGCGCGCTGCAGCCAGGGTGCGCTGTGCTGAAACCACGTCGATCTGGCTGCGCACCCCGTAGGTGTATGACTCCAGCGCCGCGTTGTAGGAAGAAGACGCCGCATCGAGCAACGCGGCCGCTGCTTTCTGTTGGCGCAGCGCAGTGCGTGCAGTGGAGTAGGCGGTCCAGACATCGTTTTCCACCTGATCGCGAATCGCATCAACTTCGGCGGCAGCTTGTTTTTGATCGGCCTTCGCGCGCGCCACTCGACTCTCGCGCGCGAAACCGTCAAACAGAGTCAACGTGAGGCTGAAGTGCGCGCTCCAGAACTCCTGATTCGGCGAATAAATACCAGGGAGTTGATCTTGCGCGCCGTAGGTCTTATTGATGCCGACTGCACCCCCAAAGCTCAGGGTCGGTAAATAGGCAGTTTTTTGAGCTTTCACGTCCGCCTCGGCCGCGCGCAATTCCGCGACTCGTTGCATGAGATCAGGGCGCTGCGCGAGAGCCCGATCGATGGAGTTCTCGACGGTGCTGGTCAGATCCTGCGGAATGGTCAAGGATTGAATGCTCTCCACTTGCAACGGTGTGGTTGGCGAAATACCGAGGGCAGTAGCCAGATCTCCGTGCGCGATCTCAGAGGCTCCCACGGCGGCCTGCAGATCGTAGTCTGCCTGCGCGGCCGCACTGCGTGCCTCGAGCACGTCGGGCAGTGTGGCCAGGCCGAGTTGCAGACGTGCTTCGGCGGCCTGTTGCACGGTCTGCGCATTTTTCAAATTCGCTTCCGCCGCATCCTCCTGGCCCTTGGTGTTCAGCACGCGGTAGTAAGCCGCCATGACCTGGTAGATCACCTTGCGATGAGTGTCATTAAAGAGGAAATTGGCGGCGAGAAGATCGTTTCTGCTGACAGCGATCTCATCCAGGCGCCTGCCGAAATCGAAGACAGTGTAATCCAACTCCAGAGCGGGTGCGTAGGACTCCAAGGTCTGGCGAACGTAGACAGATGTAAACAATAAGTTGGTGCGCACGCTTTGCGCGACCACGGCCGCGGCCACGGTCGGATACAAAGTGGATTTGCTGACGCCCAGGTCGGCAGCGCGGGCCTTGGCGTTCTGCCAGGCCACGCGTGTTTCGGGATTGTTTTGCTCGGCAAAATTGACCAGTTCCGCAAGCGCGTAGGTTTTGGCAGGGTCAGGAGCAACTACAGGCGTCGGCCGCGCCGGGACGGGCACGGACAAAGTCGACTGCCAAGGCTGATTTGGGGCCGCCGGGGCTCTTTGGGCACCTGCGGATCCTGCTGCAAGCAACACGCCGAACATGGTGACCGAGTTGGCAAAAGATCTCTTCATTCCCGATGCGCCAAGGGCAGAGCTAATTCCCTATAGATGTATACCTCGAACAGTGGTCGTGCACATCAATAAGGTAATTTCGTCTGAGCAACGGATGATAGCATTCCGGTTCTGCGGCAGGGGGAGTCCTGGGATGGGGAGATTGCAGGGTCTTGCGATGAGGCGATCCATCTCTGCAGATGGGGTGATTTGCGTGGGGTCTTGTGATCCGTTCAGCCCATCCTAAACGAACGGGCGGATTTTTTTGTCCGCCCGTTGTTGGCTATGGTTGCAGCACTCGACTACCGGTAGGAATTGGAAATGAGGACTTCGAGGTTGAGGGGAGTCGCAATGGGTTGATTGCTGACCGTGCCGGGCGTGAAGCGGTACTGGCTCACAGCAGCGAGAACGTTTGCGTCCACACCCGCGCCAGCAGACTGCACGATTTTAAGATCAGAGGGCTTACCAGTCTTATCGACAATCATGCTGACAACGACCTTGCAGTCATTGGTAAGCAGGCAAGCTGTACTGGTCGAATCTGCTACGACATCGACTTTGTAGATCAACCTGGGAGCGATAACTCCGGTTGAAATACGCTTGATTTGCGGAGCAGGCCCGTTGGTGGCGACCTGGGTTGGGGCAGGCGAGGTTGCCTGGGCATGAAGCATAACGGAGGACAGAGAGAATATGGCTACGATGAACTTACGCATGATATCTATCTCCAGAGTTAATGGTGCCCGTCACCAATCTATCCCCGCGACAACTCGACTGTCAACAAGTTTTTTAGAACCACGTATTTTATTATGTATTTCTCACGTTTGTTTACTATCAAGTGACTCGTTTTATTAATTAACAACAAAAGGCTCAGGGCTTGTGCGTGCAGAGCCGAGCACCCACGAAATACGCAGGAGTGGGCGTTGGCGCGACCCGGGTCTGGAGGGGAGAACTTATTGTGGAGGCGGTGTGGTTCGAGGAAACGATCGAGCCAGGTAGTCGGTAATCTGGTCGAATTCCGCGTCGGTGGCGACGGCTCCTCGTGCAGACATATTCTGCACCAGGCTATTCCATTCCTGCGCGCTCAGGTGCTGGTTCGCTGCGACCTCTGGTGAGTGGCAAGCGGAACAGACTCTTACCATCAGATCGTGCCCCGGGCCCGGCGGCAGATGGTTTGGTGCGGAAGACGCTACGTTGTTCGCCGCAGGCGCCGAGTTCTCTGGCTTGGCGAACGAATGGCTCAAGGTATCGACGGTCTCACTGCCATTCAGGCTGAAGACGACGAGTGAGTCACCGGCCAGCGCTGCACCGACTCCGAAACCACCCGTGGCAACAACAGCGATGTACTGCTGCCCCTTTGCGTCTGCGTAGCTGATAGGCGTGGCTTCCGCCGAAGCAGGAAGCTTTACCGTCCACAATTCTTTACCCGATTTGGTATCGAAGGCGCGAAAGCGTGCGTCATCCGTGGCGCCGACAAAGGTGAGGCCGCCGGCAGTAACAATCGCGCCCCCAAGGCCTGGGCGGCCCGTGTTCTGTTTGCCGGGAGGCAAACTATCGGTCACGCCCAGCGTGGTTCGCCACGCGATCTTGCCCGTATTTACATCGACTGCTACCAATTGGCCCCACGGTGTCGGGGTACAGGGCAGGTGATTACCGGGGTCCCAGAAACGAACGGTTCCGGCGAGAGGGCCGGAATTGGAATAGCTACCGTCCGGGTTACGAATAATCCGCATCGGCTGGCCCAGGTTATTCACATTGGCGACAAACAAGCCCAGCCTGGGATCGAAGGCTCCGCCATAGTAGTTGACCCCACCCTGGGTGCCGGGCAGGGTGACGGTATAGCGGTTGAAAGCGGTCGGCGTATAGGGTACGTCTCCCAACAGCATATCGTTGCTGTCGACGTATTGCTCGCACCACGCCTTGTGCTCGGGTGTGTCCCGGTAAAGGTTGTCGCGGCTGAGTGTATTTTGCGCGAGCGGCTCTGGCTGAATCGGGAACGGCTGGGTGGGTGAAGTCTGTTCGCCGGGAACATCACTCTTGGGAACGGCCCGTTCCTCAACTCCATAGATCGGCTTGCCGGTCACACGGTTGAGGATGAACATCAGGGCATTCTTGTTGACCGTGGCCACCGCGGGAATGGTCTTGCCGTCTCGTTTTACGTCAAACAGTGTCGGTGGCGTTTCCAGGTCCAGGTCCCAAATATCATGATGAACCACCTGGAAATACCACAACAACTTGCCCGTGTCGGCGTTGACGGCCACCAGCGAATTCGCGAACAGGTTATTCCCGGGACGATCTACCCCGACACGGTCATTGTTGGGGGCGCCGAAGGGCATGTAGAGGATGCCACGCGCGACGTCGACGGTCATGTAACCCCATACATTTACGCCCGAGCGATCCTTCCAGCTGTCACCCGCCCAGGTGTCGTGTCCTGTCTCGCCCGGCCGGGGCACGGAGTGAAACGTCCAGACCAGCTTACCGGTCCTTGCATCCCAGGCACGGGTGTCACCGGCGGGTCCGGGGCCCGCCAGCAAACCACCTGGGCCTTCACCCGGACCCGAGCCGGTAATGACCAGGTTTTTGTAAATGAGCGGCGGCGAAGGCAGAATATAGCTTTTGTCTTTGCCGGTGTTCATCACTTCGGGCGTCTTGAGATCGACCACGCCATGGTCACCGAACTCCTGGTTCAGCTGGCCCGTGGCAGCGTTGATGGAATATAGACGACCGCGGCGGGTACCGAAGATGATGGCTGGGCCGGCTCCCTTTTCCCCGGGCCAGTAGTTGGCTCCGCGAACCGACGGCTGGTCTCCCTCGGGGATTTGAAACACCCACTGTTCGCGGCCAGTGGCCGGATCGAGCGCGACGATGCGGCTGTAGGGAGTCGCCACATACATGGTGGGGCCCACCACCAGCGGTTGGTCCTCGGATGGGTGAAGGCTGGTGCTACCCACCGGCTTCATGTGGTAGACCCACGCTACTCTTAGCTGGGCCACGTTTGCCGGGGTCACTTGTGTCAGTGGAGAGAAGCGGGTTCCCGCCGGGTCGCGACCGGGCATGGGCCAGTCTGCAGCCGTGCCGGATGGATTCGATTCATGAGCGGCCAGGGCAAAGAGAAAGGGCAGGAACAACAGAAGGCCAATCGCCAGTTTGATTTTCCCCTTCAAAGCGAGGCACCCTCCGCGTTGAGGGTGGCGCTCAACCGCTCCTGGACACGTTCCCGCTCCCTTTGCCGCCCAGCGCGCTCGGGGTTGAGATAGAGCCAGCACAACGCCGCGATGATGTCAGAAGCAATCATCAAATGAATCAGCGCCGCCCAATTACCGGCGGTCTTCTGCAGGATCAAACCGCCAACCACCGGCATGACGAAGCCGGCGAGATTGCCCAGCATGTTCATGGTGGCGGCTACCGTTGCGGTGTAGGAGCCACCGATCTCCACGCAGGCGTCCCACGAGATTGGCATGGTGAGATCGCTACACAGGCTTGCCAGCCCCATACATAACATGGCGAGCGTGACCTCTTGGGTGCGAAGGAACACAAACAACAGCAGTGACGTAGCGAGCAAACCGAAGAAGGCTATGCGGCGGCGTGGCAAGCGCGCTGGGGCCAGCCCGGTAATGACCGCACCGAAGCCGCCGAAGAGCAGGGGTAGAACCGAAAGACCTGCGGCGTGGGCCGCGGTCAGGCCTCGCCCTTCGCGCAGATATGTCGGTAGCCAGGTGATGTAGAAGTACCAGGTAAACGAGACGCAAAAGTATTGGAGGCAGAGGATCAGGACTTCTGGCGTAAGCAGCAAGGACAGCCATTTCTTCTGCCCGGCGTGATGCGTCATCAAGACCCGCGAGGTTTCGAGCAGTTCCCTTTCCGCATCGTTGACCGATGCGTGCTGGCTGGGATTGTCCTTAAACCAGAACCAGAAAATGACGCACCACACCAGGCCCAGGCCGGCGAAGGCAACGAACGAGAGCCTCCAGCCGATCAGCCCGATGGCGGCCAACACCAGCGGCGGAGTGAATGCCCCGCCCCAGCGGGCGAATGCCCAGAGCAGACCTTGCGCGGTGACGCGTTCACGCGCCGGCAGCCACATGCTGAGCATGCGGGTGAGGATGGGGAAGCAACCCGCCTCGCCGGCGCCGAAGAGGAAACGAATGACCCAGAGGGAGACGACGTTCCAGGCTGCTCCGGTCAAGGCGGTAAAGAACGACCATCCCAGCACGATCTGCAGCAGGACTCTGCGGACGCCGATCTTATCGCCCAGCAGGCCGATGGGCACTTCGAATAAAGCGTAGGAGAGGCCGAAGGCGCCGAACACCAGGCCCATCTGCGCTTTGTTGAGATGCAGGTCATGAGAGATGGGCCCGGCTGCCTGCGAAATAGCTACCCGTTGCACGTAGGAGAGGATGGCGAGCCCGATGGCCAGGGCGACAATGCTGTACCGGGTTCGACTCGCCTTCATCCGCAGGCCCTCGTATGGTGGGGAAAAAATCCGCCCGGTCAGGTTACCAGCAACAACGTGCGCAGGGCGAGAGGTATCATCTTCCCAGCGTCAGGGGGAAATACGGGTGGCGATGAAGATCGATCTATCGGGCCGGACGGCGGTGGTGACGGGGGCAAGCCGCGGCCTGGGGGAAGCGATGGCGAAAGCTCTGGCGGAGGCGGGCGCGCGCGTCGCCCTGGTAGCGCGCGATGTAAAGAAGCTGGAGTCAGTCCGCGATGCGATTAGCCAGAACGGCGGAACGGCGGCCGTATTCGCTGGGGACGTGACGCGCGAAGACGACGTCGCTGCGGTGAACCGAGCCGTCAAAGAGCTGTATGGTCATGCGCAGATCCTGATCAACAATGCGGGAACAAATCTGCGCAAGTATCTGGTCGATTTTTCGCTGGATGAGTTTCGCGGCGTGGTGGACTCGAGTTTGATTTCTACGTTTCTCATGTGCCGGGCCTTCGTTCCGGGAATGAAGGGCAGCGGTTACGGCCGCGTGATCAATATGGCATCCATCATGGGTCACATTTCGCTGCCGGGACGGACGCCGTATTCCTCAGCCAAAGCGGCACTGCTTGGGCTCACGCGATCCCTCGCGCTTGAGCTTGCGCCGGAAGGCATCACTGCGAACACGATCAGCCCAGGCCCGATTGCCACCGACATGAATGCGGTTCTCTTCAACAACCCGGAAGTGAATAAGACGTTTCTGGCCAACATGCCGGTGGGACGCTGGGGCAAAGCGGAAGAGATCGGCGCGCTGGCATGCTATCTGTGCTCAGACTACGCCGGCTTCATGACCGGGACCGATGTCATCATCGATGGCGGCTGGACCGCAAAGTAGCGGTCAACGATTCACGGTTACCAGTACAAGTACATTTGGTTCGAGGCGGAGCTCAAGCTTTCGATTGGTCAGGTGCGCCGGCTGCGGAGGCGGGAGCGCGGTTTCGCGATTCAGTTGTTCCACCTGGGCGGGGGTTGGATCATGGAGGTTAGCAACTGTAACCTTCCGTCTGTTTGAAGGTATAGGTGTTGTGAGAGGTTGTGGACGCGCAAAGCTCTCCGAAAAAAGAATGCACTTTGTGCGAGAAAAGAGAGATAAGCCCCCGGCCGGCGCTTCCATGCGGGAAAAAGATTGAGAGATAAGCGAGAAAAGCGAGAAAAGACCTACTCGGCTGGTTCGTCGTTTTCCGTAGATGTGTCCGCGGTTTGCCGTTGTTGGACGGCCAGCCAGAGGGTAGATCGTCGACCCCAGCCTCAGGGTAGAGAAATTCCTTTTCAGCTTAAAAGTGGTATTCGCAGCAACCGCCGGGGGAGGTGGCTGCAAATTAAGCCTCGGCCGGCCGGGCTTTTGCGCCCTTGCGGCTTTCTCTTCTACTCTGCACAGGTGAGTGTGGCGAGGTGCGGCTTTTCTTCCACCCCAGCAAGCTCGCTTGCACGGGGATCCCGGTTCTTGAGGAAAAGCCGCGTCGGGATCGGTGCTCTGTATGCACCAGCAGTGAAAATGCTTTAGTTGTCAAAGACCGCTTCCTCAAGGGGGCACACTGAGCGCTCCCTGCTCATGTGATGTTTTCTGCTCGCCATCTCCCTCAGGCCGCGAGAATGCTGCGGACAGCGGGATTAAGGCATTTCGATGTCACTTAGTTGTCGAGGTCACCGATTCATCATGCTTCCAGCGATGATGGTTCCTTGTTGGCGGCGGCAGAAGCACGCGCAGAGCGCATTGGTGCAAAGCCAAGCAGAGCCGTCGTGGCAAGAGGGCTCCGACATAGTGTACTTACCCATGAGGATAGTGCGGTTTTCAGAGCTCAACAAGAGGCTAAGACGAATTCTTTGGTAACCATGACTGGTACTACTTCTTCCTCGACACCTTGCCCAATTCGAAACGAGCAGGGCCACAAATTATCGCGTTGTTCCTTTCCGAATTTATGCCTAGCGTTACCACTTGGTACGAGTTCCTGAAACAATCAAGCATGGATCCACTGGCAATCGGCCTCCCAGAGTTTGAGATGGAGGTAGTGATCTTCGCGCTTCATTGCCTGGACAGAGTCGTACTAGCCCACTGGGGCGGGGAATATCGCGCAGCCTTGATGGATAATGCGTTCGCTTTTGTTTACGAACGATAGAATGCCATACTGCAAGATTGAGATCCGATACATCCTTGCCTGTAACATCAATCCCTCTGGACACTTGGCAAAACTACTGGTATCCCGTATATTTATGAAGGATGAGTTTTTTGAATGGGACGATGCCAAAGCCGCCAGTAACTGGCGCAACCACGGCGTTAGCTTCGAAATGGCGCGCGATGTGTTCAAAGACATCTTCGCCGTCGAATGGGTTGATAGCGGCCAAGGCGAGCGTGAGGACCGATTTGTGGCGACCGGTATGGTCGAAAACCGCCTGCTGTTCGTCGCCTATACGATGAGGGGCGAGACAATCCGCATTATCTCAGCGAGAAAAGCCGAGCCATACGAGCGACGGAGATACCACGATGAAAACAGTCAAGCATGATTGGAGTCGTCTAGACGCGATGACGGACAAGAAGGCCCATGCCGCAGCCCTGAACGATCCGGACGGCCGGCCGCTGACTGAGGCTGACTTTGCGCGGCTGCGTCGGGTTCCGCGCGTCAGAACGCTCCGCCGCGCCCTCGCGCTGACGCAGGAGGAGTTTGCTGCGCGCTACCACATCCCTCTTGGCACTCTGCGGGATTGGGAACAGGGACGCTCTGAGCCGGACCAGCCAGCTAAAGCTTACCTCACCGTCATCGCGCGCGATCCCCAAGGTGTCGAGCGGGCATTGCATCCTGTGTCAGGCTGATGAAAAGGCGCCCGATCTCTATGAGGCCAGCCCCCCCACCGGCATATTGCTGACGAGAAAACTCCCCTGTCCCGAAACTCCCCAGGCCCGATTGCCACTGATATGAACGCGGTTCTCTTCAACAATCCGGAAGTGAATAAGACCTTTCTGGCCAGCATGCCGGTGGGACGGTGGGGCAACGCGGAAGAGATCGGCGCGCTGGCATGCTATCTGTGCTCAGACTACGCCGGCTTCATGACCGGGACCGATGTCATCATCGATGGCGGCTGGACCGCGAAGTAGCGGTCAACGATTCACGGTTACCAGTACAAGTGCATTTGGTTCGAGGCGGAGCTCAAGCTTTCGATTGGTCAGGTGCGCCGGCTGCGGAGGCGGGAGCGCGGTTTCGCGATTCAGTTGTTCCACCTGGGCCGGAGTTGGATCGGGTGGCTTGCCCATGGCAGCGTACCGGGGCAGCACGTTGCCGTGCTCGTTATCGACCCGCTGCAGGCTCACGTTTGCGTCGGCAGGAACACCTTGAAAGATGAGTTGCACGGTGCGCGTATCGCCATGCTGTCCGGGGTCAACCAGGTTCCATGCGGCGATCGCTAATCCACCCGCAGCATTAGTGGTGACGATTACATTTTTCGACGGATTAGCCAACCGCCGATCGCCGAGTTGGTGCAGTAAGGCGAAGCCGTAATAGCTGGGCTTGTCGATGCCGCCTTTGGCGCGTAGTCCGAATTCGCCCTCGAAGGGTTTTGCGATGGGACCGCCTTCTTCAAAGACATCAGAAAATGTCCAAAACGACATCATGCTGACGTGGCCATCGCATTGCCGCACCGTGTTGGCCACAGCCGGCCCGACAAAGGTCGTGTCTCGTGCTTCATCCATGCCCTGCACGTTCCACTCGGTCCAAAACAAAGGCAGGTCTGGCGTTGGAGAGTCTTTGATCTGCTTCTTCACTTTTGCGATCGCCCGGCAGACCCGGTCATCCATGGGAATGTCTTCGTCTGTGTGGAAGAGATTCTGCACCGTGTCATCCGCGTACCCGTGCGATGACACGAAATCGACGGGCACATGATTGGCGGCGGTGTATTTGAGAAAGTCATCAACCCACGATGCCGCCGCAGTTGCCGGGCCGCCAACACGCAAACGCGGGCTGACCGCCTTCAACGCGCGCGCGGTATGGGCATACAGTTCAAAGTAGGATTGCTTGCGCGGGATACCATTCCAGAAGTCGATATTCGGTTCGTTCCACACTTCGAAATACCACTGTGAAACCTCGTCGATGCCGTAGCGGTCCACGAGATGCTGGGCAAAATGGATCATCAACGCATCCCAGGCTTCAAGGCTCTTGGGCGGAGATACGTTTTGCTTGTACCAGAAGGGATGAAGCGCGTCGGGATTGAACGCCAGCTTCTTCGGCATGAAGCTGATCTCGACTACAGGGCGAACACCAAGCTTCAGCAGACCATCGTAGATCTGATCGACATAAGAAAAGTTGTAGACCGGGTTGCCGTGCTGATCCTCGTTATAGACTCCGACTTCGTCATGCAGGATGGCGTGAAAGCGGACGTATTTTAAGTCTGTTATTTGCTTTACCGCGCGGAGGTCGTCGCGGTAGCTATCGCGGAGCGTAAGAATGGCGCGGCCGGAGCCGAACATCTGCTCCCAGAAATGGGGGAAGGGTGTGGTTTGCGCCGTGGCGTCAATTTGAATTTGTTCCTGCGCGATGGCTCGGGTGGCGGCGCCGAAATGCATCAGTGTGAAGACGACGGCTAGAGCGTTGATCGATTTGAATCGCATTAGATCAAAAAAACATTTCCAAGAAGGGTCCGCGGAACTGCAGATCCGCTCGGCTTCGACGGGATGACAAAAAGGAGAGGGATCTGCGGTTCTACGGACCTTTCGTGGAAATGGTTTAGAAGCTGAAGCGGGCCTGGAAATCGATAATTCTCGATCCGAGTGCGCTCGTTGCCTGACCGAGGTTGCTGCTGCCAATGTTGTTCGATATCGCGGTGGGGCTGATATTCAGCGTATTGAAGATATTCGTGAAGTTGGCCTTCACTTCGATCTTGGCGTTTTCTCCAATCACACGCAGATTCGGTAAGCCGAAAGCCTTGGCAAGATTCATATCGAGGTCGCGGTAGCCAGGCCCGGGAAAAGAGTTGCGCCCGATTCCCGGCGGAGGAATGAAGGCGGTTGCGAACTGTCCGGGGTTGTCTGCAATGGCATTGTCGTAGTTCGGAACCGTGAAGTAGTTGTTGCTGAACTCATCATTGTTCGTGCCGGTATTCGCAGTACCCGGGTTGGGAAAGTCGCTTCCGGTCTTGAAGGCATTCGTGCTGGTGCTGCGGGAAGCTCCTCCGTTGTAAAAGGGACGCAGGCTCTGAAATCCGTAGTTGCATGTGTTGCAGTAGATCTGGTGGGGCGCCGTATAAACCGGAGTCCACCCGTAACCGCTGTGAAGGGTCAGGATTCCACTGAGCGACCATCCACCGGCGACCTTCTCTTTCCAATCGTGGCCGCCGCGAAAGAGGGCCGGCTGCCAGATGCCAAAGAGCTTGAAGTTATTGGCAATGTCGAAATCCGACCGCCCATAAGAGTAACTGGTGTTGTAAAGATAGGGGCTGCGGTAGTAGGGCCCGGAATTCGTATCGAAACTATGACCGAAGGAATATTGCGTCTCCAGCGAGAAAGTCTGTGAGAACTGGTGCTTGAGGCCGGCAAGCAGCATGTTGTTGTTCGAGCTGCCCTGGCTGCCGACAGTGTTGATGCTGCTTACCAGGGGGTTCAGCGGCGCACCCAGAATCGTTCCGTACGCGTTTGAGTCGTAATTGTAATTGAGATGCTTGCCGGAACTGCCGGTGTAGCCAAGGTTCGCAACCCATTGATGTCCTAGATCGATCTCTGTCTCAAGCGAATAGTGGTGTACGTATTGCGTGGGCAGATTCGTGGGCAAGGCCCCGATGTTGGCGCCACCCGCTGTGGGCAGGCCCGAAGAGTTGAAGGTGCTGATTGCGCTCGGGTTCGACGGGTAACCGAAAATGCCGGTTGGATTGCTCGAAATCGCGTAGAGGATATTGGGATTGATGTTAGCGGGGCCGGTGCTGATTCCAGGAACAAGGCTTGTCCCCGGCGGATTGAAATCGTAGGCATTCGCCGTCGCTATCTGCTGCTGGTTGTAGTTCAGACCGTAACCGCCGCGCCAAACCACCTTCCCCTTGAGATAAGCCGGACTCCAGTTGAAGCCGACCTGTGGCCCAAAGTTGAGCTTCTGCGGGTTCCAGCCGCTGAGTCGCGTGCGAATGGAAATCCCCGTCAACAAATCGGATCCGCTGCCGAATCGGAGCACACCCGCGTTGTTGTCC
>JBAVQC010000038.1:0-31668 GCA_049693715.1 Acidobacteriaceae bacterium | reverse complement strand
GACCAGGCCAAGGCCCAGGAAGCCTTTGCGGAACTGACTGTCGATACGGAAACGGCGGATCCGGCGCGCCTATAGGGGTGCCCCTATCGTGAGGCGGTTTCCGCGGGCTTTCTGAGCCAGGCCGGTTTCCACCCACTGTTGTGAAAAGGGGACTCCACGCGGCGTCCCCACCACAGCCACATCAGGATCGCGGAGACCACGACCACAACCAGGGCCAACAGACTGCCTTCAGGCCCGGTTGCACCGCCGCTCCATAGCCGTGGGCCGATGGGGTGCTCGCCGAGCAGGTGTCCTCGCACCACCAGTCCGCTGTCGGACGTGCCGTAGAAATACGATTCCGCCCAGTCCCAGCTGGCGTGGAAACCGACTGCCCACCAAAGCGATCCGGTGTACCAAAGGCTGAGGCAGAAAACCAAGCCGATGCCTGCGGCCGAAAATAATCCCACCGGTGTCTCGCCTGGATTTGTGCCGTGGCTAAAGCCGAAGAGCAGCGAAAGAAGCAGGGCCCCCCACCAGAAACCGATGCCGCGGGTCAGCGTGAATTGCAGATAACCGCGCAGGGTGGACTCCTCAAAAAGTGCGACCACCAGGAACAGGAAGCCCCAGCCGATGGCGTACTTCAGGATGCCGCTGCCGTGCAACAGTTCGCCATCAAACGCCAGCAGATGGGCCTTCCACAAAGTAAGTACGAACACGGAAAGGGCAATGAATCCCCACGCCAAACCCCAGAAGAAGCGTACTGCTTTGGCCGTCCCTTGATATCCGTAGCCGAGAACGGATCGGCGTTCGATCAATGCCATGATGGCGGTGGCGAGAATGCAAGGCAGGAATTGTGCGAACTCAGTGATCAAGGCGAGTCGTACGGGCAGGACAGTTACATGGCGGGCCTCACGAAGAAACGGCTGCAATAATCGACCCGTAAGAAACAAAAAACCGACATAAAGCACGATGAAAAGCAGCACACCCCAGCCCGCCCGAAGGCCGTTGGCGCCCATGAAAACCCAGCGTAAGCCGTGCCTGGGTGGCTCCTGAATGACTGGCGGCAAAGCCTGGGCCTGCACAATATCCTCGTCCAAGATGCCTCCTGAATGGTGCCCATTCCTATTATGCAGACACTAAGTCCGCATGGAAACCGCAGACTTCTCCGCGGACTCGTCGTGGACGTATCTGCGGTTTCTCAATAAGACCCGGAATTCCCAACCCCATCATGTTGCCTCACCCACTGCTGCGCATGCTGCACCTCCGGCAATCCCGGGTCCGCTGTCTTCCACGCGGTGAGAAACTGCCGGTAAGACGTAGTGGTAGCACCGGAATTTCCCTTCTTCTCCTCCACCTGGGCAAGCCCATAGAGTGCGAAACCCGAGTTGGGACGATCCACCAGCGCCTTCTGAAGCGCGGCTTCCGCATCCGCCCACTTCCCGGCGGTCATCATAGCCGCCGCCTCACTTTCCGCCTCCGGCCGGATATAAAACGGAGGCTCGTGATACCCAAGCTCTTTCTCTTCCCGGCGCGCAGCAGCGAACAGCTTCTCTGCCTCAGGGACATTATCCTGCGTGGCCAGCATGGACCCGCGCAACTCGAGCGACATGATGGATAACATCTGCAGCAGAGGCTTGGGCAAGGGATCGGGAGACATGCTTTGGTTTCCCGTGGGCGGGCCCGTTTTTTTGTCCTTCGCTTCCTGATCTTTGATCTGTTGCGACATGCGCCACAGAGTCGAATCCAGCAAAACGGAATGGCGCTCGGCTACGTCCGGCTCGTGGCCTTCCACCGACTGCATACCCAGGGCAAACTGGGAAAGTCCGCCGGCGAGAAACTCCATGTGCGGCATGTTCTGGGAGAGGTTCGCGGCATTCACCAGCTGCACCACGCGCGGCCAGTCTGCGGTGCGCAACGCCGCCGGGAGCTCAGGATTAAGCCGGGCAATCGCATCCCGCGGCGACCATGGATAAAGCGTGTCCTCCAGATGACCACGCGCTTTGGCCAGTTTGGCGGAAACCTGGCCCGCCTCCTGCATCTGTCCCGCCTCCAGCAGGTTAGCGATGGAATACATCAGGTTGTGCACATAGTTCCAGTCATTGTCCGGCGCGATGTGCTGCGCCCGCATGTAGCCTTCATCCGTCTGCGCAGAAGCGTCAAAAGAAGTCTGAGCGTGGGCGTAATCTCCGGTGCGGAAAAAAATGTGGCCCGGCATGTGCACCATGTGCCCCGACGCCGGTGCAAGCGAGCCCAGAATCTCCGCGCTGTGCAAAGCCTGTTCCGGATGCGGGCCGGCTTCGACGGCATGGATCCACAGATGGTTCGCCGCGGAGTTCTGCGGTTCCTCTTTCAGCACGCCCTGCAGAAGAGCCAATTGCTCCTTCTTGCCTTGGCGCGGCTCTCCGGCATCGTCGTAACCGTCATTGACCGCCTCGGAGAGAGCAATGCGCGCATTGGTATCGCTGGGGTTTTCTTTCACCAGGGTGCGCAGGATTTCGAGTTCGTGATCGAATTTCGGGTCTGCCGAGCCGGCATCGCGAATCGCTGCTTCGTGCGCCTCAGCAGCTTGGATGTAAAGCTTCTCGCGCGGGGTCGCATGCGCCTCCAGCGCGACAGCTTTCTGGAGCGCAGCCTGCGCGTAAGTCTTGGTTACGCTATGGTTGAAACTCTCCGCCTGGTACAGACCCCAATAGCACATGGCGCAGTCAGCGTCTACGCGGATGGACTCTTCCAGCGCACGATCCGCCTCATAATCCCAAAAATCGTAAAGCAGGTTGTAACCCTGCTCGAACCACATCCGGGCTTTGCCGTTTGCAGTGATAGGAAAGCGCACATTGCCCACGCCCTCAATATGTTGCGGCGCCGGCAGCTGTTCCGGAGGTACCGGATCTCCGCTATCCGCCATGGGCATGTTCATCTGGCCAAGGGCGGCTCCGGCTTGCAACAGCACTAACAAAATCAAAAATCGTTTAGGCATGGGGTATCTTTGACCTTCCGCCAGCCCGGTATTCTGCACCAAATACCCGGGGTGAACTAAACTAGACTAGTAAACGTGGCCCTGGGGGCAGTAAAGGAATTATCCATTGATCGCAAGCACTTTAACCAAGATATTCGGAACCAGCAACGAGCGCGTGATCAAGCGGATGGGACCGATGGTCGAACAGACCGGGTTCCTCGAGCCGGCAACTAAGGCTCTGTCGGACGACGAGCTACGCGCCAAGACCCTGGAATTCCGTGCCCGCATCGCAGCCCGCCTGGAAGGCATCGACGACGCCGAAGAACGCGCCGCGGAAGAAAAAGTGGTGTTAAGCGAGATTATGCCCGAGGCCTTCGCCGTAGTGCGTGAAGCCGGCCGCCGGGTACTGCAGATGCGGCATTTTGACGTGCAGCTGATCGGCGGCAATGTGCTGCACCAGGGCAAAATCGCCGAAATGAAAACCGGTGAAGGCAAGACCCTGGTCGCCACCCTCCCCTGTTACCTAAATGCCCTGGCGGGCCATGGCGTGCACGTGGTGACGGTCAACGACTACCTGGCCAAACGCGACGCCGAGTGGATGGGCAAAATCTATGAATTCCTCGGGCTGACGGTTGGTGTAATTGTGCACGATCTTGATGACTCGCAGCGCCGCGCCGCGTACGGGTCCGACATCACCTACGGCACCAACAACGAGTTCGGATTCGACTACCTGCGCGACAACATGAAGTTCGACAACGCCGATTGCGTGCAGCGTGGGCACTACTTCGCGATTGTGGACGAAGTTGACTCCATCCTGATCGATGAAGCCCGCACCCCGCTGATTATCAGCGGCCCTACCGACCAGACGACAGACAAATACGCGCGCGTGAATCGCATTCTGCCGTCGCTCGAACAGGGAGAAGAGATCGAACGCGGCGAAGAGAAAATCCTCACCGGCGATTACGTGGTCGATGAAAAGCACAAGACCATCAGCGTGACCGATGAGGGTTGGGAAAAGATCGAGCAGTTGCTGGGCATCGGCAACATTGCCGACCCCGAAAACTGGGACCTGAAGCATCACGTAGAGGTCGCGATCAAAGCCCATTCGCTGTACCGGCGCGACGTGCAGTACGTGGTGAAGGATGGCGAAGTCATCATCGTCGACGAGTTCACTGGCCGTCTTATGCCCGGCCGCCGCTGGAGCGATGGATTGCACCAGGCGATCGAGGCCAAAGAGCAGGTGAACATTCGCCGCGAAGACCAGACGCTGGCTACCATCACCTTCCAGAATTACTTTCGCCTCTACAAGAAACTCTCCGGCATGACCGGCACGGCGGAAACGGAAGCCACGGAATTCGAAAATATTTACAAGCTTGAGATCGTAGTCATTCCCACCAACAAGCCGATGCGCCGCCAGGAAAATCCCGACGTGGTGTTTCGCACCGCCAAGGAAAAATACCTGGCCGTAGCCGACGAGATTGCTCGGCTCAATGAACAGAAGCAGCCCGTGCTCGTGGGCACTACTTCGATCGAGAAATCTGAGCTGCTTTCGTCGATCCTGCAGCGTAAAGGCGTGAAGCACGTGGTGCTCAACGCCAAGTTCCACGAGCGTGAAGCCGAGATTGTGGCCCAGGCGGGCCGGCTGGGCATGGTCACCATCGCGACCAATATGGCCGGCCGCGGTACCGACATTGTGCTTGGCGGCAACGCCGAGTTTGCCGCCAAGCAGGAGTTGTTGAAGAAGGGCCTGGCGCAAGCGGTGAACGCGGCTCAGGGAGCGATCAACCCCATGGCTGGTCCGGGCATGGTGCGCTTTTATTACCAGGGGCAGGAATTCGAAACCCGGCAGGAAACGTGGGATAAGGTGTTCGCCCAGTTTGCCGGCGCCGCGGAGAAAGAGCACGACGAGGTCATCGCTGCCGGCGGGTTGCACATCGTGGGCACGGAGCGGCACGAGTCCCGGCGTATCGATAACCAGCTGCGCGGCCGCGCCGGCCGCCAGGGCGATCCCGGCGCCTCACGCTTTTATCTTTCCCTCGAAGACGACCTGATGCGCATCTTCGCCAAGGAGTGGGTCTCGAACCTGCTGCAGCGGCTGGGCATGGAAGAAGGTGTGCCCATCGAATCGCGCATGATCAGCAGCCGCATCGAGGCTGCGCAAAAGGCCGTGGAAGGACAGAACTTCGAGGCCCGTAAGCACCTGCTTGAATATGACGACGTCATGAACAAGCAGCGTACCGCGGTGTACGGGCTGCGCGGGCAGCTGCTCGAAGGGCTCGATCAGAAAGAATTGATCCTTGAGGACTACGTTGCCAATCTTCTCAGCGCCCTCATGGATCAGCACGCGCCGGAAGCGAAGCATCCCGATCAGTGGGATGTGAACGGGCTCAAAGGACAGCTCGCTTCACAATTCGGCATTGATCTGGAGAAGGAAGGCATCAGCATCGACACCCTGGACCGCCACGAGTTGGGCGAGGCGATCTTTGACCGTTTGAAAGAAAAGTACGAGATGAAGGAAGCCATCCTGGGCGGTCCTACCATGCGGTTGCATGAGCGCATGGTCATGCTCAGCGTGCTTGACGGCTTGTGGAAAGACCATCTGTTGAGCATGGACCACCTCAAGGAAGGCATCGGTCTACGCGGATACGGCCAACAGGATCCGCTGGTGGCGTACAAGAAAGAGTCCTTCGACATGTTTGAAGCCATGATGGGACGCTTTCAGGAGGACACGGTTCGTTTCCTGTTCCTGATGCAGATTGTTGGACCGGATGGCCAGCCGGTCACCGAATTGCCTCGTCGCCAGGCGCCTGAGATCACGAGCCAGTCTGTTCCCGAGCCGGCCCATGTGCTCCCACAACAAACCGGTCCGGTGTTAGCCGAGGCGAACGGTAGTCACCCGGCGCCGGCCCAGCCGCCGTCGCGTCCGGTGCCGGTGCCGGTTCGAGCGCCTTCGACCACCATCGATGCTCTGGAGCAGGAGTTCCAGCGCAAGAAGAAGCGCGAACTCGAACAAGCGAGAATGACGGGAGCGAATGGCAGCGCCGAGGCGCCTGCACAAAGGCGAGCCGGTGATAAGGTAGGCCGCAACGATCTCTGCCCCTGTGGCTCCGGCAAGAAATACAAAAAATGCCACGGCGTGGACGCTTAGCAGTGAAGGGTACGGGCTTCAGCCCGTACATTAAGAGGTCAAAATGAACCGGCTTTAGCCGCTGAGGGCTGCTAAGCGAGAAGGAAAGATGCCCTCAGGGGCTTAAAAGCCCTCGATCATTGCATCTTAATGTACGGCCTAAAGGGCCGTACCCTTCAATCGGACACAACCCTACAAACCTTGCCCCCGAAAACTCTCTGGTATCTCATCAAACGTAAAGTTCGCAGCTTTGGAACCACTCTGATCCCGCCACAGCTCGAAAATGCGACCGTAACTGAGCGTGATAAATTCGCTCTCCTGAATGCCGAGCTTGCCCGCGGTGGCGTCGATCCATTCGCTCGGACCCTCGAGCTCTGCATAAACCCCCAGTGGCGTTTCGTCGATCACGCAATGGCCCAGCTGATCCGCCCATTCCGTGCGCCATTTTTCATACACAAACACGGGACCGAAGCCCAGGGCCTCGAAGACCTTCCCCATGACCGGACCATCCTCAACCAACGTCTCGGTTTCCACCCGGTTCTTGTGCGGACCCTCTTCCGTGAAACCCGCGGGGACGCACTTGTGGGTCACCACCCATTTGCTTCCGTATTGGCGAATGCGCAGGATCTGGCGCGAGTTGCGTAGCCTGCGATCGGGTGTGTCATGGAGCGTATTTCGCTCCAGGGTGCGCTCGGTGATGCGTGCAAAGCCAAACACCGGCAGCTTCTGCTCCAAGGCTTCGCGGTCCGCGACCCGAATCTTTACTTCTGTTTCCATGGCCTGCATAGGCCGGAGTCTATACCACACCGGCACCCATGGGAAAATGACACAGTGATCGTTAATAAAACACTGCGGCTGACGGTCGATGCCAACGCCATCGACTCACCGGGCTCGATGGCCTCCCTGTCTCAGGGAGCCGAACTGTTGCGCCAGGGGGGAACCGTAGCGTTCCCGACCGAGACCGTCTACGGACTGGGCGCAAATGCTCTCGACCAGGCAGCGGTGCAAGCTATCTTCGAGGCCAAGCAGAGGCCTTCGTGGGATCCGCTGATCGTCCACGTCGTTAATCAGGAGCAGCTGGGGATGGTGGCCGTGGACATTCCCGGCACGGGCCGCTTGTTGATGGAAGCATTCTGGCCCGGGCCCTTAACTTTGTTGCTGCCCAAAGGTCCAGGGGTACCGGCCATCGTGACCGCGGGGCGCGCCCGGGTCGGAGTGAGAATGCCGCGTCATCCCGTGGCTCGCAGATTGATCGAACTCGCGGGCGTCCCCGTCGCAGCGCCCAGCGCGAATTCTTTCGGCAGGACAAGCCCCACGCGGGCGGAATTTGTCCTTGAGGACCTCGACGGCCGCATCGACGCCGTGATCGATTCCGGGGACGCGACCCTGGGACTTGAATCAACCGTGGTCGATGTCTGTGAGGAGCCGCCTGTGCTCTATCGTCCGGGAATGGTCACCTTGCAACAGCTGCAGTCCATATGCCCTTCGTTGATTGCCTATCGTGAGCCGCAGGATGGGGGACCTCAAGCGTCGCCGGGCATGGGAATGAAGCACTACTCTCCCCGCGCCCGGCTCCTGCTGTTGGAGAACGCCGAAAAGCTATCCAGCGTCGCTGCAGAGCTGCAGGCCGCGGGCGAGACGGTCGGCGTGATGATGCCAACCGCGCTCATAAACGACGGGCCCTACCTGGTTTACGAATGGGGAGATCTAGACGATCAGGAGAAGTTGGCCCGGCGCCTGTTTGCGGGATTACGGGAATTGGATGCTGCCGGCGCGACCGTCATTGTTTGCCCTCTGCCGGAGGACCGTGGCCTAGGGATAACCATTCGCGACCGTCTGCTTAAGGCCGCCCGTTGAGCTGGTTGGCATCAGCGGCTTTATACAGATATTTGATGCCCGCCTTATAGATGAGCGTGCGCAGTGTGCCATGCCGCACCTTGATCGCATTGCGGTCGTACCACTCTATAGTGCCCTCGATCTGCTCCCCATCTTCCAATACGAAAATCATCACGGTTCGGCTGTGAATTTGCTTCTGAAAGTAGAACGCCTCTGCGTGAGAGCTTTCCCCGCGTACTGCCGCGGTATCCAACCGTGCGAGCTGAGTGAAGGACGGGGAAATCGCGGACACGCGGGCGGGATAACGCTTCGCGCCCAGCGGCATAGGTGGACGTACGAGCTTGCGTGGGCCCGCCGGGCTTATCGAAGGCAAAATCGACGGATTTGCACCATCGACTTTGCTCTTCGCCTTTGCCTGACGAGCGTCATAAATACGGCGCACGGGAATCGCAGAAGAGTCGGACATCGTCTTTTTGTGAAAGTCTACGTTCTAAGATGCAGGATGTAGCCGTTGGGGTCTTGACCGTGAGAAATAGGCGGAAAATGGCGTGCATCACGACCGGTTCAGCCCGACGGCGAAAGAATCCAGTGCGAGTGACCGTAGCAGGTTGCGCCGCATGCCTTGTTCTACCTGGTCCATGCCGCGGACAGCGCCCTCGATCCAGGCCACATCGACAGTTTCCGAGATGCGCGTCAGCTCGGCCTTCAAATCGATGTTGCGCATTAAGTGGCCGGTGCCCGCCTGCAGCAGGAGGAGGTCTTCAACCAGACTCGCGAAGGCATGCAAAAGGGCACTGGTCTTTTGTTGCCCCTCGGCGCCCGCGCGATAAGTCTCGGTAACGCGGAACAGGGCTCCGTAGTCGGCCTCTTGCGCACGCGAGGCGGCCTCGCCGGTAGCATTTGCGAGCATCACCAGTGCGTCCTGACGGCTGGCGAGATAACCTTCCAGATCGAAACCCAATGCCTGGCCGGCCGCGCCTTGCGCCAACCGTGCGACCAGCGCGCGTTGATTTGGTTTCCAATCTTTGCGCTGCTCTCCCAGGATCGCCTCGATCTGTTCCGGCGGCAGTGCGCCTAGCCGAAAGATACTGGCCCGGGATCGAATCGTTGGTAGAAGTTCGCCCGGATTTTCCGCCAGCAAAAAAATGTGTGCGTAGGCGGGTGGCTCCTCGAGAATCTTGAGCAGGGAATTGGCCGCTTCCTTCATGAAGGCGGTGCTGGTGAAGATGTATACCGCGCGCGGCGCATCGGCGGGTAGCCGGTAGATGCGCTGCACCACACTGCGCACCTGGCCTAACTTGATCAGTAACTGGGGTGGGTCAGGAGGAATGACGACCACATCCGGATGGGTCTGGACGAGGATGCGGGTGTCTTTCTTATCGACTTCCCGCAACTCTTCCCGTGCGGCAATGGCTTCGCCGACTCGTTCCGCGAGTGGCATGGAGAGTGCGATGCGGGTGCAGTTGCTGCAGACCCCGCAGAAGTCGGGCAGGCCATCGGTGACCGGATGCTGCAGGCACGCCATGGTCTGCGCCAGCATGATGGATAGGGTATATTTACCGGCTCCGCGAGGGCCGGCAAGGATAAGCGCCGGCGGCATGCGCTCAGCTGCAATCGCCTCCCGAAGATGGCGCACGGTCGTTTGGTTCCCGGCAAACTGGTTGAAGCCCACATGTCGAGACTAGCAAAAATAGAGGCTGCCCAGCAGGGAGTCCCTGCGGGACTCATTTCGCAACCTCACGCACACACTTCATGCCATCCCCATGCGGCAGCCCCTACAAACGTCCCCGCACAACCTGTACGACGCGCTGGTGCACTTCCTCAACGTTCCCATCGCTCTCAATGGCGACCACACGCAAAGGCTCGCGGGCAGCAATTTCCTGATACTTATCGAACACCCGGCGGTAAAAAGCGGAGCTCTCGGCTTCAAACCGGTTTTCGTCTTTTCCGGAGGCAGCCACCGCACGCTGATTGCGGCGCCGTGCGCGCTGCAGCGACAGATCGAAATCCGGCAAAAGTAACAGGGTCAGATCCGGTTGCAGCCCACTGCACAACGCGGCATGCAGGTCGCGCACCACTTGGCTGCCCAGTTGCCGGCCGCCCCCCTGGTAGGCTTCGCTGGAGTCGGTGAACCGGTCGCACAGCACGATGTGCCCTGCCTGGAGCGCGGGCTCGATAACTTCCGCAATCGATTGCGCGCGATCGGAGAACATCAGGCCCAACTCGGCGAGCGGGGCCAGGCTCTCGGTACGGGTGTCAAGCAACAGAGCGCGGATGCGGTCGCCGACCCGGGTTCCCCCTGGCTGACGGGTCGTCGTTACCGGATGTCCTTCTGCTTGCAACCACTCTTTCAGGCGGCGAAGCTGGGTACTCTTACCGGAGCCATCCAGCCCCTCGAAGGTCACAAACAGGCCTCGTGGCATGAACGGAGTTTACAACGGACCTGGCAAAGATTTGGGCTATCCGGCCGGGGCGAGATCGGCGATTTCTAATTCCAGGCCGCCGTATTCCGGATGCTGATTTTGCCGGAGCTTGTAAGCGAGGTGGAGGACGGAGCCCTGTTCCAGGCCCAGCGCCTGCACGCGGGCAGCCCAATCCCAACCCAGCGCAGACCAACTGGCGCCGCGCGTCCCCTGGGCCAGCTGCAGGCACACGTGGCGATCCTTGATGGCGCGCGCCGGAGCGGTGACGCGGACGTTATAAGCAACGAAGATGGGTTCCTCATTGCCATTGCCCAACGGTTCCAGGCGGCGTAACCAGCCGTACAGGGCTTCGGTGATTTGATCCAGGGGGAGCACCGCGTGGCAGCGCAGGATGGGCGCCGTATCCTCTACATTGAGCGAGGCCCAGCTCTCCAGGCGGCTCTTCAGCTCCTCCAGCCGCGAAGCAGGCAAACAAAAGCCCACCGCGTGCGCATGGCCTCCGAAGCGGGTGAAGAGTTCCTTGCAACCTTCGATCGCCTGCAGCAGATGGAACCCCGGAACGGAGCGGCCGGAGCCGTAAGCCTCGCCATCTTCGATCGCGATCACGATGGCCGGACGCCGCGCCCGGTCGACCACCCGCGAGGCAAGGATGCCAATGATGCCGCGATGCCACCCTTCGCCTTCGATCACGATGCAACGGCTTGCCGCGAAGGAAGGTTCGTCGCGCAGGCGGCGTTCTATTTCTTCCAGCAGGCCGGCTTCCACCTGTTGCCGCTCGCTATTCAAGCGGTCGAGTTTGGCGGCCAGCTCACCTGCCCGGACCACATCGCGGGTGGTAAAGAGTTCGACCACATCGGAGGCTACGTCCATGCGGCCGGCGGCGTTGATGCGGGGTGCGATGCGGAATGCCAGGTCCGTCGCGGTCAGGGCGCGTTGTTTCGGATCAAGCTTGGCTGCCAGCATCAGCGAACGCAGCCCAGCGCTCGCGGGGCGTCGCAACTGTTCCAGGCCGACGCTGGCGAAGACGCGATTTTCTCCCAGAAGCGGAACGGCATCGGCCACCGTGGCAATGGCCAGCATCTTCAAAAAAGAGGGCAGAATCTTGCCCCGCGCCCGATCGGCATCCCAAGCCTCAAGCAACGCCTGCGCCAGCTTGAAAGCGACCCCGGCGCCGCATAGATGCTTGCAGGCGTAGCCGCAGCCAGGCTGGTTCGGGTTGAGGATTGCCAGCGCGTCGGGCAAACCGGGAAGGCCGGGCACGTCCTGCGCCAGGTGATGATCGGTGATGATGAGATCCACGCCCAGGCGCGCGGCGGCCTCTGCTGCGGCGAACGCGCGTATGCCGGTGTCGACGCTGATCACCAGGCGTACACCGCGCCCGGCTGCCGCCGCCAGTATCTCCTCCTGCATGCCGTAACCCTCGCGCAGGCGGTGCGGCACATGAAAATCCACCACGCCGCCGAGCATCTCGAGCGCCGTCTTGAGCAGCACGATTGCGGTGGTGCCATCTACGTCATAGTCGCCATAGATGAGGATGGCCTCCCGGGCTGCGATCGCCGCTTGCACCCGGGTGACGGCCGCGGTCATGCCTTGCATCGCGTAGGGATCGAGCAGGTGTTCGATGCGGGGGTGAAGAAACAGATCTGCTTCCTGGGCGCTGCGCACGCCGCGTTCCGCCAGCAGCTCGGCCACGATCAGCGGTAACCCGGCGCTTTGCGCCAGGCTGGCCGCAGCGGAGTTAGCCGGAGGCAGAACCCAACGGTTGAGGCGCACCGGCTGGCGGCTTACTGCAGCGGGGCCGGCAGCATTCACCCTTCTTCTTCATCCTCATCGTCTTCGAAAACCACGTCTCCGAAGTCTTCGACAAACTCCAGCAGTTGCTGGTAGCGCTCGTACCACGGGGTCGCGTTCTCGTGCACGAAGAGGATACCCTGGTGGGCAAAGCCAAGCTGAATGTAGCCGATCTTGCCTACGTAGTTCACCAGGTATTGCGCCTCATGGACTTCGGCCGCCGCTTCATCGGGAAAGTTATCGTCGCGGATCTGCTCCAGCAGCATCGCGATGTCTTCCTTCTCCAGCTTGACTTCGCTCATGGTGACGAACGACGCTGACGCGGTCTTGGCCATCTCCACGAAGTCTTTCCAGCTGTCGGGGTTGTCGTCGTCTTCCCACAAAACGGTAGGTAGGTCTTCGGTGATAAAGCCAGGTAAGCGGCGCATGGCGTGCCCTTCGATAAAAGCCACCATGTCATCTTTCAGAGAGATCAAGTCGTCAGGCTGCATGTTCGCGTGTTCTATTGTCGCAGATGTCCTCCGATTTGCTGAAAGGCTTCAATGCGGTTAGCCAGATTCATGAGATCCCGGTCAGCCGGACAGGTGGGCAGGAGGTTGGATGGCACCGGATCTCGTGCAGTTGCAGGGTCGGGCGCGACCCGGGAAGACGCATCGAATATGCTATAGTCCGAGTCAGATCACATGATTTTTTCGCGGGAGTACGTCAATTATCTGGCGCGTCAGACGGTCAACCAGTTGATCGAAGCCAAGATGATCCGGGCAGGCAAGGTAGCTGTTGTCGCTGAGCGGGTGAATGCCGCCATTCTGGAAGAGTTGTCGCTCGAAGATCGCATCAACGAAGAAGTGCGGGTCATTCTGGATGCCTACCAGGAAGACATGCGCCGCACCGGCGCCAGCTACGCGGAGATGTTCAAGAAGGTGAAGCAGGAGCTGGCAAAGAAGTACAAGGCGGTGTTGTGAGACTCTCTCGAGACAAGCTCAACAAGCTGGCGCACGTGGTGGCCGACACGCTTGCCGAGACCGATGAGTGCGAGTTTCTGGACGACCGGAACACCATCCGCCAGGAGGCGCGCAAGGCGCTGGAGAAGGTGTTGACGGAAGAGATGAAGATCGACCAGGCGGCACGGCAGAAGATCGCCTCGCAGCGGAAGATCATTGTCGAGGGCAGCCAGGAGTGGGATATTCTTTACCGCAAGTATTACAACGAAGAGGTAAGGAAATTGGGGCTCTGAGCCTGGGCCTTGAGGGCTTCGCCGGCGTCCCGCTTTGATACACTCAAGGATCCTGCCTCAGTCCACGATGGTGTAATTGGTTAACACGCCGCCCTCTCAAGGCGAAGAGTCCGGGTTCGAGCCCCGGTAACGCTGGACGATCATCACCTCGGTCAAGACTCAGATTTCTTCATTGTCGCGAAGAGTTTGTGAACGTCGTTCTGACGCCACAACATTTCGTGCTCCGTCCTCCGGTTCAGCCGATTCCCCTTCATTAATCTACGGTTTCCCAACGGCTTGCGGAGAAATTCCTTGACAAGGAATGATGCGATGTGAAATCTTGCTTTGGCGGTATCGTACACGTAACTAATTGGACAGTACTCTAGTCCATAGTTGTGGATTGGTTCGTGTACCTACACTTCTGACGGCTGTCGCGATTTGCCTCCGTGCATATCCCGGTCGAAGATGCGATCCGGATCGCCAGGTTTTAACGCTTTACGTCAGCCAAAGAGGCTTTATGACAGGCAGAATGTACGGTTCTGAGTCAATCAAATAAACGATCAAAGTTGGTGTTGCGCATGGTGCTGGATCAGGAAGAGGGGCTGCAGAAGCACAGGCAGCTCTTTGGACAGGAGGGCCGGGGCTTCGTCGCTCCCGCTCGGGTGAATCTTATTGGTGAACACACCGACTATACAGGTGGGTTTGTGATGCCGATGGCGATCGGGTTTCACACGTCGGCCTTCATCAGCGCCCGCAGTGACGGCCGGGCAGTGATCTACTCGGCAAACTATGGAGAGAAGGTCGTTTTGGAGATTGCCGCTTTAGGCCGTCACCCCCGCGGCCACTGGAGCGACTATCCCTTTGGCGTGCTGTGGAGTTTCATGCAGGAAGGTATTGGAATTGGCGGGTTCAGCCTCGATCTCGCAGGAAACATTCCCCTCGGCGCAGGCTTAAGCTCGTCGGCATCGGTCGAGGTCGCAATCGCGATGGCGTTGCTGAGTCACGCGAGAGTTCAGTTGCCGCTCGAGAAGGTTGCTACCCTCTGTAGGCGCGCCGAAAACGAATTTGTTGGGGCTAAGAGCGGCATTATGGACCAATTTGTGGTTGCTGGAGCTGTTGCGAATCGGGCGATGATGCTCGATTGTCGATCGTTGCAGTATGACCTGCTGCCCTTACCGCGTGAGGTGAAGGTGGTGATCTGTAATTCGATGGTCAAGCACGCTGTTGCTACCGGGGAGTACGGCAACCGGCGCGATGAAGTTGAGGCTGGTCAGGCGGTCTTGCGGCGGAGGTTTGCTCAAGTGGAACTTCTGCGAGACGCGACACTCTGGGAGCTCGATGCCTGCAGAGAAGAGATGTCCGGGGAGAGTTTCGCGCGGTGCCGCCACATCATTACGGAGAATGCCCGGGTTCTCAAGGCAAGGGATGCGCTGCTTCAGTGGGATCTGGAGCAGTTTGGCAGACTCATGCTGGAGGCGCATGTGAGCATGCGCGATGATTTTGCGGCGAGTTGCAAAGAGGTCGACACGCTGGTCGAGATCGCGACACGGCAGGAAGGGTGTTTGGGGGCTCGGATCACGGGGGGCGGTTTCGGCGGTTGCACGGTGAACTTAGTCAGGGCGGATCATGCTGACCGGTTTGCTGCAGCAGTCCGACGAGAGTATGAGGTGTCCACTGGAATTGATGCCGATTGTTATGTGTGTAACCCGTCAACAGGGGCACTGGGGATGGCGGGACCGGAGATTGCACGATGAGTTGGCGCAGACCAATCCGCATCGCAGGTTCAATCCTTTAAAGCAGGCTCCATTCCCTTATTCGAGGGGATTGCATCCCGCGCCGCACGATGAGGAAGAGCATCCCGAATGGCAGTTCCAAGTTCACTTCGCTGCCTGGAGTATGATGACGGTAACGTAACCGTAATCTTCGCCGCAGACGACCAAAATAGAACCTTCAGGGAGCTGCGGGATAACGTTATCCGGGGGAGATATGGCACGACAAACCGGTTCTTTCGTCAATGGCATCGCCGCCCCAGTGGGGGAGGAGCTTGCAAAATTGCAGTTGCCGAGTGCGCCGGCTACTGAGACCGGTGCGGTTAAAGTTTGGGAAGAGCCGGTGGTGATGCGGTCTTACTTGCCTGCCGAGCCCGATCCGAATCCTATGTTTCTTGAAAAGAGGGTCTATCAGGGCAGCAGTGGTCGAGTCTATCCCATGGCGGTCATCGACCGAATCGACACGGAATCGCAACCGCGCGAGTGGAAGGCAGTTCACATCGAGAATGAGCTCATTCGACTGATGATCATGCCCGAGATCGGGGGGCGCATTCACGTCGGGTACGACAAACTCAGCGGCTACGACTTCTTCTATCGTCAGAACGTGATCAAGCCGGCGTTGGTCGGTCTTGCCGGCCCATGGATCTCCGGTGGAGTGGAGTTCAACTGGCCGCAGCATCACCGGCCCGCTACGTTCATGCCGGTCGAGGTGTCGATCGAACGCGATGCGGATGGATCGGTTACGATCTGGTGCAGCGATCAGGATCCGATGGTGCGGATGAAGGGTATGCATGGAGTCTGCCTGCGTCCGGGCAAAGGTTATCTTGAGCTGAAAGTTCGTCTTTACAATCGCACGCAGGATACGCAGACTTTTCTGTGGTGGGCGAATGTTGCGACCCGGGTCCATGAGAAGTATCAGTCGTTCTTTCCCACGGACGTACGATTCGTCGCTGATCACGCAAAGCGCGCGGTCACGGAGTTTCCACTCAGTCAAGGACTTTACTACGGTATCGACTACCGCGAGCGTGCTGCCCGCGGGGTTCCGAACGATGAGCTGCCCGGGCACTTCGTCCCTGATGGTTCGTATCCGCCCAATGACCTGAGTTGGTACGCGAATATCCCGGTTCCGACAAGCTACATGATTGCGAACTCGAAGGGCGATTTCGCCGGCGGATATGATCACGCCGCCGACGCCGGTATGGTGCATGTCGCCAACCACCATATCTCCCCCGGGAAGAAGCAGTGGACCTGGGGAAATCACGAATTTGGCTACGCGTGGGATCGGAGCCTCACTGACTCCGACGGACCCTACGTCGAAATGATGTCTGGGGTCTACACGGATAACCAGCCAGATTTCTCCTTTCTAGCTCCGGGAGAGACGAAGACTTTTACTCAATACTGGTACCCGCTGCGGGAGATCGGCGTCCCGGATCTCGCAAATGCAGACGCCGCGGTGCGCATGGAGCGTCTGCCCGGTAAGGTTGTGGTTCACCTCCTCATTACTCGCGCGTTGCGTGGCGCCACGCTATCGGTGAAGTCCCATGGGAAAGAGATCGCAGCGTGGCAAGGAGAGTTGAAGCCCGATTTGCCGCTGCATGAACAGTTTTCTGTTGGCACGGAGATGACGGATCTGGAACTAGTGCTGAAGATCGGCGTTGGCGTTGAAGAGGAGGTTATCTTCCGTCTTGCGCCCGCAGAGATCGTTGCGGCGCCAAGTCCGATCGTGGCGATAGAGCCAGGCCTGCCGCAAACAATCGCGTCCAACGACGAGCTGTATCTTATCGGATTGCATTTGGAGCAATACAGGCATGCGACGCGGCATCCCGAGGAGTATTGGCTTGAGGCTGTTCAGCGAGACAATGGAGACAGTCGCTCGAATCATGCTTTGGGCCGCTGGCATTTGAGACGCGGTGATTTTGATCTTGCCGAGCGTTATCTCTGTACAGCGATTGCAAGACTGACCGAGCGTAATCCCAACCCATACGACGGAGAGCCGCACTACAATCTGGGACTGACACTTAGCTTCCAGAATAGAGAAACCGAGGCCTACGAGGCGTTTTATAAATCAACCTGGAACGCAGCCTGGCGCGGACCCGCATACCACCGTCTTGCAGAGATCGATTGTAAGCGCCGGCAATGGAAGCAGGCTCTCGACCATCTCGAGCGTTCCCTACGTGCGGATGCGGACAATCTGAATGCGCGCAATCTCAACGCGGTGGTACTGCAGCGGCTGGGCAGAGACAGCGAGGCACAGGCTTGTTTTGAAGCGACCCGTCAGCTCGACCCGCTGGATAACTGGAGCCGCTACCTGTTCTCGGGCGCGGTACCTAAGAACGGACAGCAGCGCTTAGATCTTGGACTCGACCTCCTTCGTTCCGGTTTGCTGGAAGAGGCCCAAGACGTTCTCTCTCTTGATAAAACCGAAGGGCGAGATGGAGCTGCCACCATGCTGCTCTATGCGCTGGCGCATGTCTATATCCTGCTTGGGAATCAAGAGAAGGGGATGGAGACCTACCGGAAAGCGGCTGCTGCGGAGAGGGCCTATGTATTCCCCAATAGACTCGAGGAGATTCATCTTCTTGAGACCGCGATCAAACTGAACCCGACAGATTCGCGAGCGCCGTATTACCTGGGGAATCTGCTTTACGACAAAGGGCGCCACGAAGAAGCGATTGAACTTTGGGAACGCACGACTAAACTGGATGCCCATAACTCTACGGCGTGGCGCAATCTGGGAATTGCTTTCTACAACGTCCGGGGGGATTTAGACAAGTCACGCAGGGCCTTTGAACGAGCACGAGAGTCTGCTCCCTCTGATGCCCGAATTGCGTATGAGCAAGACCAACTCTTGAAGCGCACCGGAGAATCGCCCGAACTCAGGCTCGCTACGTTCAGGCAACTGGGTGAACTTGTTTCCTCACGCGACGATCTTTCTGTTGAACTGGCTTTGCTCTATAACCAGGTTGGACAGCCTGAAGAGGCTTTGGAGGTGTTGCTCTCACGGAGATTTCAGCCATGGGAAGGGGGAGAAGGTCTGGTGCTTTCGCAGTATGTCCGTGCCAATCTCCTTCTCGGCCAGAAGGCTTTGGCGGCAGGTAACCCGCCGGAGGCAATTCTCAGGTTTGAAGCTGCGTGGAATCCGCCGCAGAGTATCGGCGAGGCGAAACATCTGCTTATGAATCTCAGCATGATCGATTATTGGTTGGGTGTCGGTTTCGCCGCCAATCACGAGAATGAGCAGGCCATTGTGCATTGGCAGCGCGCGGCAAAGCATCGCGGCGACTTTCAGCAGATGCACGTTCAATCGATCTCGGAAAATACCTACTGGAGCGCCCTGGCGCTTACCAACCTGGGACGAGAGGACGAGGCAAGGCAACTGTTTCAGCAAATCTACGACTATTCGATCGAGCTTGAGGGGCAGACGCCTAAAATCGATTACTTCGCGACATCGCTTCCGGCGATGTTGCTCTTCAATGAGGACATGTTCCGCCGACAGGAGATTACGGCCAAATTTCTTCGAGCTCAGGCTCTGCTGGGCTTAGGCCGTTCGGCCGAAGGGGAGGAAATGTTGAGCGAGGTAAGAAGCCTGGACGCAAACCACACGGCTGCTGCAGATTTGCAGTCTACTATCGAAACGGCCGTGAGGTAAGCGATGCAAGTTGCTCCGGCACATCTTCCCACTGATAGGTCAACGCCCAAGCCACAGCATACCGTTTATCTTTGGGCTATCACCTTCGCCGCAGCCATGGGTGGTCTACTGTTCGGTTACGACTGGGTTGTCATTGGAGGCGCACGACAGTTCTACGAAGCCTACTTCCACCTGACCTCGGAGGCGATGATTGGGTGGGCGAACAGCTGCGCGCTGGTTGGCTGCCTCGCGGGCTCCTTCGTGGCAGGCTACGCGGGGGAGCGCTTTGGGCGTAAACGCGTGCTTCTTGCCTCGGCGGTACTGTTTGCAGTCTCTTCGGCGCTGACAGGCTGGTCCTACTCCTACGCAGCTTTTATATGTTGGCGCATTGTAGGTGGAACGGCGATCGGCCTGAGCTCAAACATCTCACCGTTGTACATTGCCGAAATCAGTCCAGCGACGA
Organism: Acidobacteriaceae bacterium; assembly: GCA_049693715.1. Classification (GTDB taxonomy): domain Bacteria; phylum Acidobacteriota; class Terriglobia; order Terriglobales; family Acidobacteriaceae; genus PALSA-350. The sequence goes on along the minus strand of JBAVQC010000038.1, from coordinate 12,483 downwards.
TACGCGGTCGCCTGGTTAGCCTGAATCAATTTGCGATCGTGGTTGGTATTCTTTTGGCGCAGATTGCGAACTGGAAGATCGCTCGCCCCATCCCCGATCACATCAGTCACGCTCTATTCCTGCAAACCTGGAACGTGCAGTATGGCTGGCGCTGGATGTTTTGCGCAGTCGTAATTCCCGCGCTGATGTTCACGTTGATGTCCCTCTTCATTCCCGAGAGTCCCCGTTGGCTGTTGGCGAGGGGGGAGAGCGATGCCGCCTATGGAGTCCTGAAACGAGTTGGCGGGCTCCCCTATGCGCTTAGCGAGGTGACGGCTATCAAAGGATATCTGCAAGCGGAAGAGGGCGTGCAGACATCCTGGCGAGAGCTTTGGGTGCCCGGGGTCCGGAAGATCGTGCTCATCGGAGCTGCTCTGGCTGTGCTGCAGCAATGGACAGGGATCAATATCCTGTTCAACTATGCCGCGGAGGTCTACCGCAGTGCCGGCTACGGAGAAAATGACATCCTGCTCAACATCGTGATTACCGGCACGATCAATCTGATCTTTACCGTAGTCGCCATGCTCATCGTGGATCGCGTCGGACGACGACCCATGATGCTTCTCGGATGTATCGGCGTGGGCGTTTCCCACCTTTTGTCGGGATTCGCTTACCGGGCCGGACTGCACGGCAGCGCAGTGCTGGTGCTGACGCTTAGTGCGATCGCTTGCTATGCATTAACCTTGGCTCCTGTCACCTGGGTTCTCATATCGGAGATATTCCCGAGCCATGTACGCTCCAGGGCCGTCTCAGTTGCCGTGAGCGCCCTGTGGGTAGCGTCTTTCGCGCTCACCTATACCTTCCCTCTCATCGAACGCGCGCTCGGCAGTTCAGGCGCCTTCCTTGGATACGGAACGATCTGCATGCTTGGAGCGATCTTTGTCTTTGTCTTTGTCCCGGAGACAAAGGGCAAGACGCTCGAAGAGATTGAGGCCAAAGTTCTGACGTCGAACTAGTCGATAGCGTTCGGTGCCATTGCGGTGGCCGATCCGTTTGCGCCTGGTGGCGGCCCGAATTGCATGACTCCCAAAACAACACACCAGATGCGCGGTTCTTCCAGCTTCACTGAGGCTGCGATCGTATGCCACTCAGGAATGCTCCGGGCTCGTAAGTCTGGACACACGGTCTGAGAATAGAGGAAGGTTGCTGCGGAAGATGATATGCGGGGCAAGGCGAATTATCGGACGGGTCTTCTTCTCTGCGGCGAGGTAAGTGATGAGGCTTTCAAAGGCGACCTTTCCTTGAGTGAACGGTCTCTGATAAAGCGTCGCAAGAATTTGACCGTTCTCGATCATAGGCACCAATTCTTGAAAGAGGTCCGTCGTGACGACCTGAATTTTGCCCAGCAGGTCCTCTTCGGAAAGCGCTTGAAGAACCGGCCCGCTGTTGGCGGTACTTATGTACAGCCCTTGCGGCTTGATTTCACCCCGGACAAGCGCGAGAGTCTGACGATAGGCTTCCTTGGGCCGCTCGTGGGATTCGATTGCCGGAAGCAGGCTGAGATGAGGGGCGTTCATCGCAAGCGTGGCCGCAAAGCCTCGCAGCTTTTCGGCGTGGTCGAGCGTCGCAAGTTCGCCCGTGATGGTGACGACATGTGCCTTTCGGGTGAGCTTGAGAGCGAGCAGTTCGGCGGCGAGCGCTCCGCTCGTGTATGCATGCGTCGATACCAACCCAATCCGGCTACTGTTGGGAGCATCCGTCGATACGCAGAACATGGCTGTTCCTTGCTCCGTCAGTCGGTGGATGATCGGATCAAGCTTTCGTGGGTTCCCCGGCGTGAAGATGATGCCGTTGTTATGTTCCTTCAATCTGGCCTCGAGCATTTCCGATTCACCATAGCCGAGACGTGCATATTCGTGGAACACGATCTCAACGTGCATTCCGACCGCCGCGGCAGCGGCTTCGCGAATGCCGGCTCGCAGGGGATCGAAGAAGTGAGAGATTTGTTTGGGGAGCACAACTGCAATTTTTATGCGGCGATTGAGCTTCAGAGCCTGAGCCGCGAGATTGGGTTTGTATCCCAATTCGGTCGCGACCTGTTGAACTTTCGCCTTCGTCTTGAGGCTGACTCCTCTGCGGTCATGCAAGGCTCGGTCCACGGTTCCGATCGAGATTCCGAGCGCCTCAGCTATTTCTTTGATGCCAGCGGTTTTAGGGACACTGTCCATAGGCTTTTGCAATCGTGACAACCGGAGCAGGTTCCATGTTACGGCGAAATCCGCATTTACAGAACAATCCTTTTCTCATGTATTTACGCAGGCCCGATCGAGGCTTCCCTGACCAGTCGATCACAGGCGCTCAACTGGCGAGAAATCTGATGACCCCGATCCTTCTCTTCCAGTAATTTGCGTCGCCCTCCGAGTGAGCGCTCAGGAGGCGGCGTGAAACCCACCTGCCGAGAGTTTCTGCGCGGTAGTGTGGCCATTGCCGCTTTGCCGCACAGCATTCCTGTGGAGCTCGCTAGAGAGGCTGAAGCAAGCGACACCCTCTGGTATGAACAAGAGGCGAAGCGCTGGCTCGAAGCTCTTCCGATAGGCAATGGGAGGCTCGCGGGCATGGTAGTTGGAGACGTCAAAGCCGAGCGAATTGCATTGAGCGAGTCAACAGCGTGGGCAGGTGGGCCCAACACCTCCGATGTGAATCCGACCGGACGCGAGATGATCGGGCTAAAGATATATTCTAATGTATGAGAACTATGAGCCACCAAGCTGACAGTCACGAGACCATCAAAGTTGCAATTGCCCAGGCAGCGCCTGTTCCTTTCAATCTAGCCGCGTCTCTTGAGATCGCTCTGGCCGCCATTGAGGAGGCAGCAAGTAACGGAGCCCAGCTCATCTGCTTTGGGGAGTCTTTTCTCTCCGGATATCCTGCGTGGCTCGACTACTGTCCAGGAGCTGCAATTTGGAACAGCGCGCCTGTCAAAGAGGTCTTCGCACACCTTAAGGCTAACAGCGTGGCTATTCCCGGTTCGGAGAGTCGTGCCTTGGTGGAAGCGGCCGCGAGGCTGCAATTGGGAATTGTGATCGGCGTGAATGAACGCATCCAAAATGCTCCTGGTCACGGCACCCTCTACAACAGTCTTTTGTTCTTTGGGCCCGATGGACTCCTCTCGAATCATCACCGGAAGATGATTCCAACATACTCAGAGCGAATGGTCTGGGGAAACGGAGACTCCGCCGGTCTACGTTGTGCGAAGATTCATCACGCAAACGTCGGGGGATTGATTTGCTGGGAGCATTGGATGCCATTGGCTCGACAGCACATGCACGGTCTTGGTGAGCAGATTCACGTTGCAGTATGGCCAACGGTAACTGAGATGCACCAGATTGCCAGTCGTCACTATGCTTTTGAAGGCCGTTGTTTTGTCTTAGCGGTTGGGCAGATTATGAAGGCTTCGTCGCTCCCGGCGGGACTGACTCAAGTTGAACAGCTGGGACCAGCCTCGTTGATCGAGCGAGGTGGCTCCGCAATCATCGCACCGGATGGCCGTTATATCGCGGGACCCAGCTTTGATGACGAGACGATACTCTATGCAGCACTGGACTTGAGAGAGATCGACAAGGAATCGATGACGCTCGATGTGACTGGTCATTACTCGCGGCCCGACATCTTTCAGCTGAAGACCTTGCGTGCCGAGAGAACAGAGGCTCCAAAAAACGACGAATGCCCGATCACCACTCTAATTCCGTGAGTGGCTAAGCCAGCAGATGTCCGAGTAGAGAGGGAAGTAGAGACGCCGCGGCGTTTCGCCTGCCCGTGCTTTGGTATACTATTCTTCCTGCCCTATTCCACCGTGGCGTCATGGTGTAATTGGTTAACACGCCGCCCTCTCAAGGCGGAGAGTTCGGGTTCGATCCCCGATGACGCTACCAAGTTCTCAGAATTAACACTTTATCCCTTTAAAGCCAATATCCACGCAGGTTTAGCTACCTCGTATAATCCATCATGCTACAAGCTCATACAAGTTAGCTAGAGCTAAATTTGGGCTCAAATGGTATCCACGAATGGCGGAGATTCGGAATGAACCTGATGGTCGCCCAGCGCATGGACAAGCCGCCCAGGACTCGCAGCTCAGGAAGGGTGCGGTGGTGGATCGTTTGGACGCTATTCTTTTCCACCGTCACTAATTACATCAGTCGTCAAACCTTCTCCGTTTTAGCGCCGTTGATTTCGGCGCAATATCATCTGTCACACACCGACCTGGCGAAAATTCTTGGGGCATTTCAGGTTTCCTACGCGGTCACGTGGCTCCTGGGAGGTATCTTTCTTGACGTTGTAGGAACACGCCTTGGCTTAGCCTTGGCCGTGGTCTTCTGGTCCGTCATTAACATCCTGACCGGTTTCGCTACATCCGTTTTCGGTTTTGCATCTTTTCGATTTCTGCTGGGTATTGGAGAGGGTTTTAACTGGCCGGGAGCCAGTAAAACAGTTGCCGAATGGTTTCCCAGCCAGGAACGCAGTCTTGCAGTGGCGATCTTCGATAGCGGCTCCAGCGTGGGAGGAGCCGTGGCGGCGTTGATTATTCCAATCATCGCATTGGCATTCGGCTGGCGATCGGCTTTCGTCTTTTCAGGTTTACTGGGCTTTGTTTGGTTGCTGATGTGGTTGCGGGTCTACCATCCGCTGGACCGCCATCCAAGGGTTACCGCGGAGGAGGTTTCGTTCATCCGCGCAGGCCAGGATGTGCCTGTTGTCTCTGCGCAGCGGGGCTTGCAGCGCTGGTTTAATCTCGCCCGCAATCGAAACGTGTGGGGAATCGTCCTTGGTCGCGCGCTCACCGATCCCATCTGGTGGTTCTACGTTTTCTGGCTGCCGCAATATCTGAGCGATGCGCGCGGATTTAGCCTCAAGCGAATTGCCCTCTTTGCATGGATGCCGTTTATCGCTGCCGATATCGGCAACTTCACAGGGGGCCTGATCTCCGGTTATTGCATTCGCCGCGGCGTCTCCGTAGTTCGCGCCCGAACGTGGGTATGTGTCTTCAGTTGCCTGCCGATTCTCGCGGGCATTCCCGCCGCCAGCGTGCACAGTGTCTATGCCGCCCTGGCACTGATCTGTTTTGCGCTATGGGGTTATGCGAGTTGGTCCACCATGGGTCTCACCCTGCCCTCCGATCTGTTCCCCCAGGACGTGGTCGCTACAGTTACCGGGTTGAGCGGACTGGCAGCCGGCCTGGTGGGTGCGGGCTTCACTTTTGCCGTTGGAATTCTCGTTGATCGCTTCTCCTACAGACCCGCATTCCTGGTCGCAGGACTGCTTCCGCTCTTCGCGACTGCGTGCCTGCTCTTATTGGTCCGCGAGCCCAGGGCCTCTCCAGCATCATAGAAGTCGGCTATACGTTACACTTGCCGTTCGCGCTTTTCGCTGTTTCCGGCACCGTTTACGGCAGGCCAAATTCGTGCAGCGTTGCGCCAGTAGGTTCCGGGCGAGCCGGTTCTTCTTGAGAGGTGGCATTTGAGTGAAGGAATATCCGCAAGCTTCAGTGGCAAGCGCGCCGTGGTCACCGGCGCCGGGAATGGGCTAGGACTCGCAATCGCGCGTCGGTTGGTTGCCGGCGGGGCAAAAGTCTTGCTCGTTGATGTGGATCAAGCCGTGCTAGCAAGAGTAAACGAGGCCGGTTTATCGGCGGCCAACGCGTTTGCTGTCGTGAAGGACCTGGCAGAGCATGATGCAGGCCCGTTTGTGTTTGATCACGTCGCCAAAACACTCGGCGCGGCCGACATCCTGGTCAATAATGCCGCTTGGAGCTTCCACAAACCGATGTTGGACGTGACGATTGAGGAATTCGATCGGGTCGTACATATTAACCAGCGAGCGCCGTATTTCCTGGCCAAAGAGTTTCTGCGTCAATTTTCACGCGGAGCCGTAGTGGCAAAGGATCCTACCATCGTCAATATCGCCTCCGTCAATGCGTTGGCGGGCAATGCCGATCTGGTAGCGTATGCCGGCACAAAAGGTGCGGTCGCTGCGATGACTCGAGCGATGGCGGTTGAGATGAAAGACCATAATGTTCGCGTGAACTCGATAAGTCCCGGAGCGGTCGAGACATTTGTAACCAGGAATCTGATTAGCACTGGTGTGATCGATCCATCGAAACTGGTTGAGAGGTACCTGGTGAAGCGCTTTGCAAGCTGCGAAGAGGTTGCGGAACTGGTTGCTTATTTGTGTAGTTCTGCTGCTGGCTATGTTAACGGCGCCAATTGGGTAATTGACGGAGGCTACCTTGCGCAATAGCCTCCGATAGGGTGATGCTCAGACCAGGATTGGCTTCATCCATGGAATTGGACATCGAGGATTTTGACGCATTACGAAATTATCTGGCGCAGTGCGGTTATCTGAACGCCGGCGAAGCGCCTTCACTTGCGGTGCTTCCAGGCGGCGTTTCCAACCGAGCCGTTCGGGCCATCTGGGCGGGTGGGCGCAGCTGGGTTATAAAACAGGCGTTGTCGAAATTGCGCGTCGATATCGACTGGTTCAGCAGCCCTGACAGGATCACAGTAGAAGCGAAGGCTCTCCGTTGGCTCAACCGTGTCGCCCCGCCGGGAACTACCCCCGCCTTTGTGCTGGAAGATGCAGCCAATCACCTCATGGTTATGGAGGCGATTCCGGAAGAAAACGAAAACTGGAAATCGATCTTGTTAAAGGGAGAGGTTGTTCCGGAGCATTTCAAACAATTTGGTTCGCTTCTTGGCACCATCCACCGCCAGTCATCGGCGCCCGGGTCTGAAGTTAGCAAGACATTTGCCGACACCACTTATTTCGAGAGCTTGCGACTGGAGCCGTATTATCTCTTCACCGCCCAGACTACTCCGGCAGCCGCCCGCTTTCTTCAGACACTGGCGCGAGAAACGCTTCTTCAAAAGGTCAGCCTGGTGCATGGAGACTTCAGCCCAAAGAATACGCTCCTGTATCGCGGCAAGTTGATCCTGCTCGATTACGAAGTGGTCCATTGCGGGGATCCGGCCTTTGATGTGGGGTTTGCTCTCACGCACTTTCTTAGCAAGGCACATCACTTGCCTCGAGCACGTGTTCGCCTGGGCCACGCCGCGATGCTTTTCTGGCAGGTCTACGCAAAAGAAATTGCGACACTAGACTGGGCGACAGCCCTCGAACCACGGGCCGTCCGCCACGCACTCGGGTGTTTGCTTGCACGGGTGGCGGGAAAATCGCCACTGGAGTACCTATCGCACCAGGAACGGGCACGGCAAAAGGAGATTACTCTGTTGCTGATGGAAAACCCTCCGGCAAAGGTCAACGATTTGATCTCCCGATTTATTGAACAGGTCGAGGCCTATGCCGAAAATTGAGAAACTCTTGGGCCGCGAGGTTCTTGACAGCCGAGGTAACCCGACGGTCCTGGCTACCTGTGTTCTCGAAGGGGAAATCAGGGCCTCCGCCTCTGTGCCATCCGGGGCATCGACGGGAACCGCCGAAGCCTTCGAGCTACGGGATGGAGATCCAAAGCGATATCGTGGTCTGGGCTGCCGGCGCGCCGCTGCAAATATAGGAGGCGAGCTACAACGCGAGCTGGCGAACCGGGTGTTCACCGACCAGGCTGAATTGGACCAAAGGATGATAGCCCTCGATGGAACGCCGGCGAAATCACGCTTAGGCGCCAACGCAGTCCTGGCTATCTCGGTCGCCTTTGCACGAGCAAGTGCCCTCCAGCAGGGAATTCCGCTTTATCAATATTTTGCGAATATGCTTGGGGTTCGGGTCAATAAGCTGCCCCGTTTGACTATCAATCTTTTTAGCGGGGGCAAGCATGCTGGGCAGCAGGTTTCCATTCAGGATGTCCTGATCATTCCCATAGGCGCACAAACCGTTGATGAGGCCCTGGTGGCGGCCTCTGATGTTTACGCCGCTGCTGCTCAGATCGTATTCAGCAAGTATGGGATGCGTCTTCTCACGGCTGATGAAGGCGGCCTGGGGCCGCCCTGCAGGAACGCAGAGGAGATGATCACGCTGGCATTGGATTCGATCGAGCGTGCCGGGTACCGGCCGGGCAAGGATATCTTTCTTGGCGTCGATGTAGCGTCTACTCATTTTTACCGCAACGGCCGTTACGAAATGGATTCTGACATTCTCGACAGCCTTGAAATGATTCAGGTGCTCGCGCACTGGGTAGAGCAATTTCCGATCATAAGTGTGGAAGATGGCCTGGCGGAGGACGACTGGCAACACTGGCCGCTACTTTGTCATTCCATGGCCGGACGAGCATTGACGTTGGGGGATGATCTCCTCTGTAGCAACCCGCGCCGTATACAACGTGCGGTCGAGACCGGGGCCTGCGATGCGCTGTTGCTAAAAGTGAACCAGATAGGGACCCTCACCGAGGCGCTGGCGGCCTGCAAACAAGCCCGCTCGGCGGGCTGGTCAATCAGCTTGAGTGTTCGTAGCGGAGAGACAGAAGACAGTTGGGCTGCCGATTTGGCGACTGGGTGGCAAGCGGATCAGTTCAAGAATGGATCGATTCGCCACGGCGAGCGAATTGCAAAATATAACCGCCTGCTGGAAATCGCGGAGGACATGTCTGCGCCCCTGGCTAGCTGGCCGAACGCGCTTAAACATCGCGACCCAAATCGATGAAACCACGTCTCAGAATCGAGACGTGGGAGTAGGCGACGAAGGTCTTGTCCGATTTGTACTTCTCGGTGTCGCGAAGGTAGATCCGGACCGCGTCCCGCAGCGGGGTCCCTTTGGCTGAATCGGCAACGCGCTCGGCCTCGGCTTCGACGATGTTCAGACCGGCAGCCACTGACGACAGCGTGGTCGAAGCCATGGACGAGGAAGGTCCGGGCATTTCCCCCATCGATCTGGGAAAAAAGGGGCGCTAGTCCGGAGCTCACTCGGAGGGCATGGACTCCTTCAACGACTGCGCCACATCGTCGATAGAAGTCTTCTGGCTCAGCTGCGTTATGTCCGCGTCTTCTGCAACCGCAGAGAGGCCGACCTTGGCCGCCAGTTGTCGCTCAATTTGCAAAACCGCGGTGATTTCTTTTTCAGCCAGCAGCAAGACCTGCAGGATCAGATGATCGCGCTCGTCAGACCGGCGGCTCAAACGGCTCTGCCGTATGACGATGAAGCTGGCAAGAAAGATAGCTTCAATCGCGACCAGCGTGTCGAGGAGAGGAAAAGGTACAGGGTCGAAGCGGGGAACTCCGCCGATGCCAAGGGTATTCTTTGATTGAGTGAATCTCTAATGAAGATTGGATGCGGATGCCGCGAAGGGCGTCCAGGGACATTGAAGAGACGTCGCAAACGGCGTACTCTAACCGCAACTCGAAGGCGACGGCTGAATCGTAACCGGCGCACGGCACATCCGGACCCACAACGATAAAGGAGCGATTATGGGCTTACTCGATGCTTTGACGTCTATCGCCGGCGGTGCTTCGCCCGAACACCATGGCATGGCCGATGCGCTTAGCCAGGTGATGCAGGAGCACCCCGGCGGAATGGACGGTATCCTTAACCAGCTAAAACAAAACGGCCTCGGCGAACAGGTTCAATCCTGGGTGAGCCCCGGAGAAAACAAGCCGGTCAGTCCGGACCAGGTCCAGCAGGGCTTCGGCCAGTCGATGATGGAAAATATTGCTCAGCGCGCCGGTATTTCTCCCGCCATGGCAAGCGGAGTCATCGCCGTGGTTCTTCCTCTCGTGGTCTCGCACCTGTCCGGCAACAGTGGGCAGCCCGCGCAACAGGGCGGTCTGGCTGGCTTGGCCGGCAAGATCTTCGGCGCATAGTTCGAATCCCCATCCTTGAACCCATATAAAGGTCCAGGGATGGGTGCCCACCCTCCTTTTGTCATCCCGCCTGCCCCGGCGGGCCGTGGGAGCAAGCGACGTGCCAGTGGCAAGTCAAAGAGGATAGTGAACGGAAGACATCGAGCCTCTTCCACGCACTAGCCCTCGTGCTTTGTATCAGGGCACGACTTTTAGAGGTGCCCAAAACAGCCCTCATTTTTTCCTCGGTAACTGCTTTCCGTCCAACAGCCACCCTGCCCTTTGTCATCCCGAGCCGATGACCGCGGACCTGTCCTGGAAATGTTTTTCCTGGAGAGTGTTTTTCATCACCTCGGGTGGGCGGGCGCATGACGACTCTCCGCCGTCGCTCGAAACCCACGGATTCGTCACCGTTACGGTTTCGCTGATCGTAGCGAAGGAAGATTTGTCTTCGGCGCGGGAACATCCGGCGGACTTGGCATTCCATAGAAATCGATGTACCCGCTGGGCCGAATGTCAGAGTTGCGGAACAAGTCACCGGGTTTCTGGGCCAAGGCCGCAATGGATACCAGCACAAGAATCACCACGGCGGTTACTGAAATCGAACTCATGACACGAGCCCTCCTTGGGCGTCCGTTGGAGAGGGGTCTCCATCGTGTTCAAAACCATCATTACGTTGATGGTTCTGCCAGGAGTAGTGCGCTCCAGGTTCGTTCCGTTACAGGCAACACACGCGCAAGGTCTTTCGGGTCAACAGGGGACAGGCCGCCCGATACCGATGGTCATCCACACCGCGTTACCCCGGGCTGCAACTTTTCGAGAGGCCTATTCCCCAAAGGATGTAGGCGGGTTACATTCCTATTAGCAAAGTCACAAACCTGCAGTTATGGAGCGTCCGCTATGCCTTTGGTTGCCATGAGAATACTTGAAAAATCAGCCGCTGCCGGCCTGCGCGTTTTGCTGGCGGGCGCAATGTTGTCGATTTCGCCCGTTGCCGCGCTTGCCGCTAGCACCAATCTTCATCCTGGCTTTGCCGGGATTTATGTCACCCGTGCGCCGAAAACAGCTCCGACCATGAGCGTAAGCCTGGGCGAAGATGGATCAGCCACGGTCACGCAGGATCCAGGTCAGGGATCCACCACCGTGTTCGGGCGGTGGCAGGATGACGGACATCAGATCAAGGTCACCTTCGATGCGGCGGAAGGCGAGCCGGTGCCGGCGCCCATGGTTTTCGAGCCTGCACACGGTAAACTGCAGGCCATCTCCTGGGACCACCAGGCTTGGGGCACCGCGCGGCCGCCGGCCATGATCAAGGGATACAAGGTCAAGTATCTGTTCTGGTCGACAACTATGCGGTAAGGATGTGCTGAAGGGAATTGATGTTCTCATTTGCCCCAGCCTTGACGTGAGCGACCTCGTCGTCGTGCTGACGGTCGGGGCAAATGAGAAACATCGGCTTACCTTCGGTTTGAATTTTCAACCTGTGCAGCAGGTAGCCTGCAACGCACGGTTACAGATATATTTCTTCGCTGGAGCGGAGTTGCTTCTCCACCAGGGCGCGGAACCCAAAAGGTTAAGTAGAGCTCTGCACGACCTTTGTTTGGTGGTTCGATTCCATCCCGCGCCTCCACTCTTCCATAGCTTATTGTCTCCACTTTTCCGGATAACCTGCAGCCGCAAAAAAGCGAGCGCCTCGAGTCCATCGACCCCCAGCCAGACCCTGCACTTGCGCAAGAAGAAGACGAGCCTGGCCTCACCGATCCCGAAACGACTCCCAGCTCGGCGGAGGACGCGCCTTCGCCCCCCGGCCTAACCCCCAACCCTATCTCTGACCCCAGCGAGTCCGCCTTCGCTAAACCCTCTAACTTCTCTGAAACGGCGCCATTGGCGTCTCAGGCCCCCGGGTTCCTCGCTGTTCCAGACACGCCACGATAAGTTCTATGCTCCGCGAACCGCTATGAGAAACTAATGGACGGTGATTCGCCACCCCGAGGGACCAGGAAATGTTTATTGTTACCCATTCGAGTATTGCTATCCTATGCTGCATCATCACGATGGTCGGATGGGGGTCTTGGGCGAACACCCAAAAGCTGGCCGGTAAAGAGCGTTGGCCATTCGAGCTGTATTACTGGGACTATGCTTTTGGCGTCGCTATCCTCGGCATCGTGTTCTGCTTTACGCTGGGCAATTTTGGTTCCGCTGGCGTCAGCGCTGTCGCCAACCTGCACTCGCTGTCAACCGGACCCGTATTGCGAGCTCTCGCCAGCGGGGCCCTGTTCAATCTCGCCAATATACTTCTGGTGATCGCCATCGACGCTGCAGGGCTGTCGCTCGCTTTTCCTGTAGGCGTGGGGCTTGCTCTCGTGATCGGCACGGTGGCCAGTTACTATCAGCTTCCCAAGGGGAACCCGTGGTTGCTAAGCGGTGGAGTGCTTCTGATCATCTTCGCCATGGTCTTGTCTGCACTCGCGAACAGCCGTGTAGGGAGAGAGCGTTTGACCAGGACGAGCCGCGGCTTGATATTTGCGATCGCGGCGGGTTGCCTCATGGGCTTCTTTTACCCGCAACTGATGTTATCTGTCTCGCCGAACTTTAATACGGCCCCCATCCAGGCCGGATATCTCACTCCTTACACCGCCCTGCTCCTGTTTGGGCTCGGACTGCTGGCCAGCAATGTAATCGTGAACACGATATTCATGCGTTCCCAAGGATCGACGTTCGC
>JBAVQC010000037.1:0-8212 GCA_049693715.1 Acidobacteriaceae bacterium | reverse complement strand
TCATGCGCCTTTCCTTGAGAGAAAGGCGCACACGCGGCCTTGTCCAGTGGAGCGAGACAGGAAATCCGGGTGCGCTGCGGTCGGGATGACAAAGGGGAGAGTACACCTTCCATTTGCGATTAGTTACTGGTGCGGTGAAACTGCAGATCCCTCGGCTTCGCTCCAGCGGAGCGCGTCCCTCTTCTCGGATTTCTAAAGCGTACCTCTCCGGACCCGAACGCCAAGCGGTACTCCGCAAAGAATTTCCTCACGTTCGATCCGCACCAGCCGAAGAGGTCTTATAGTTCCCCGGGGAGATCGTATGCGTCGCTTTCTTCTGTTCACCCTGTGGTCATTGGCTTGGATCAGTGTGCAGGGCCAAGCGGCGAGCCCACAACATCAGTTCCCCGTTTTTGATACCACTAACCTCGCACAAGAACCCGATCTGTGGGATTCAAGAGAGCAATCCGTGCAAACGGAGCTTGCCTGGAGATCAACGTCTCCGCCACCTCTCCATCTGTCTCCTTAAGCCTGACCAACAGTTGAGACACAAGGTAGCCGGAGTGAATTGAGGTACCCACCCCTCTGATCGAGCATGGTTTTGCGCCGAGGTGAAGCCAATGCGTGGTCGCCGTTATTGGTTGTTGTATCTCCTGACGATTCTCACGGTAGCCCTGGAGCCGGGTGCCAAAGGGACGGTGGGCCGATCCATCGCGGTTGGGTTCGATCTCTATCGGGGTTACTTAATCGTGGTGCGGGGTTCAGCTGGTCCCCGGAAAGACCTCAATTTCCTATTGGACACAGGGGTCAGCTACACGGTTCTGGATCGAAGGCTGGCGCGAAAGCTCCGCCTGCACGAACTGCCTGGCGTCCTCGCAGGTGTAAACGGCAGAGTGGCAGCCGGACGAGCCATCGCGCCCAGCTTGCAGATCGGGCCAGCGAGAAGGGAAAATCTTTCCGTGATGATCGAAGATTTGTCTTGCTTTGACAAAGCCCTGCCGGTACGCATCGATGCCGTGATTGGTCTGGACGTGGTAGGCCAGGGAGCATTCGAAATTGACTACAGCTCGCGCCGAATCAACTTTGGCCCCCTCCCGTCCTTGAAAAACACCCTTCGCCTGCGGATGTCGGGCGGACTCCCTCTGGTCGATGCGGAACTCGATGAAACCCCGGTACACCTGGTACTGGACACGGGCGCCTCTTCCCTCATCCTCTTCGAACCCAAAACGGCAACGCAGGCAAAAATCAGCGCCGCCGAGCACTCGGCCAAGAGTATGGGTGAGTTCGAGGGAAAGCCGGTGTGGCTAAGTAGCCTGAAGTTGGGCCAAGCAGAGTTTCAGCAAGAGGCGGCGTTCCTTGTCCCGCGCGGAGGCGGTATCGAAGACCGCGACTTTGACGGGCTGGTGAGCCCGGCATTGTTGGGCATCACCAAGGTCGCCATCGATCTCGACCAGGGAGTGGTGGCCTTCAGCCGATGACTTCCTCACTGCTGGTCTATTGGCCGACGCGCGCATGCACTTATACTTTGCGATCCTGGCCATATCGGGGGCGGGCTTCGTTCAGCTCAGGGCTTTCCAGGCGAACATACTCGGCAGCGAGAGCCTCCGCAAGTTTGAAAGGCCGTCCGAATCGTTCGGTGGAGTTCTCGGTATCGATTACCAAGGCACGGGTTTTGATTTGGCTTGCCACGTCGAGGGCTTCCTGCCACGGATCACCGGCTCCCAGGGAAACATTCGCCCGCCCGTCTGTTAAAAGGATGAGCATCGTTGCCGGTGTAAGATAGGTTTTCGCGAGATTGAGGGCGTCTGCCAGCGGAGTTCTACCTCCCGTGGGCAAATACTCCAACGCAGTGCTCGCCTCATGGAGCGACCGCGATGGCTCCAGTAGGACCTGGGCCGATGTACCGCGAAACACAACAATGGCAACTTCGTCACCGTTCTTGAAGGAACGCGTCAACAGACTCAACGTGGCGCCTTTCACCAGCCGCATCCGTTCCTGTGCCGCATGAGATCCGCTCGAATCGATGAGAAATAGATACCGTGTCCCGCTCGCCGGAGTTCGGACTCGCTCGTGGAAGTCTCCGATTCTCGGCTGGATGTTCCCGGTTTCCGCCACGGCATGATTCAATGTTGCCCGAAGGTCAAGTTCTATGGGGGTTTCAGTCCGGCGGACGCCCGAAATCGGGCCGGGCTGAGAGAGGGGAGTAGACGCACTCGTGCCGCGAGCAGCGGAATCTTCAAAACTCGGGCGCAGAGTGAAGGCCTCTACTTCTCTTGGGGCAAAGATTCTTTCCAGCCCCTCGCGCGCACTCGGTTGACTCTTGTCATCGGATGTCCCAGATTGCGAACCGTCATCAGGCCGCGGGGGAGGAGGTTGAGAATGCGATACAGGAGGACGACCGCGATCATACGCGCGGTGAGCAAGCACCAGCGGCAGAACCGTTGCTACATGGTCCGGGCGAACCGATTCATCGCCCGTCAACGCGGCATAAGCGATCGAGGCGCGCACCGCTGCGAGATCCGCACGAAGTGAGCGCACTCCTGCTTCGCACACGGATTCACTGATCTGCCCAAGAATCTCTTTTGAACAGGTAATGCCAGGGTAGCTTTTGCGGGCTTTGCTGACCTGATCGCGGAGTTGTTCTTCCATCGATAGCCATTGCGAATGAAAGTTCGAGGGGTTTTGGTCGAAGGCGAGCCGCCTCTCGACGACGGTTTGCCGCATGGCCGGATCAAGAGTTGCCATGACATCGACAGCGAGCGCGAAACGGTCGAGTAACTGAGGGCGCAAAGTGCCTTCCTCAGGGTTCATGCTTCCCAGCAACACAAACTCGGCCGCATGCGAGGCGCTAAGACCCTCTCGTTCGACCACGTTGACGCCGCTTGAGGCAGCGTCGAGCAGAGCATCGCCAAGGTGTGCAGGAAGAAGATTAATCTCGTCGACGTAAAGAACTCCGCCATGTGCTTCGGACAGAAGTCCGGGCTTGAGCGCAGGATCGCCTTTGAGCGTCCGTTCCAAATGCAGGCCTCCGAGAAGCCGGTCTTCCGTCGCCCCGATCGGCAGGTTAATGAACGGGGAAGGCGAGGGTAGAAGCGCCGCTAGACCGCGCGCCGCTGTCGTCTTGGCGGACCCTTTTTCTCCGCGTAGAACCACGCTGATGCGCCAGTCCACGGCCGCGAGCAGCAGGGCCAACTTCATCTCGTCCTGGCCAACAATCGCTGAAAACGGATAGGCGGTCGGCTTCATTAGACGACCCCTCGCTTCCGCTCGCCTTGCGCTTCAAGCATCGCCTCGCTCTCCAGCAAGATTCCGCGGAGAGCGTTCAGGGTTTCAGGCGCCGGATTTTCCCAGAGCTCGCGATTGGCCGCTTCGAGTAGACGTTCCGCAATCGCGTTCAAGGCCCAGGGATTTGCAGCTGCTAAAAAGTCGCGCATCTCCTGCGATAGCGCGTAGTGCTCGGCCAGCCCCTCGTAGACGAAGTCCGGCGCAATCTGTGCCGTTGCATCGAAGCCGAAGATGTAGTCGACTGTCGCTGCCAACTCCAATCCGCCTTTGTAACCATGCCGCTTGATGCTCTCAATCCACTTCGGATTGATCACCCGGGAACGGTAGACGCGCAAGGCCTCTTCTTTGAGATCGCGGACCCGCGCGGCGTCCGGACGCGAGCTGTCGCCGAAGTAAGCCTTAGGCTGTACGCCTGTAAGCGCGCGGATCGAAGCAACCATGCCGCCGTGGAACTGAAAGTAATCGTCCGAATCGAAGATGTCATGTTCGCGGTTGTCCTGGTTGTGCAGTGCGACCTGAACTGACTTGAGACGTTCCGCGAAGACCGGCCTCGCATCCACGCCATCCGCATTCTTGCCGTACGCGTAACCACCCCAGGCAAGAAACGCACGCGCGAAGTCCTCGTCCCCTTTCCAGTTCCCGGTTTCGATCAAGGGCAGGATACCCGCACCGTAGGCACCCGGCTTCGCCCCAAACATGCGATAGCGCGCTTGCGCCTCAGCCTCTTCCACCGGTAGTTCTTTGTTGTTCTCGAGGTCTGCCAGGTAATGCTTTCGCGGGAAATTCTGTTCGACTGGCTCCTCTGCTTCGATCGCCAGGTAAACTGCCTGGTCAAAAAGATCGATGAGGTGAGGAAATGCATCGCGGAAGAAGCCACTAATGCGCAGGGTTACATCGATCCTTGGCCGGCCAAGTTTTTCGAGAGGCACCAGAGACACCCCTTCGAGCCGTCTTGATTGCGCGTTCCAGACCGGCTCAGCGCCGAGCAACGCAAAGGCTTCCGCAATATCATCGCCGTGGGTACGCATCTGAGAGGTTCCCCAAACACTGAGGCCCATCATCTCCGGGTAGACGCCCTCTTCCTTGCGGAAGCGCTCGATTGCTTCACGCGCGAGTTGCTGGCCCACGCGCCAGGCTGCCTGAGAAGGAAGCGCTCTCGGATCGACAGCATAGAAGTTTCGACCCGTCGGCAAAATGTGAGCCATACCGCGCGTGGGAGCCCCAGCGGGACCGGCAGGCACATATTTTCCTTCAAGCGCGTTGAGCAGGTGTTCGATCTCATCGCCCGTCTGTTCGAGCCTGGGAACGAGCCAGGTGCAGGCAAAGGCCAGTACCTTCCCCACTTCATCGGATTCAACACCGAGCACTGCGCGCTGAACGCCAGCGATCTCCCCGGTTCGAAAGCCCAACGTCTCGAGCATCGTGTAAAGGTCGAATGCTGCGCGGTCGAGTATCTCCAGCACATCCGCACATGTGTGGCAGGGCTGCCCGAAGACTGTGCATACCTCCTGCAATCGCTCGCCCGGCTTCTGCAGCAAAACGGCTAAATCAAAACCGAAAGCCGTGGCCAGGCTCGCCTGCAGACTTGGAATTCCTTCGTTCGAAAGACGGGTCAGAGAGCGAAGCATCTCTGCCAGCCGCGGCATCTGCCCGAGCACATGAAGCCCGCTACGAATCTGCGCCATACCCAGTTCGCACAGATACCCATCAAGATCTTCGATCAGGTGGGCCACGTCGTTGCCGCTCATTTCCGCCAGCGTCGCGGGAATGCCCTCGGGCGTCAGCTCGTCATCCCATTCATGCTTGTGGTCTCCGTGATCACGAGAAAGCATGTTCTTCAGATTCAGGTCCGTTTGCAGATTTGTTTTCTGCACCAGGTCCCAAATCTGCTGCTGCAAATAAGGCAGCTTGGATGGATCGAGCTTTTCCACCGCGTAGTATTCATTCACCAGTTGGTTAAGTTCCGCCAGCGCTCCATAGGTTTCGGCCGAGGTCATCGGCGGCGTCAGATGATCGACAGTTACTGCGTGGGCGCGGCGCTTCGACTGGCTGCCTTCGCCTGGATCGTTGATGATGAACGGGTAGATCAGCGGCGTATCGCCCAGCAGCAAGTCAGGAAAACATTCGCCCGAGAGACCAATTCCCTTCCCTGGAAGCCATTCGAGCGTGCCGTGCTTACCCATGTGGACGATTGCGTCCGCGCCCCATCCCCCTTCCGCCTGCGGTGCAGCAAGCCAGCGATAGAAAGCGGCATAGTGGTGTGTGGGCGGTAAATCAGGCGTGTGATAAATCGCATCCGGATCCACGCCGTACCCCCGCGGTGGCTGCAGTGCAATCAAGACGTTACCGAAACTCAGCGCCGCGAAGTGGTAGTCCTGTTCATCTCCCCATGGCTCGCCTTCGAGGGATGCAAATTTGGCCGCAAGGCTGCCAAGCAGTTTCTTATCGGTCTTCGGCTTGGCGAGCCGAACGCTGAAACCCCGTTCCTGCGGCTGCCCCCAATAGTCCTCCATTCTCCGCTTCGCGCTTTCTGGAAACGCAGAAAAAATGCTTCGATATGCGGATCGCGAGAATCGCTCCGCCTGCCTTGGATCGAGCGGATAGCGGTCGTCATACGTCCCTCTGGCGAGCAATTGTTGCATCAACTCGTCGGAGGATTCCGGCAACCCCGCGATCTGGTAACGCCGGCTCTTCAAGGCATGCAGAGTGGTCAGAAGGCTGGCCGGTGTATCGAGGCCAACCGCGCCCCCGACCTGAGAAGCTTTCGCCGCGGAGTTGGTGAGAACGAACGCGACTCGGCGGTCGCGATTCGCCGTGCGCCGCAGCCTTGCCAGGCGAGCAGCAATCCCGGCGGCTCGATCGACCCGCTCGGGGTGTGCAACGTAGAGGCTGGCAACGTTGGGGCTAGCAGGGCCTACCGAGCCGCGCTCTTTGAAGGAGATTGGAACCGAAATCACTCGGCCGTCGAATTCCGGGATGGCTACATTGACCGCGGTATCGAGTGCATTGAGCCCGCGGCGCGATCCCTCCCAGGCCCCTCGCGGCATACCGCTCGAAATCGCCTGGATCACTGGAATGCCCAGCCGTTCGAGCGAGGTCACCGCCTGTCCGGCATGCGTCACGTTGCCGGTATCGACGTCTCCGAGAGCGAAAGACAAGGTCGATATCAACACATCGGCACGGCCTTCGATCCACTGGAATACCACCGGCTTGCCGGCTTCCTTCGCTTTGAGACTGGAGGTGAAGATACAGAGCGCGTTGAGTCCGCGCGCCTCTAACGCCTCCGCCAGCGTGTCGATGAAGGCAGTGTTGCCGCTGATGCGATGCGCCCGGTAAAACAGAACGGCTGCCGTGGGTTTCAGCGGATCTGCCCGTTGCTCCCAATCGCCGATCTCCGCAGCATCCATGTCTGGCAGGTAGATGCCGTGCTCCGGCATCACGCTGGGCGGGGCACAGCCAAATCCAGTCAGTACAAGCCGGTCCGACAAGAAACGAAACAGCTCGGCGAAGTTTTGCATGCCCCCAAGCGCCAGATAACTTGTCGCCGTCTCCATCACATCACCGGGCACGTTCACCGTCTGCGAAAACTCCGGGGGCATGTCGCCTGTACCGCTCACCAGAACCAGAGACTGCCCGCGTTCCTGGCACTTCGCACGCAAGCGTTCAAAGCCAGGAACACAGCTCAGTGGACCATGGATTCGCAACACGATCACTCGCGCCCGGCCCAGTTCTCCCTCGAGCAAAACCTCCATTTGCTCCTCACTGTGCAGTGCATTCAACGAGTAGGCGCTCACTTTGAGTTCCGCAGGCAGCAGTTCCCTGGTCCTGGTCAGCGTGAGCAGGTCTGTATCCGCATGGGATAGAAGCACGATGCCTCCGGCCAACTGCTGCGTTTGCGGCTGCTCCGAATCGCCCGGCAGCGCCGGCTCCCTTACATCCCAATCGTAGTAATTGAAAACGTATTCGCTCAGCTCGGCGGGTGGCTTCAGAAATCTGTCCGCCTGCAGCATAGAGTCGATGTAATCGAAGATCTGCCGCACCTGCCAGGCGCTGTTCACTGAGTGAAACCAGACCGACTTGCCATCGAATACCAGGCTAGCGACGTTGGCCAGCACGCATGGGCCCAGGCACCCACCCTTGGTAAGGTGCACCGCATTACGAATCTTGCGCCGGGTCCATTCCTCTTTGTAAACATCCACCGGCACCGCAGCGTACCCGCGATCCGTGCGGCCACAGCAGCAGCCGGTGAAGCAATAAGAAAGATGCGCCCGGTGTTGCACGATATTCAGTGTGCGGCCGTCGGCGCGAATCACGCGCTGGCGATACGAGGTCATATTTCCTCCACGGGTATTCGTTGACGTATCACCCAAACCAGGTAGGGTCCGCCGATGATTGCCAGCACCGCACCCGCGGGAATTTCCGCCGGCGGGATGACGATGCGGCCAAGCGCATCGCAAAAGGCAAGCAACGCTCCCCCGAAAAAGAAGACACAAGGCATCAGGATGCGATGATCCGGGCTGATACGCGAACGCACAAGATGGGGCACGATCAAGCCTACAAATCCGATGGGACCGGTGAGCGCGATCGCTCCTGCCACCAGGACCGATCCGGCCACGTAGCCTGTCCCAAGCAGGTTTGCCACGCGTACTCCTCGTGAGGCGGCCCATCGCTCGCCGACCGCAAGCAGATTCCAACTCCGTGCTTGGGCCAGGATGAAACTCGAAGTCACTCCCACCACCAAGGCGAGAATGCCGAGCGAGCCATAGCTGGTTGCATCGATGCTCCCAATCAGCCACCGGGCAATGGAGAAGGAACGCGACATGCCGGCAAAGCTGCTGAGAATAATGATGAAGGCAGCACAGACGCTGTTGATCGCGATGCCCGTCAACAGCAAACTGTAGGCCGAGACCTGCCTCCGCTTGAAACCACCACCCAGCACCAGGGCAAG
>JBAVQC010000036.1:0-2003 GCA_049693715.1 Acidobacteriaceae bacterium | reverse complement strand
GGGCTACGCTACGAGCCCGCCAGCAACAACGGAACCTTGGGAATAGAAAAACAATGCGCCATCAACATCGGGAAATCTAATTGTCGTTGAACGGAAAGAATAGTTGACGCCGGACAGAGTCTAGTCGAGCACGTGGAGGCAGGCAGGCTACCTCTTAGTGTCGCGATCGAGATTGCACGTGGTGATAATGACGCAGTTGCCGGCGCGCTGTCTCATGCCTACCAGAGTGGTGAGCTGCGTGGGGCGAAGCTCGCGGCTGCACGGAAGCTTATCGCGAAACGCGCCTCTTGGACGGCGCCAGCGGTCGAGGAGGCAAGACAAATCACACCAGGCGGCCTCGTGAGAGCATATGAAAAGAGCGTTCGGGAGCAGAGAGCGCTCGTATCAAAGGCCGAGAAGGCAAAAGACCGTCTGCTGTTGCTAACATCTGCTTTTCAGCAATTGCTGGGCGACGAAGGTTTCGTAAATCTCTTGCGCGCCGAGAACCTCTCGAATATGCCCGATAAGCTCGCGGAGCGGCTGAAATGACAGCCACCGATATGACGATTGCAAGAGCTGCCTTTGAACGACATGTTGTCACGCTGCCCATTTCCAGCATCGCCGCTCAAACGGAGCCTAGCGTGGCGATGAAGAAGACGGCGTGCTTTAAGCAGATTGCCGTCTCTTTGGAGCACATCGGCTTGATCGAACCGCTAGTCGTCTTCGAACAACCGCCAGGTAAGTTTTTGCTAATAGATGGCCACTCTCGACTCGCAATTCTAAAGGCTCGTGGCGTTCAAGAAGTCGCTTGTATCGTGGCGCGGGATGACGAAAGCTACACGTACAATCGAAAGGTCAACCACGTCTCCCCTATAACGCAACATTTCATGCTGCTGCGTGTGCTCGAAAACGGCGTTTCGGAACAACGGATTGCCGACGCATTGAATATTGATGGTATCCGTCAGAGCAAACCCACGGTTGATAAGTGCGGATGTCTGGCAGCCCAGGCGCCAGGGGTAAATTCTGCGATGCTCTGGAGTGGTGCGTTTGCAAGTCCTGGAAGGATGTCGGCGAGGTAATCACGGATCGGGATGTTGAGCCGGCGGCAGCTTTCAATCACGGAAAAGATTGCCGCGATGCGTGGGCCGGCGTGTTCGCTTCCGATATGGATCCAGTTGGAGCGGCCCAGGGCGATGGGACGCATCGAATTCTCGGCGATATTGTTGCTCAGTTCCAGTTCTGGATAGTCGAGGAAGCGTGTAAGCCGGGTCCAGATCGCCAGCGTGTAGCTTGAGGCCTGGCCCGCAGCGCTCTTGGGCAGTACCGTCTTGCTCATCGCCAGGATGTGACTGTTGATCTGGTCGAGCAAGGGCGGAGCTTGCTGCTGTCGGAGAGCATGGCGGCGGGCGTGATCCATGTTGTCGTCGCGCGCCTGAGCATCGATGGCGAACAACTCGTCCATAAGTTCCACCGCCCGGATCGAAGCGACATCCTGCTTGTTAAGCTTCACCGCGTCGACAAACCGCCTTCGCGCATGGGCCCAGCAGCAGGCGTGCACGATGTTGATTCCGCCGATCCCGCGATCATAGGCGGCATAGGCGTCCGTTTGCAGTATCCCTTCGAATTTATCCAGGAAGTGGGCCGGGCCTTCGCGCCCGCGGCTCATGCGAAAATCGAACACCGTCGCTCCGCCCGGAGTTCCGTACTGCCACAGATAGGCCTGGTGATTTGTTCCGCGGCCATCGTGGGTCTGCACATCCACCGGCGTTTCGTCGGCCTGGATGTAGCTTCCGGCCAGTAACTCACGACGCATCGCGCCGGCAACAGGGATCAGCAGCTCTCCTACCCGCATGATCCAGCCGCACATGGTTGCACGGCTGATCTCGATGCCCGTTTTGCGCTTCAGAATCGAACTCTGCCGATACAACGGGCAGTGGTCGGCATATTTTCTGACCAGCGTATCGATGATGACGCGGTCAGACACCAGGCTCTTGTCGATGATGCGCGCGGCCAGCGGCGCCGCA
>JBAVQC010000035.1:0-4075 GCA_049693715.1 Acidobacteriaceae bacterium | reverse complement strand
TGGCAACTCATAGCCATGCGCATGAAATGCGCTTGAAACCCGATTCCAGCCCTCGTACACTCACCCCACTGCGCTCCCCTTAGAAGGGACGCTCCACGACCGTCCACTCCGTTCTCACGCAGACTCTAAAGCCCAGCTTTTGTCGAGATTGAAATGGCCCGACTAAAGTCGTGCCCTGATACAAAGCACCAAGCCTAGCGCTTTCTCGATCAAACTCAACCTGATTTCGCATGACCCGCTTCCACCGCATCTTGACCATTAGAATCAACCCCACAGAATCGGCCAGCCAGCAAATTTGGACTGCTCTGGATGAACTTAGCCCAGGACGCAGCCCGGGACGCAGCCCTGGGTAGGGATTCGAGAGACGAAAAGTCCCGTAGGGACGACTGGAAGTTACCTGCGGCACTCCCGTCTCGATCCCCGAATCCATGAGAAGGTATCGACGACTTTTCAGCCATGCTCAGTCCCTCATCAAGAAGTCCCGGCGGCAAGAGACGTCAGACTAGGTCGATGCGGTGTGGATCTTGACCCCCTGTACCACGCGGCTGATTACCCCCTCGGGACTCGGATTGTCGGGGTTCAGACCCACGCGGAGGCTTAAGTGATATCCGAGCAACTGCGGGATCACAATCTCGAAGGGCGTGCGCAGATCGTCCGGGGCCTGAGGAATGACGGCGGGGAGCACGTCATGAAACCCGCTGACGTGCTCGCCCGGGCCGGCGATTCCCACTGTGTAACCAAGCTTCTTGGACCGTAGCTCTTGAACGAGGTCGACCTCATAAAGACGGCGCGTAGGGTCGCTCGAAAGCAAACACAGCACCAACGTATCCGACCGCAGGAAAGACATGGGACCATGGCGAAGACCGAGATAGGTTTCCGTGACCACCGGGAAATGACCCGCGGTCATTTCCAATATTTTGAGCCCCGCTTCCCTGCCCCAACCCTGCAGCGGCGAGGAACACAACACAACGATTCGGTCACGGATGGCGGCGGCGATGCGCTGACATCCCTCGTCGATGGCGGGCAACAGCGAACGTGCGCTCTCGCTCGCCGAATCAGTGTGCTGGGCCACGATTTCCGGTTGCGCCAGGCAGAGCCCCCCAAGCACGAGATTCGAAAAGGCGCCTGTCATCACCAGGCTGCGGTCGTTGGTGCGGGGATCGAGCACGATGAGACCATCCAGTCCGGATTGCGCCAATAAACTGTCGTGGTTGCAGGTGATGGCGAGCTGAAGAATCTCCGGATGCAGGGCGCGCACACGATCCACAACTGCGGCG
This sequence comes from Acidobacteriaceae bacterium, assembly GCA_049693715.1. Lineage (GTDB taxonomy): Bacteria > Acidobacteriota > Terriglobia > Terriglobales > Acidobacteriaceae > PALSA-350. Next base: position 2,798 of record JBAVQC010000035.1, on the reverse strand, counting down.
CTTTCCGGGCTATCGCCGGATCGGGCTAAAGAAATGACGGCGCCCACGCCGGGAAGATAGCGCTCTGCATCCACGATCAAGTCAGTGGTAGGCACGGCGATAGCGCCGGGCCACGCTGCAGCCACGCTTGAGGCTGCATAGGCTGAACTGCCGGCGCCCGTCAGCAAGACACGCGCCCTCGATAGCCGGCGAGCGAGACTCAGCTGTTCAGAAGCAGATCGAACCCGAGCCACTGTAGTGGGCCACAGAGCGGGCTGCTGAAGGATTTCCTGCAACGTATAAATGGGCTCGTCCTGGCGCTCAACTCCCGCAGTCATTGGAAGCGATTCTGACATTTGATCCTCATCCGCCCCAACAGGTCGCTGCGGAAGTATATCGTAAGCCTACGCAAACGCCGAATCGAGTTGATTGACAGGGATCGAAGACCTAGCCCGAAGGCCCACGGGCCGCCGGCTCCGGAACTGCCTGATAACGCGACGTTTTCAGGAGGCCTGCGGAGCCTGCCGGGAAACCACAGGTTTCCGCCTCTAGTTTCGTTTGCTTACGTTCACTTGCAAACGAAATTGTCTTGACTTCACAATCGAGCGCAATCAATACTTACGTCCCTAACCAAACCGTCATTTTCGCAAGCACACGCGGCGATATTCTTAACCGCCGCAACCCTTCCAAATTGGCGCAATCCAAGCTCGATTGAAACAATGGGGACACGCGTACAACCTTCTCTATGAAGACTTTGGACATTTCCATCGCAGGCGAAATTAATCTTGACCTCATTTTGTATGGCTTGCCGGAAGTGATGCCGGTGGAAAGAGAGCTTCTCGGAACAGACTTTCAGGTCACCTTAGGAAGCTCCTCGGCCATCCTGGCGCACAATCTCGCTGTACTAGGGACGCGCGTGGGCTTCGTCACCCTGGTGGGGGAAGATCCGCTGGGCAAAATCGCGCTGGAGCGGCTGGGCGAAAGCGGCGCCGACCTCAGCCGGGTACGGGTGACCACGGACGGCACAGCGACCGGCGTCACCCTGGTTCTGCCTCACGGAGCCCCGCGGCATATCCTTACCTATCCGGGAACCATGGCGGCTCTGCGCCTGCGCGATCTGGATATCGACTATCTCAAATCCGCAAAACACTTCCACCTGTCATCCTTGTTCCTGCTGCACGCCCTGGAACCGGACCTGCCGGCCCTCTTTAAGGAATTGAAGGAGGCCGGCCTGACCATTTCGCTCGACACCAATGACGACCCCGGCGGGCAGTGGGGCGGAGTGTTTCCCGAGTTGCTCCCCTACGTCGACCTGCTGTTGCCAAATGAAGGCGAGGCGTGCCGCATCACCAGGAAGGACACGTTGGACGAGGCACTCAACGAACTTGGCCGGCGCGTTCCCTGCGTTGCGGTTAAGCGCGGATCGCGGGGATCGGTCGTTCGCGTAGGTGGAGAGACATTTGCTGTGGGCGGGGTAGCGGTGAATCCTGTGGACACAATCGGCGCCGGAGACAGCTTCAACGCCGGATTCCTGTTTGGCTGGCTCAACGGGTGGCCTCCCAACGAATGCGCCTACGCGGGAAACGTCACCGGAGCGCTCTCAACCCTTGGCGTGGGCGGCACAGAAGCATTTCGAGACAGGGATCTTGTGCGAAGCTTTCTGCGGCTACATTCTTTTCCCGGGAAGGTGACCAAGTGACCAAATCCGGCGGGCAAATCAACGACAATTTCATGGCCATGGTCTCGGCGAAAGCTGAAGTCACGCTTCCTCTCGGCGAGTTTCAGCCGCAATCCACCCTGGTGACAGCCGAGCATCCCGTGGAACGCGCACGCTTCCCGGTGATCGACTACCACAACCACCTGGATGCGTTGAACCCGGTCGACGTCCTGCGCATCATGGATGCCTGCGGCATCGAGCGCATCGTCAACATCACCATGAAGACCGGCGATGAGGCCATCGGGATCATGGACAAATTCCATAAGGTCGACGCGGAACGCTTTGCCACGATCGGTTGGATGGACTGGTCTGGCGTGGAAAAGGATGACTTTGTCCAGACGACTTTCGATCGGCTGGAACGCCTCGTGGACCATGGAGCCAAGGGCATCAAGTTCTGGAAAAATCTTGGACTGAGCGTGCGCGATCACACAGGTAGCCTGCTGCGCGTCGACGATGAACGGCTTGCGCCCATCTTTGATAAAGCGGCGGCGCTGGGGATCCCGGTCATGTTCCATATCGCCGATCCCGATGCGTTCTTCCTGCCTGTAGACGGCCGTAATGAGCGTTTCGAGGAGCTTGCGGCGCATCCTGACTGGAGCTTTCACGGATCTCAATTCTCGAAGAAGGATCTGCTGGATCAGCGCGATCGGGTGATCGCGCGCCATCCCAACACTACCTTTGTTGCGGCGCATATAGCCGAATGCGGGGAAAACCTGGCTCGGGCCACACAGCTGCTGGAGAGCCATTCCAATGTTCTGCTCGACATCAGCGCAAGGGCCTCAGAGCTCGGGCGGCAGCCCTATTCGTCACGCGCTCTGTTCCTCCGGTTCCCGGATCGCATCCTGTTTGGCTCTGACCTGGTGCCGGAAGAATCCATGTACCGGCTCTATTTCCGATTTTTGGAAACAGCAGATGAGTATTTTGACTATCCGTCGCATGCATCGCGGCAAGGCCGCTGGCAGATCCAGGGAATTTATTTGCCCGACGAGGTCTTGCGCAAAGTCTACAGGGAGAACGCACTCCGCTTGTTGGCCTAGAATTGCAACGAAGGCAGAAGGGGTTTTATGAGCTTTGGTTCCCTGGTTTTCACTCCCCTGGTCAA
>JBAVQC010000034.1:0-1518 GCA_049693715.1 Acidobacteriaceae bacterium | reverse complement strand
TGGTGGAAGTCGCGCCCCGCAACTGTGCCACCGGCCGCGGAGACCGCCGCCGGAGCTGCCCCCAAGGCGGCCAAGGATTCCATCATCCTGGCTGACTTCATCAACCACACCGGCGATCCGGTGTTTGACACCACGCTTAACCAGGCGCTGCAGATCGAGCTGGAGCAGTCGCCGGTGATCAACATCGTGAGTCCGCAGCACCTGGCGCAAAGCGTCAAGTACCTGGGCAAACCGGAAGCCACCGCCGTGACCCCGGAGATCGCGCGGGAGATTGGCGTGCGCGAGGGAATCAAAGCCATCCTTACCGGAACCATTGCGAACCTGGGCAAGCAGTACGTCATCACGCTGACCGCACAGAACACTGCTACCGGGGACGAAATTGTCAGCGAGCAGGCACAGGCTCCAGACAAGGAACACGTGCTGGACGCATTGGGCAAAGCGGCCGCAGCCATTCGCGGCAAGCTGGGCGAGGATCTGGAGAGCATCAAGAAGCTGGACACCCCCTTCGGCCAGGCGACCACGGCGTCTCTGGAAGCGTTCCGTGCCTACGCGCTGGGGGATAAAGCCCACGTGAGCGCGCGCGATATTCCTGAGGCGGAGGGTCACTATCTGCGCGCGATTGAGCTCGATCCCAACTTTGCCATGGCCTACGCGCGGCTGGGTGTGGTGTACATCAACACCAACCAGGTGGCGAAGGCCGACAAGTACTTTGCCAAGGCTTATGCGCTTTCGAAGAATGTGAGCGAGCGGGAGCGGCTCTACATCACCGGCCACTACTACCAGAACGTGACCGGCGACATGCCGAAGGTAGTGGAAGCGCTGCAGGAGTCCATCCAGACCTACCCCACCCAGATTGATAACTACATCAACATCACTGCGGCGTATAGCATCTTGGGCGAGTTTGCCAAGGCGCTCCCTTTTGCTGAGAAGGCGGTAGAGATGCAGCCGGAGGATTCGATTGCGGCGGAAAACCTGTTAAGCGCCTACATCGGCTTGAATCGGATGAATGACGCCCGCGCCGAAATGGAACGCGCCGACAAACTGGGCATCAACACCAGCACGCTCGACCGCACCGTGCGGCTGCAGACTTATTTCCTGATGGGCGAGCCGAATGAAGTGCAGAGGATGATGACCCTGACGGCGGCCCAGCCGGATGAATTTCTGGCCACCCAGGCCCTGGCGGGTACGCAGCTCTTCTCCGGCGAGTACCGTCAAGCGGCGGCAACTACGCAGCGGGCCTACGATCAAGCTGGTGTGGCTAAAGCGCCGGATGTGCAGGCGAATGCGCTCTTGACCAACGCTGCCAGCCGTGGTTTTGCCGGCTTATGTGAGGGCAATGAGGAGGTAGTCCACAGGGCGTTGGCTTTGGATAAGAGCAGGCAGACGCAGTCGTTTGCTTTGCTCACGGGGGGCATTTGCGGTAACAGCAAACTGGTAGGGTCCATGGCCGAGGACTTAGCCAGGAAGTTCCCGGACGATACGCTGATCCAGCGGGTATTTATCCCACTGGCCAGGGCT
>JBAVQC010000033.1:0-5991 GCA_049693715.1 Acidobacteriaceae bacterium | reverse complement strand
TTTGTCATCCCGACCCGGATTTCCTGCTACGCTGCGCTGGACACGGCTGCGTGTGCGCCTTTCTTTTAAGGAAAGGCGCATGAGGTTCGCCAACGCCACCAACATCAACAGGAAATCCGGGGGAGCGAAGCGTTCTACGCTAGGCTTAAACCATGCAAGAAGTTTCTCATCAACTGCGCTGCGTCGGTTGCAGCGCCGTCATCCTGCCCGACTCGGTAGAAAAAGACTTTCGTTGTGTAGATTGTGGCGAACTGCTTGAGGTGGAATATCCCTCGTGGAGTGCGGCAGGCGCCACCACTCCGGCCCTCGCAACCGGACACCGTCGTGCGCCAAATCCAGGCGCCCTGCGCTGGCTATGGCAGGAACGGCTTCAGTCCAGGCTCCCCATTGATCAGAGCGGCGTATGGCGCTTTCGTGAGTTGCTGCCTATTCTGCTGCACCCCGAAAAGGCGGTCACGCTACGCGAAGGCAATACCCCCCTTTACCGGCTGTTGCAGTGCGCAGAGAAATTGGGCCTTGACCAGCTCTACGCCAAACACCAGGGTATGAACCCCACCGGCTCGTTCAAAGACACGGGCATGACGGCTGCCCTTTCCCAGGCGCGCGAGCGCGGTTTCCAGTGGGTAGCCTGCGCTTCCACCGGCAACACCTCGGCCGCGATGGCGGCCTACGCCTCCCGCGCCCGCATGAACAGTCTGGTCTTGCTTCCTGAGGGTAAGATTTCGTGGTCCAAGCTTTCCCAGGCCCTCGATTACGGCGCCGTCACTTGCCAATTGAACACAGACTTTGATGGCTGCGTACGGGTACTGGCGGAAGTAGTCCGGCGCGCCCCCGTTTATCTGCTGAACTCCGTCAATCCCTACCGGATCGAAGGCCAGAAGACACCAGCTCTTGAGATTGCCGAGCAGTTCGACTGGCAAGTTCCTGACCACGTGATCGTGCCCGGGGGGAATCTGGGCAATAGTTCCGCCCTGGGCAAAGGCTTCTTGGAAATGATGCATTTAGGACTCAGCACCAAAGTCCCGAAAATCACCGTGGTGCAAGCCGAAGGCGCTAACCCCCTCTACACCAGCCTCCTGCACTACGGCGGGCAAGAGATCCAACCCGTGCAGGCGAACACTCGAGCCACCGCCATCCGCATCGGGAACCCGGCATCCTGGCGCAAAGCGGCACGCGTGATCCAGCAAACTGGAGGCTATTGCGAACAAGTGAGCGAACCAGAAATTGCCCTGGCAAAGGCGGAAATCGGTCAGGAGGGCATCGGCTGCGAGCCGGCATCCGCTGTCACCCTGGCGGGCTTGAAGAAGCTGATGCGTGACGGCAGAATCCACCGCGCCGAATCCGTCGTGCTGGTGCTCACCGGGCACACCCTCAAAGATTCTGAGTTCACTATCGATTTTCACCGGGGCACGTTGTTACGTGAGGAAGAAACCGCTGGACTGGAGTGGGAAATCTCTAAGAAGAGTCGGGCCACGGTCTCGCTGGAGGCCTCTGCCGACGCCGTACTTCGTGTCCTCGAGGCGGCGATTCAAGCATGAAGACGGTGCACCTGAGGCTCCCTGCTACTTCGGCGAATCTAGGTCCGGGTTTTGACGCCATGGCGCTGGCCCTCGAACTCTTTCTCGAGATCGACGCCACGCCCGGCACTCAGTTCTCCATTCACGCCACCGGGCGCAACCGGAGCGTCTGTGGCGGATTGACCAGAAATCTCCTGGTAGAGACCTACAAATCGGTACTCGCCACTGAACAGAGGCAGGTTGTGCCCCTTGATCTACGCATGCGCAACGGCATTCCGGTGGGCATGGGCTGCGGTTCCTCAGCCGCAGTGCGACTGGCCGCAGTCGCCCTGGCCTCGGCCTTCGGAGACCTCGGTTGGGATGCAGGCCGGATCGTCGATTATGCCGTCCGCCTCGAAGGCCACCCCGACAACGTCGCGGCCTGCTGGCATGGTGGCCTGACGATTGCCGCCAATGCCCAGCAACTAGCCATCATCTCTCTCCCGCCTCCCCCAGATTGGCGGGCCCTTCTCGTTCTTCCTGAAACTCCGGTAGCCACCTCCAAGGCACGTTCCATTCTGCCCCAAAGCTATCCCCGCCAGGACGTGGTCACGAATGTGCAATGCGTTGCCCTGTTAGCCGCAGCTTTTGCCACCGGCAGGGCGGATCTGATGCACCTGGCTACCTTTGACCGCCTGCACCAGCCCTACCGTGGGGAGCTTTGCCCTCTTCTCCCCGCCCTGTTGCCGTTGGCGGGCAAGCTTGGAGTGATGTCCGTTACGTTGAGCGGCGCCGGACCCGCGGTCATGCTCCTTACGCAAACTACCCAGGAAGCAACTTTGAGGGAAGCGATTCTAGACCTCGCGCGTCCCGTGTGTCCTGTAGAACTCCTGCCCGCCGGCCTTTGCCGCCAGGGTGCCGGCATGAGTAGCGCAGGGTGAAAGCTCCTCAAAGATTAATAAATAATTACCTAAGTTCTGTTTACAACGCCGGTTGCTAAGCACGCCTCGTGGGCGGTTCTGGGGGAGGGCTGCTCTAGCGCCTGTGGCTGCGAGACCCGGGCGCTTTTGCTTTTACCCCCTATGCACCTTTTGGCTAGGTTCCGCATCAATAGTTGAGGCTGGCAGTGTGGCATGGATGCTATGCTCAGCTAGGAAGGCGGAGGAGGAACATGGCAGGACCAGGGGTCTTTGAAGTAAACGATGCGACATTTGAGCAGGAGGTGCTGCAGTCTGACCAGCCTGTTCTCGTCGACTTTTGGGCTGCCTGGTGTGGGCCTTGCCGGGCGTTAGCGCCCGTCGTGGACGAAGTAGCCGCTCAGTACCTTGGCAAGCTCAAGGTGATGAAGATGGACGTGGATCGGAATTCGGCAACGCCGATGCGTTACGGCATCCGCGGCATTCCGGCCCTGCTGCTCTTCAAGGGTGGCAAGGTAGCGGAACAGATCGTCGGCTTTGTCGCCAAAGACCGGATCGACCAGAGCATCAGCAAGCTGATCGCCGTCGAAGCAGTCGCGTCTTCGTCAGCCTCGAAAGGGTGAAAACGCAAGCGTGTCCCAGGCCTCGCTTCTGAGACCTGGGATCCGTGCAACTTGTCCCGTCGCGTCGCGCAACCGACTCCCCAATAGAAAATCGACCCTCCCCTGTCACGGCTTGCCGTGGAACCGCAGCGGAGGGCTTTCTGTGTGGACCCTACTTCCTGAAAATGTCGTTAGCCAGGGCGCAGCCTGGTGTCCTTGGCCTGTGGCCAATCAAACATATCTGCGCAAAACACCCAGAACACGACCCTGGATCGCAATCTGCGAAAGAGGAACGTAAATAGGTTCCATCTCAGCGTTGGAGGGCTGCAACCGGACCATGGTCCCTTCAATGTAGTACCGCTTCAGGGTGCTTTCACTGCCGCGCACCAGAGCCACGATAATCTCCCCCTGGCGCGCAGTGCTGGTGTGCTCTACCAACACATAATCGCCATCCACGATGTGCTCATCGCGCATGGAATCCCCGCGCACCTGGAGTGCAAAGACCTCGCGGTTTCCAATGATGTCACCCAGCGCGATGCTTTCATTGGTCTCCGACGATTCGACCGGTAGCCCTGCGGCGATTCGCCCCAACAACGGCAACCGATCCGAACGCCGCGTCTTACTGCGGGGTGGCAGCACATCGATCGATCGGCTGCGGTTGTGAGCCCGTTGCAGAAGCCCCTTCTTCTGCAGGTTGGTAATGTGCTTGTGCACCGTCGCCAAAGATTTGAGGCTCAGCCCTCGAGCAATCTCCTCAAAAGACGGGGAGTATCCGTTGCGCTGTACAAAGTTGCTGATAAAGTCCAGCACTTCCTTTTGCCTGCGGGTAACTGACATATCCGCATTATAGCGAACAAAAAGCGAACCATAAAACTCTTTTTTTTGGCGCTGTCCGAGCCGCGGTCACCTTGCTACAACCGTTGTTTCGAATTGGAGCGATTTCTCTCCGGCTCCTCCCGATATGAAACGACGCAACAAGGAATGTCCTCGCGGACCTTGTTTCAACCACTCATTGCGATGCAGGGTAGAGATGCGACGCGGATTGATGACCGCGGAGTGAACGGGCAAAACCGAAAGGGCCGGCACTAGAAAGTTAACCAGGGCAGAATCGAGTGCCTCTGTGCAGCGCCGATGAGACAAACAGAGCTTCCTCTAATCGGCATCGACCACACACCTGACCAGCCTGTGCTTTCGTTCAAAGACAGCTGTACCTCAGCAGTGCTTTAGGGGTTCTCAAATTTCCAGGGTCTGTTTCTCGAACATTCTCAAACATTCTCGAACATAGGTTGGATGGTGATATGCAGGAAGCAGGAAAAGGTCACAGGCGTCCTCGGCGGGGTGGAGTTTCGATGCAAGACGTGAGCGCGGTAGCCCATGTCGTCCCTGACAGTGCAAAGAAAGAAGCTCTTGCCGCCGCACCCCCAACATCGCTTGGCCCGCGCACCGGCGATCTGCTCACCGCCGAACAGGAAAAGCTCATGATCGAGCATCTACCCATCGTGCGCTTTATCGCTCGTCGCATCCATGAGCGACTGCCGCAACATGTGCCCATTGAAGACCTATACAGCGCAGGTGTGGTAGGCCTGCTCGACGCCTTCGGCAAATTCGATCCATCCAAGCAAGTACAGTTCCGAAGCTACGCCCAATTTCGCATCCGCGGCGCCATCCTGGACAACTTGCGCACCCTCGACTGGAGCCCCAGGGAATTGCGGCGCAAGGGCCGTGCCATCGAGCAGGCAATTCAGACTCTCATGGCCCAGTTCGGCCGCGCCCCGAACGACCTTGAAATCGCCCACCAAATGCACATCGATCTGCCCACCTATCAGCAACTGCTGGGGGAACTCAAGGGCCTCGAAATCGGCACCCTGCATTCGGAACGCAGCGAGGACTCGGGCGAAGAAGAGTTGGTCTACCTGCCCAACCGGCCGGAAGATGATCCACTCTTTCGCTACCTCCAGTCAGAAATGCGTGAACGGCTGATTGAGGCCATCGGCGACCTGCCCGAGCGTGAACGCCTCGTCATGACCCTTTACTACTACGAGGAAACCACCATGAAAGAGATCGGACTCATCCTGGGCGTTGTCGAGTCCCGGATATCGCAGATCCATGCCTCCGCCGTAATGCACCTTCGCGCTCGTCTCGCTGATTTCGCCGCACGGCCGGATACGCCGGGCGGCACCTCGCCCTCTTCCCGCCGCTCTGCCATCTCCAGGAATGATTGTTGAGATCCTTGTACCATGGCGGTCGCTCAGGTTACCAAAAGTCCCCATTTGGATCGAGATGATGCTACGCTTGAGTCCAACATGGACCATCGTGATAACTTCTCAACACGCGACGACCCATCGGCAAGTGACCGGCTTGCCGCGGATTCTCTCCATGTCATCGAGGACCTTATCGATGAAGAGCGCCTGAAAAAGATTGCCAGGCTAAAGCAGGCAGTGGCCGACGGAACCTATCGCGTCAGCGCCGAAGATTTGGCCGACAAACTGATCGCGCACATGCTGGAGCCCAAAGCCTGACCCCACGCCGTCACTCTCCGTCACTCTCCGTTTAGATATACTTTGTGAAGAGGCGCCTTGGCATGGCGATCCGCTTTCTGTGGAATGCGACAAGAGGCCATCGGTTCGCCCCTTGGCGCAGCGAATACCTCAAGTGGCGTATCGAAACCTATTCCGGCCGCAAAGCTGACACCATCGACGCCAGGTATTTCTGGTTATTCCTGTGGAAGGAACGGGCCCAACTGATGCGATTCCTCGGTTGGACGCGAAACTTTGGAACCCGCAGCCGGCAAAGCTCTTAACAGGCTGCTAAAACACGCCTCCGGTCCGGGCAACCACTTTCCATCAGAATGTCACTCATTCCTTTGTCATCCCAAGCCGGTGACCTCGCCTGCGGCGAGGTCATGAAACCAATGAACAAAACGCGGCCCAAATCTGCTGTTGATTCTATGTGGTTTAACATTTTGTACATAGGGAG
>JBAVQC010000032.1:0-25855 GCA_049693715.1 Acidobacteriaceae bacterium | reverse complement strand
CCTGGCGAAGGCGGGGGGTAGCAACTGCAAGGGGAGGGGGATCTCCCACCCTTGAAACGGAGCGATAGCGGGAGTGGAAAGGGCGGAGCGAAAGCGCGGAAGCCTGGGGAAACCCCTTGCGGGCGCGAGGGGCGGAGCTCCCTGAGTGTACCGGGACATCCGTTACGCTGTGGACCTGAGACATCCGTTACAAGCCCCTCGCGGAGGCGATGGTTCGACTTGAGGGACATGAGAAGACATATATCCAACAGTCGAGGCCGTGGGAATGTGGGAATCCCGAAGGGATTTCCACCCTTCCCATACTCTGTCATTTCCATGGCCTGCTTCGCTCTGAAGCGGAACTATGGAGCAAGGGCAACCTCTCTGTGGCAGACGAGCTGTATTCACCTGACTTCGTCTGTCACTTTGTCGGTGGAATCGAGTGGACGGGACTCAATGGCATCAAGAGTGCTGTTCTGAGCCATCGAACCTCGTTCCCCGACTGGCATGAGAAGGTCGAGGACATCATCGCCGAGGGCGACAGGGTGGTCATACGGATCACGTCTACAGGAACGCAGCTGGGTGAGTTCGCGGGTATCGCGCCAACCGGAAAGAGGGTCACCATCGAAGAATTTCATATCTTTCGTTTGGCAGGTGGAAAGATCGTCGAGCAGTGGGGGATGCCGGATGTTCAAGGCTTGATGACACAGTTGAACGCATCCAGTGTGGACAAGAGGCGAATCCCATAATCATGCGCACGAGGGGAACCATGCAGAGTAGGCGCGTTTTTGTCACGCGGTCCACGCAGTTGGCAGGGGCATTCGTCCTTGGCGCAGGTCGTGGAACATGGCTTGCAGGCTCGCGCTCGGGAATTGACCCTGCATCCATTGACCGTCTCAAGAGCAAGCTGAGCGGGAGCTTGATCCTGCCCGATGGTCCTGACTACGACACAGCACGCGCGGTCGCCTCGCAAAATCCGGAAACCGACAAGCGGCCGGCAATGATCGCTCGATGCAAGACCGAGCAGGACGTTCTGCGATGCATTGATTTCGCCCACGAGCATGAGCTCGAGATTGCTGTTCGTTCCGGCAACCACAGCTTTCTTGGATGGGGAACCTGTGATCGCGGGATGGTGATTGACCTCTCGCCCATGAAGAGTGTCACAGTCGATCCCGCAAGTAAAACAGCGCTGGTGAGCACGGGGAACAACGCCGGGGAGATCCTTGCATCGACCGCCCGCTTTGGACTCGCGCCCGTGCTCGGTGAGTGCCCGACCGTCGGCGCGGGACTTGCCTTGGGCGGTGGCCTGGGCTGGCTTTCCGGACTGCACGGAGCAACCTGCGATAACCTCCTGGCAGCCCGACTGATCGCCGCGGATGGAAAGATCTTGGATGTCGACGCAAGTCGGAATCCCGATCTCTTCTGGGCGATTCGTGGCGGTGGTGGAAACTTCGGAGTGGTCACGCAGTTTCAATATCGGCTGCATCCGGTCAGCGAAGTGCTCGCAGGCAGTTTCATCTATCCCGTCAAAATGGCCCGAGACATGTTCCGGGCGTTTCGTGACTTGATGTCCACTGCGCCCGACGAACTGCAGGCTGAGTGCCAGCTGAGGACCGATCGCGATGGGCAGTTCTCTATGGAGTTTGTCTACTCCGGCAATCTAGACAGAGGAGAAAACCTGCTCAACCAATTCCGAAAGATCAGCCCACCCGATCACGACTCATTGAAGCGGCGGGCGTATGCAGACTCGTATGCGATGGGTGACTGGGAAATGTCCTGGAAATTTCAATTCGTGAAAGCAACGTACATTGAGCGTGTTTCCGACGAAGTTATCGACCTGATCGTCGATCGATTCGCACAGCGACCACCTGCCTGCGAAACGGCTTTTAATTTCGATCACTACATGCATGGACAAGTGTGCCGGGTCCCCGAAAATGCAACGGCATTCTCGCTGCGCAAGCCCGGCGCCGTGCAGCTCGGCTTCTGGACCGAGTGGAAGAGTCCCACAGATGCTTCCAGGTGCATGCCTTGGGTACACGAGACATTTAGGCTCTTGCAGCCCTACACCGGAGGGCGCATCTATGCCAATTACATGGCCTCAAGCGGGCCGCTCGCTGCAAAAAGCGTTTTCGGACCGAACTACGAGCGTCTCGTCCAGCTCAAGAAAAGGTACGATCCAGCCAATTTCTTTCACCTGAATCAGAACATTGATCCCGGTTGAAAGCACTCCCGCCTACGACCAAACGGCCGAACAGCCCGCTCGAAACTCTCGCTCTACACAGCGACCTCACCACCTTCTACGCCGTAGAAAACAACCCACACAGCCAAGTCAGTGAAAGCTTCGATTTGGTGTTCCGTCCCTGCGGCGACAAATAACAGATCGCCTGCCTCGAACGGGTCTCTCTTGCCATCGTGAACCAGCACACCCCGGCCACGCACCACGAAGTACAACTCATCCTGTGTGTGAGGAGTCTGTACGGTCGGCCGCACGGGAATCGAGAGTTTCACTTTGAGGGTGCCACGCTCAAGAAGGCTCACGGCGTGGTCGCTCTCAGGACTGGGGATTCGCGCTTTCGCGTCGGCAAAACGGATTGCGCCACTCCGATCGGGCTTGCTCATCGTTCACCTCTCTAGGGTTAATAGTCGTACGTGCGACTGCGTCGCGGCTAGCTGCAAACGAAAACTAACGATGACAGCCCAATGCGCTCAACGACTGAGTAGCGGGAGGTCGGCGATACTGAAGTAACCGAATCACTTCCGGCTGTCCGCTTAGGCGTTGCCCGGTTCACCGGCAGCTTGGCCTGCACTCCTCAATAAGTGGAATGTCGCCTTGTTGCGAGCTACCAGCATCAGTATCAATGGAGGTCGTCAACCCGCAATGAGGTGGCGCGAATATCACGAAGCTACAAAGCATAGCGTTGAATCTCTGAGGCGAGCGCCGCGGGTTCTCGACTGGGCGAACATGCCCGATCCGTTTCGACATTACGAGGGCGTGCCCGTCCTCGATCTGCCGGCAGATCCGCCAGCCCCTGAAATGCCAGCTATCGACGTGCTTCAAAGTGCTTTTGGTACCACGCCTGCGGATGATGGACCACCTTTTCTCTCGCAATTACTCTTCTATTCCGCTGCGATTAGCGCGTCCAAACTTGTCCCATCCACCGGAGATAGGTATGCGCTAAGAGTGAATCCGTCCTCCGGGAATCTGCACCCGACGGAATTCCACTTCCTGACACGGGGCCTGAAGGGGTGGCCAGATGGAATGTATCACTACGATCCGTCCAGACACCTGGCGGAGCAGCGCGGACACGGTGGTTTCGGAACCAGGGCAGTTGACGGCTTCGCGCCAGTTGTATTTGTTTTGACCAGTATCGTGTGGCGCGAGTCGTGGAAGTACGGTGAACGGGCCTATCGGTACTGCTTGCACGACATAGGACACGCCTGGCAGGCACTCGCGCTCTCCGCCCGGGCTATCGGATGCGATAGTTTCGCGGCAGGCCATTTCCCCGATGATGAAGTGGTCCAGTTGTGCCGCCCGAGCATGGATGAATGGCCAATGCTGATTGTCAGTCTGCACGGCAAGTCCATTCCAGTGCGTGAAGCGGCTACTAATAAAACTGTCTGGCTCGGCGGGCGGCCGAACCAGCTTTCGAAGGAGGCGATTGCTCACCCACTGATTGACAGTCTTCACCTTGCCACGAAACGAAGTAGCCGCGGGAGCAGTGGCACCTCCACCGATGAGGCGGCTCCAACCGGCTCCGGTGAGATCAAGCTGCCTTCTCCGGCGTCATCGACTCGCGGCTTTGGCGAGGTGGCCCGGATGCGACGCTCGGCGCTCGACTTCCTGGGTGGAAAGCCATCGATGTCATTGGCGCAGCTCTCGGCCATCCTCGCCGCCACAGCCAAGCCATTGTCGGCTGACTTTGCCGCCACGCGTTTCATTCAGCTGTATTTGTATGCTCACCGCGTTGATGGGTTACAACCCGGTGTCTACAGGTTCTGGCCGGAATGTGCCGAGTTGGAGCAGGTGCGGGCTGGCGACCAGCGCGTAGCGGCCGCGGGTCTGAGCCTGGGGCAGGACCTGGCCGGTAACTCCTGCGTGACCTTTTCGATGATCGGCGATCTCGATCGTGCCGCTCGTAGCTATGGCGACCGTGGTTATCGCTATGTGCATTTTGAGGCAGGTGCTATCGGCCATCGCCTTTATCTCGCCGCTGAAGCATTAGGACTGGGCGCGACTGGCATCGGCGCCTTCTACGATGATGAGGTGCACCGTCACCTCAACCTTGTACTCAGCCGAGGACAGGTCGTATACCATTTTGCGATCGGTCATCCGGTTCCCGATCCGCGCGTCTCGGCATTTAATGAGCCGCAGCAAATCGCATGCTCCGGCGCAGGTACAAATCTTCGTTCAACTCCCGAGTCGTCGCCTATCCGGACAGAACCGCATTTTTTGGGGATTACTTCCGGATAGCCGGTGACCCGACCGGAATTGTGGGGACGAAGATTTTCTCGGCCAGCCACGCTCGATGAGTGCATCGGCGGATTGAGCGCCAATGCAGAATCACCAATTTTCGTCCTGAGAACTGACGTACTTTTATCTGCTGAGTGGGCAAGGCTGCTCGCTGCGCCATACAAAACGAAGTAGACAATCTACCTCCATTGGGAGTAGCGTGTCTACATCTATGAACGAAAGAAGCCAGTATAAGAACCGAATCGAGCTGTTGCAGGGAACACTCGACATGCTCATTCTTCAAACGCTGCAATGGGGACCGCAGCATGGATATGGCATTGTCCAGGCGTTACGTTTGCGATCCGGAGATGTGCTTCAGGTGGAGACCGGATCACTGTATCCGGCTCTCCATCGATTGGAGCGTCAGAGCTGGGTGCAGTCTGAATGGAAGCAGTCAGAGAGCAAGCAAAAAGCCCGATACTACCGAATCACGGCCAAGGGGAAAAAGCAGTTGGCCTCTGATCTGGGCCGATGGGAGCGGATTGTCGAAGCGATTGGGTCGGTGATGTACGTCAAGCCGGAGGAGAGTGAGTCATGAAGTGGTTCCCGAGCTTCGGTTTTCAGCGGCGCAAGCGCGAATTGCAGGAAGAGATCGATGCTCACCTGCGGATGGCGATTGCAGATCGAGTGGCGCGAGGCGAGACGGCAGAGACGGCGCGACAAGCGGCGGCGCGGGAATTCGGAAATATTCCTCTGGTGCAAGATGTGACGCGCGACATGTGGGGCCAAGCGTGGCTTGAACAACTAAGCCGGGATGTCCGTTACGCGTTACGGCAACTGCGCAAGAGCCCCGGCTTTTCGATCACCGCGACGGCGATGCTGGCAGTAGCTATCTGCGCCAACAGCACCGTATTCAGTTGGATCGACGGCACAATGTTGCGTCCGATACCTGGCGCGCGGGACACGGGCGATCTTGTTAGCCTGCAGAGGGGGGAACGGAACTTCTCCCCGACTCCGCCCTTCTCGTATCTCGACTATCGCGATCTGCGCGAGCAGAACCACACCTTCGCCGGAATACTTGCCTACCATCACGATTGGATCGCTCTGACCGGCAATGCACAGCCGGAGCGTGTCTATATTGCAAACGTATCGGCGAACTATTTCGATGTGCTCGGCATCAAGCCGTTGCTGGGGCGTTTCTTTCTGCCTGAAGAGGAGTCACGTGCAGTTCCCAACGTGGTCCTGGGTTACTCGCTCTGGAAGACGCGTTATGCCGAAGACCCGGCAATTGTGGGCAAGTCGATCGAGGTTGCCCGGCATCCTGTGACGGTGATCGGTGTGGCGCCGGAGGGGGTTGTCGGAGCAATGCCCGGAATCCGTGAAGATCTGTGGGTAACGCTCGACCCCCTCGGGACGGATGAGTGGCGGATGACGCATCGCAGTGGTGGTGCGGTCTGGCTGAACGTAATAGGAAGATTGCGGCGCGGCGTGAGCCGTGGCCAGGCAGCCCAGGATCTCGACACCCTGATGCACCATATTGTGACGGCGTATCCGGACCAGCATCTCGGCGATAACCGGATCACGCTCGATCCCATGTGGCGGTCGCCATTCGGCGCTAACGGATATATGGCGGCGACACTGCCCATTCTACTGGCCTTCGCCGGTTTGGTGCTGTTGCTGACCAGCGCGAACATGGCTACGCTCACGCTGGTGCGGTTTGTATCCCGGCGGCGTGAACTTGCGATCCGGCAGTCGCTCGGGGCCAATCGCATACAACTGGTGCGGCAGATGATGCTGGAGGGCGCTGTGCTTTCCATCGTCGCAGGAGTCGTGGCCCTTGGATTGACATCGTGGACATCGAAGACATTCGCATGGTTCTTTCCAGCGAATGCAATTCCCCTCGTACTGAACGGGAACATGGACCATAAGGTGGTGATTGGGATTGCAGTGTTCTCTCTATTCGCCGGTATGCTATGCGGCGCGCTCCCCGCCTGGCGTTCGTCTCACGCGCCGGCCATTGAGGTACTGAAGGCAGAGTCTGCAAGTATCTCCGGCGGCTCACGCAACCGGAAATTGCTCAGCGGGCTGGTGGTGGCGCAAATCGCGCTTTCACTTCCTCTGCTGTTGTGCTCCGGGCTACTTCTGCGAACACTGCGGAATCTCGCCGGCGCGAATCCCGGATTTGAGCAGGACCACATTCTCACTGCGTCCGTGGGGCTGAATATTGCCGGCTACAGCAAGGATGAGACACAGTTGATCCGTCACAAGATACTTGACCGCGTGTCGGCATTGCCCGGCGTGAAGGTTGCGTCTCTTACGGACTGGATTCCGATGACCCTGAGCCACAAGGGCGAGGATGCGTATCCGGAAGGGTATGTGCCGCACCCCCATGAATCTTTGCAGGTGTACCATGCCGAGGTGTCCCCGCGGTATTTCGAATCCCTTAATATACCCATTTTGGAAGGACGCGAACTTACACCGGATGACGATGAAAAGGCCCCGAGGGTACTCATCGTGGATCAGACCGCGGCGAGGCGCTACTAGCCAGGGCAGGATCCGCTGGGAAAGAGGCTCAGGGTGTGGGGCAGACTTTTCACGGTTGTCGGCGTTGCCAGGAATTCAACACATATTTTCGTGAATGAGTCACCGGAGCCTATGGTCTATATGAGCTTTTTCCAGGAGGGGTACGAGACGATCGTGCAGGTGAAGACCGAGGGAAATCCCCTCGACCTGGCGCCGGCGGTGGAGCAGGCCATTCATGGGATCGATTCGCGACTGCCGGTTTTCGATGTGCGTTCCATGCGGGAGTGTACCCAGATGGCGAGCAGTTTCGCGGTTATACAGAGCACCCTGGCAGGAATGTTCGCGCTGATCGGGCTGGTTCTTGCAGTAACGGGGATCTACGGAGTCGTGGCCTATCGAACCCAATTGCGGACCCACGAGTTCGGAATACGAATGGCTTTAGGTGCTTCCCGTGTCGATGTGCTGCGGCTCGTGCTGGTGCAGGGATTATGGCTCGCAGGCACTGGCCTGGCGCTGGGACTGGCGTTTGCGTTGGGACTCACACGTCTTATCGCCCGGCTGTTGTACGGAATCAGCGGCAACGATCCGGTCTCCGTCGTTTCCGTCGTCATGCTCCTGGGAGCAATGTCATTGCTGGCATGCTACCTTCCCGCACATCGAGCGATGCGCCGGAACCCTGTGACCGCAATTCGCGAGCTGTAAGCCGCAGCTCGGACTCGACGCGAATTGGACGGATTCGGGGTATGCGTAGCGCTCCACCTGGTTGGCAAGAAGGGTAACCGGATTCCACCGGTCACAGACCAATGTCCGCAAGGTGGATCTTCGTTGTGCGTTGACGTGAACAGGGCAAGGCACTCATCGACAGGCTCAGAGCACTCTTCGCGCTGCTCTGAAGCGCATCTCTTCGGAGCTGAATTCTCCGATTTCCATGTCTCGAAAGAAGACTCTGTAGAGCCCCGGTGTGATCAGTTCGACACCCAACTCTTCGAAGCGGAATACTTCGCTGATGAAGACCCTGTTCTTGTGCCAGCTGATGTCGCCGCTATTGTTGACTCGTCGCAGCAGGAAACCCTTTGGGTACCTGAACTCTGGCAACT
Source organism: Acidobacteriaceae bacterium (assembly GCA_049693715.1). GTDB lineage: Bacteria > Acidobacteriota > Terriglobia > Terriglobales > Acidobacteriaceae > PALSA-350. Next base: position 17,806 of record JBAVQC010000032.1, on the reverse strand, counting down.
TGCGGGGCAGTCGGATCGGTACGAACTCGAAAAGCGGGGACTGTCGAGCAGGAAGCTGCGGACTCCATTACCAGGGAGGCGACAAGTTTACAAACCGGTGCAACACCGATTTACTCAATCGCTGTAGGATGTCTCATACACTTTTGGGCTCGGTTCCTACGAGGGTGGAATGAAGAGAATCCTTCTTCTGTTTGCCGTCTGTCTGGGTCCATTACGGCTTTGGGCTGATGCCCATGGCCCCGCATTCGGTTATGCCACCAGCACTCTGGGCGCCGGCAACAGCAGCATCGAAACGGTAGCCATGTATCGCTCCGGAACGGCCATGCTGGGTCCGAGATTTAGCTACGGAGTGAATGAAAACCTCCAGTTTTCGATCTCGGCGCCATTTCATCTCAATCACGGGGAGCATCCTGTCGGCCGCTTCACCGGCATGATGCCCGGCGATCCGGAAGCCGAGGCCCTCGTTGCGTGGCGGTTTCACCACGCCATTTCTGGAGTTGGCACCCGCAACGAGAGCACCCTTTACCTCGGCGTCTCCGGCACAACCCAGGCTGTACCACGCACCGACGGCCCCCCTCTCAGTCGCCAGCCTGGGTACTATGTCGCCGCGGCGACCGGTCACATTTCGCGGACCTACTATGCATGGGTAGGCGGAGGTTATGAAGCCCACGGTCATTGGGGCGACAGTGAAGATCATCAGAGTAATTCGCTGTTGACCAGTGTCGTGCTGGGTTGGCGGCCCCAGTTCTTTTACAAGGACTACCCGAAGCCCGATGTTCGATTCTTTTGGGAAACGACCGGCGAGTGGGTCGGCCAGGCCAGGCGAACTGCGGAGCCGCCAGGTACTCCAGTGCCTCCTGGGCATCATGTCTCCCGCACCATCCCGCTTCTTCCGCACTCCGACGACAGCGTAGTGCTGCCAAATTCAGGAAGCTCAGGGATTTTTTCGGGCCCATCGTTTTTGTACACTTACCGGGATGTCGCGTTTCAGGCTGGCGTGATGTTTCGCGCCTGGAGCCAGGTGAACGGTAACCAACCGGCTCAGGGGATCCGGGCGGTCATTGGTGTGAGCTACTTTTTCTTGAAGGGAAGAAGATAGACTTGGGTCGGGTAAGGACATTACGCGCCCTCATGCTGCTTACTCTGCTGCTTGCCTGCCGGCCGCTACCCGCGGAATACCTGCAAATTCAGCTCAAGGTGTATGGCCTCGATTGTGAGTTATGCGCTCGGGGTGTCGGGGCTTCAGTTCATCGCATGACAGGTGTGAGGTCAGTCGAGGTGAGCCTGAAAACAGGCATGATCGGAATTCAGCTCATGCCCGGCAATACTCTGAAAATGAGTGATTTGCGCAAACGGATCCAGGACAATGGATTTCGCCCTATGGAGGCGAGGGTCACCGCACTCGGCCGCCTCAATGGCTCAAAATTCGAAGTTCTCGGAACCGGTGAATCTTACGATGTCCCCGACCGTGACAAGAACGCCACTGACCCCGCCGAACTCACATTCGACATCCATTGATCCGCGAACCGCGGTGATTTTTGATTGGGTGGGAGTATAGAATCCTCAGGAAATCCGGGGGAGCGAAGCCGAGGGACCTGCGGTACCGCGGACCTTCCTGGATTTTTTTCGTCAGTGCACTGCGGACATCTGCGGTTATCTGAACGCTCCCACAAGCCTCTAGCGCTACACTGAAACAACTGGCGCCCATGGTCTTTGTCCTCGACAACTACGATTCCTTCACCTACAACCTGGTGCAATACATGGGTGAGCTAGGCGCCGAGATGACCATCGCTCGTAACGACCAGCTGACAGTCGAGCAAATCGAAGACCTGAAACCCGAACGCATCGTCCTCTCGCCTGGGCCGTGCACCCCTCAGGAAGCCGGCGTAAGCATTCCCCTTATCCGTCATTTCGCGGGCAAAGTGCCCATCCTGGGTGTGTGCCTCGGCCACCAGGCGATCGGGGCCGCCTTCGGAGGCAATGTCGTACGAGCGCCAAAGTTGATGCACGGCAAAACCAGCCCAGTCGAGCACGATGGACGCAACCTGTTTGCCGGCCTGCCCAGCCCCATGACCTGCACCCGCTACCACTCGCTGATCGTTGCCGAAGAGGGTTTGCCGGAGGAACTCGAAATCACCGCCCGGGTACAAAGCAGCCAGGGCGATGGGACCATCATGGGTTTGCGCCATCGCCGCTTTCCCATCGAGGGGGTCCAGTTTCACCCCGAGAGCGTGCTGACTGTCGACGGTAAGAACCTGATCCGGAATTTCCTCGCTCTTTGAGAACCGCCGTGACGATGCGATTTTTCCTGGCCGCAACGGTTGTCTTCTTGGCTCACCTGCTGCAGGCCCAGCAACCGATCGGGCGAACCTCCGCCACCGAGGTACAAGTTTCAGGCGCGGTCGACATCTCCCATGGGGAAACGATACTGGGCAATGGCAGCCAGATCACCGCCGGAGAACAGGCCGTCAAGATCGCCTTGCAAAGAGGTGGCTCACTCCGCCTGTGCTCCACCAGCAGCGTTCACCTGGCGAAGGATCGCTCCATCGACGACCCGGCCAGCAGCGCGCTCCAGATGGCGCTCGACCGCGGCGCCATCGAGGCCAATTACGTCGTAGGCAAGTACTCCGATGTCTTGCTTACCCCCGACCTGCGCATCCTTATCTCCGGTCCTGGGCAAGCCGACCTCAGCATCCGGGTAAATCCCAAGGGAGACACCTGCGTCGACAATCACGGCGCAGATGCGCCCTACGTTACCGTGACCAGCCAGCTGGAAGGTGGAGCCTATCGGGTCATGCCGGATCAGCGCGTGAACTTCCAGCATGGCAGTCTGAGCGAAGTGGTGGACCATGAACCGGAGCCGTGTGGTTGCCCAACCATGCCGGTCACTTCTGTGGCCAGTACCGGGGCCACGGGAACGAACCCTGCGCCACCAGGAAAGCCGGTCGGCGGTCCTTCCTCAACCCCGGCAGATACGGCCTTTCCGTTAGCGCAGAGCGAAGGCCTGGCGCCTCCTCCCAGTCCCGCCACTCCCGCCACGCCTGTGGTTCCTACAGGACAGACCCACGCCCAGGTCACCGTTCCGCTCACCTACAACGGAGAGAATCCTGCTGCGGCCCCGGCCGCGCCTCCAGCATCTGCTAATCCCGCGCCTGGTCTTCCGTCAACCTCTCAACCGCAGGTCGCGTCTCCGCCCGCGCCTCAGCCAACACCTTTACCGGCGGTCGCCTCCGCGCCTCCTCCGCCTAACCAGTCATCTAACAACAGCGGCGTCTTCCACCGCATCGGCCGCTTCTTCTCCCGTATCTTCGGCAAGTAGGGAAGGCGCTACAATCGACTGTTGAGAGTTCTGCATCAGCCAATCCAGTGAACGATGAAGGAGTTTTTCTTTTATGGCGATTCCTGCCACACAGATGCGCCCGGGGATGATCATCAAGCACAACAACGAGCTGCACACGGTTTTCAGTGTTGAGCATCGGACCCCTGGAAATTTGCGCGCGTTCATCCAGGCCAAGCTCCGCAACCTGCGCACCGGCGCCATGTTCGAGCATCGTTTTCGTTCTCCGGACCCCATCGAACGCGTCATCGTCGATGAAATTTCCATGGACTTCCTCTACGCCGACGGCGACGACTACTACTTCATGAACACCGAGAACTATGAACAGACCCACCTGAAGGGCAGCACACTGGGCGATGCCATTGAGTACCTCACTGCTAATCTTCAAATCAAGGTTTCGTTCTTCGATGGAGTCGCGGTAGGCATCGAGTTGCCCCAAACCGTGGAGATGACCGTAGTCGAAACCGAACCGGGCCTTAAATCCGCCACTGCCTCTTCCGTCACCAAGCCGGCCAAAATGGAAACCGGCCTCGTGGTCCAGGTGCCCCCGTTCATCAACGAAGGCGAAAAGATTCGCGTCGATACCGCCGAAGGCGCTTACCTGTCTCGAGCATAAGGGGAAGAGCATACACATGGTGCGCCACTACATCATCAAGGGTCGTGTGCAAGGCGTCGGGTTCCGTTGGTTTGTTCACCGGGAGGCAGGTGCTCGGGGATTGAAGGGCTGGGTTCGCAACACCGACGGTGGCGAAGTCGAGGTCATGGTCGCGGGTAGCGAGGAAAAGCTGGACGAACTTCGTGTCGAGCTCGAACGCGGCTCTCGCGGCAGCCGTGTCGATGCCGTGTGCGAGCGCGACCTGGAGGAAGCCACGGCGCAAAACCTGGAATCATTCCAGATCGAAGGAGCCTGGTAGCCACGAATGACTCACCCTCCCATTAATTGTGAGCCTCTGAAATCTCTCATCCGGACGATTCCGAATTTCCCCAAGCCGGGCATTCTCTTCTACGACATCACCACCCTGCTCAAAGACAAGTATGGGTACGCGACCCTGGTGGACGCCTTGGCAGCCCACTACATCGGCATGGAGAATGTGGATCTGGTGCTGGGCATCGAAGCCCGCGGCTTTATCTTCGGCCCCGCATTAGCCTATCGCTTGAACGCCGGTTTCGTACCGGTGCGCAAGCCGGACAAGCTGCCCGCGCCGGCTGCGCGTGTAACTTACGATTTGGAATATGGAACCGATGCACTCGAAATCCACCTCGACGCCATCGAACCGGGGCAGAATGTTCTCATCGTTGACGACCTGTTGGCCACGGGGGGAACGATGGAAGCCACAGTGAAACTGGTTCGTCAGTTCGGGGCCAGGATCGTCGGCCTTGCTTTCGCCATCGAACTCGATTTTCTCCATGGACGCGACCGGTTCAAGGAGTACAACGTGTTCAGCCTGTTGCATTACAGCGAGTAGGGCATTTAAGGAGCGGCTCAAACCATGCTGCTACGCACCTCGCTAGGGATGTTGTTTGGGTGGGCGTCCCTATCGCTTGTTGCCGCCCAAAGCCAAACCGCCCAACCATCAGGAGTCACCGCTCTGACCCATGTGCGCTTGATCGATGGCAACGGCGGCGCTCCGCTCGAGAACGCGACCGTGGTGATCGAGGGCAATCACATCAAGGCTGTTCAGTCTGCCGCCGCCGCCGTCCCCCCAAATGCACGGGTGCTCGATTTGCATGGCGATACGGTCATGCCCGGGTTGATCAATGCCCACGGGCATCTGGCTTTGATCGCCGACGGACTGAACTCAGCCACTGCCTATACCGCGCAGAACGTGCTCGCGGAATTGCGGCAGTACGAGAGCTACGGTGTAACCACGATGCTGTCCCTGGGCCTCAATCGCGATCTTCTTTACCCGATACGCGAGCAGCAACGTCAGGGCAAGCTCGATGGCGCTACCATCCTGACGGCAGACCGCGGCATCGGTGTACCGGACGCCGCACCGCCCTTGCCGTCCGCGCCCGACCAACTATACCGGCCCCCCACCCCGGCAGAAGCGCGCCTGGCGGTCGATGCGATGGCCAAACGGCACGCAGACATGGTCAAGATCTGGGTCGACAGTCTTGGCGGGACCAAGCCGGCCATGTCGCCTGAGATCTACCGGGCGGTGATCGAGGAAGCGCACAAACATCATCTGCGCGTGGCCGCGCATGTCTATTACTTGGCTGACGCCAAATCGCTGGTCGATGACGGAGTGGATGTACTGGCCCACAGCGTCCGCGACAAACCCGCCGGCCCGGAGTTGATTTCTGCCATGAAGCGCCGCGGGGTCTGGTACATTCCCACCTTGACCGTAGACGAGTCTTTCTATATCTACGCTGAGAACCCTGGGTTCATGCAAATAGACTTCTTCAAAGAGGCGCTCCCGCCGGCGGTTCTGACGATGTTGACCAGCGACGCCTATGTCCAGAAGGTGAATCAGGACCCAAAGACCGCGCAGCACAAGGCGGACTTTGCCATGGACCAGAAGAACCTGAAAACGCTCTTCGACGCGGGCGTGCACGTGGGTTTTGGGACCGACTCAGGAGCGTTTCCAAGCCGTATTCCCGGTTTCTCCGAGCATCGCGAATTGGAAGACATGGTCCAGGCAGGGCTCACCCCGATGCAGGCCATCGTATGCGCCACCAGGAACAACGCAGAACTGTTGGGGATCCAGGCCAAGAGGGGAACCCTGCGTCCTGGCAAGCGCGCCGACCTGATCGTGCTGGCCGCCAACCCACTCGATGACATCACCAACACCCGCTCCATCGTGACCATCTTCCACGACGGACGCACCGTAGCCCCGCGCGTTCCCGTAGTCATGGTTCGCTAAGAATGGAATAAATAACGGCTTTCGACCCTTTGTGCGCACCGCATTTCCAAGGTAGTTAGTCTTCTGTCGGGCGATCGATTCAATTCTGGGGAACGCGCGAGTTTCCCAGAGTCACGGCTTTGATGCTTTGTATCAGGGCACGACTTTAGTCGTGCCGTAAAGAACTGTAATCAATGAGGGCTTTTAGCCCCTGAGGTAAGCTTTAGTCGCTTGCAAGCGCCGCCCAAAGGCCGTTACCCTGGCGCCTGGAAGCTGCATACAGCTGAGAAATTACGCCACAACTCCGAAATTTAGTGCTTAGCTTTCCTGGCAACAGGACCAGCCTCGCGCACCCCGGCAGGCGCATCGAACTTGGCAAAATTCTTCTCAAACTTCTCCGCCAGCATAACCGCCTGCGCATCGTAAGCCCGAGGATCCTTCCACGCATTGCGTGGATTCAACAACTCCGCCGGCACATCCGGACAACTCACCGGAATACTCAATCCAAACGCCGGCTCAGTCACAAACTCAACCTTGCTCAAGCGGCCATCCAATGCCGCATTCACCATGGCCCGCGTGTGCTTAAGGCTCATGCGCTCGCCGGTGCCAAAAGCCCCGCCGGTCCACCCGGTATTGACCAGCCAGCACTCCGCGTTATGCTGCTGCAGCCGTTCGCCCAGCATCTTTGCATACACTGCGGGAGCCAGGGGAATAAACGGCGACGCAAAACAGGTGGAGAACTCCGGCACCGGTTCACTACCCAACCCCGCTTCTGTGCCCGCCAGCTTGGCCGTGTATCCGGAAAGAAAATGGTACATGGCCTGGGCCCGGTTCAACCGTGCAATGGGCGGCAACACCCCAAACGCATCGGCCGTGAGGAACAGCACATGATTCGGATGCCCCCCAACCCCAGGAATTACCGCTTGGGCGATGTACTCCACCGGATACGCAGCGCGGGTATTCTCGGTGTAGCGGATGTCACTGTAGTCCGGCGTCCCGGTCCTGCTGTCGATCACCACGTTCTCTAGCACCGCGCCGAAGCGGATGGCATGGTAGATCTGAGGTTCCTTCTCCGCTGACAGATCGACGCACTTGGCGTAGCAGCCACCTTCGATGTTGAAGATGCCGCTTTCGCTCCAGCCGTGCTCATCGTCTCCAATAAGCCGGCGCTGCGGATCGGCGGAAAGCGTAGTCTTGCCCGTCCCGGAAAGTCCGAAGAACAGAGCTGTGTCCCCCGCGATTCCCAGATTGGCTGAGCAGTGCATGGGAAAAACATCGCGCGCGGGCAACAGAAAATTCATCACCCCAAAGATCGACTTTTTCATCTCGCCGGCATATTTCGTGCCCCCGATGAGGATGATCCGCCGGGTGAAATCCGTAATGACGAAAGTGCCCGAGTGGGTGCCGTCGCGCTCCGGCACTGCTTCGAACTCAGGCGCGGCAATCACAGTGAACTCCGGCTTATGGTCGGCCAGCTTCTCCCCCGGCACGCGCACAAACAGCTGCTTCACGAAAAGGGCGTGCCAAGCGTACTCTGCGATGATCTGCACCGGAAGCCGGTAGTGCTCATCTGCGCCGGCATAGAGATCCAGGACGTACAGGTCGCGCTCCCGCATATGGGTGACGACCCGTGCCAGAAGCGCCTCAAATTTAGCCGGGTCGAAGGGTTGGTTCACCTTGCCCCAGTCCACGATGTCGCTGGTAACACCATCCCGCACCGTGAATTTATCCCGCGGGGAACGTCCTGTTCGCGCACCGGTGAGAGCCACCAGGGCGCCGTTGTCCGCCAGGCTCGCTTCGCCCCGAGCGATCGCCGCTTCCACCAGTTGCGGAGTGGAGAGGTTGCGGTGGACGTGGGCTCCTTCCACCAGCTTTCCTGTCATCGTCGTTGCCCTGACTGAATCCACTCGAGGCTCCTCCCTGGCTACCGCCCAGGTATGCAAGAGTTTACCCAACGCTCGCCCGTCGGAGCAACGGCCTGTTGCGTCCAATGATAGTAATTTCAGGCGCTGGGACCGCCGCTGGGACTGTTACGACCCCGCTACTACCCGGAGATCACGGGCAGTTCGGGGAGCAGGGAGGAGTGCCTGGCTTCCGCCATGACGGCGTCCACCTGTTCCAGAACCTCGGCCACACTCATGGTGTACATCTCCCGCCCGTTGTCGTAACCGCTCTCTGCTGCCTGCTTCAGGTAGCGGCCCGCCACCTGGGCTGCAAGGCGGTCGGTAATAACGTGGCCCGAGCGCTCTTTTTGTTCCACCCAGGCAACTGCGGGCAAGGCGATCCAGACCGGCCTCCCGTTAACCTCAAAGCGGATATCGACCGCGTCCGCGTGCCGGGTGGCGATGGCGACCACATTGGCCGTCCACCGGCAATGCAGGTCCTCTTGGGTCCAGTGATCGATCACGTGGAAATCTTCGTACATAATTACCAGCCTAGAGTATTTTGTGCCCGCCGGGGTGTTCCTTCTTGGGCACTCGAAAAGAAATGAGAAAAAACTTAAAAAGAAAGATAATTTCACCGCCAATCTGCGTCCAATTAGGCGACACTAGGAACGATATTTTGAGGTGTCGAGGAGCAACCAAAAAAGTGGTGCATAATCCCGAGATAATACAGAAGTTCGAACAGACCCTCCGTGGGCAGGAAAAGCAGTTGGAGCACTCCATGATCTCGGCGGTGGAGCAAGGCCGCGAAGTTGCAGCAGACAGCGCGCTCGACGCTGCGGATCAGGCCGTGCAGTCTTACCAGAAAGAAATGCTTTTCAGCCAGGGAACCAGCGGTCATGAGCAGCTGGCGCTTGTGCGCCTGGCCTTGAAGAGGCTGGGCGAGGGCACCTACGGGGAGTGCATGCATTGCGGCAAGACCATCGGCCTGAAGCGGCTGGAAGCCCTACCCTGGACCCCATACTGTATCGACTGCCGCGAGAAGATCGAAAACGGCGAGATCGAAGATCCGGTCGTTGCCGCCTGAATCGGCCGGCCGCTTGCCAGAGGGGTGCAGAACCGCGCTCGTTTGACCCGCAAACTTCAGCGCTGCTAAACTTTAGAAGCTTACGCAGACAGCGAACGGTATAGCGGCTGGACTGCGACCCTCCCGCAAAGGCTTCTCAAGGAAATTAGTGGATACCCAGACACGTCACGCGCTTAAACAGGACCGTTTGATTGAAGCAACCAGGACCAGTGTTGACTGGTTCGCGGATCATCGATCGAAGGTGATTCAAGCCGCTGTGGCCGCGGCCATTTTGATCGCCGTGGTGATAGCAGCATTGGTCGTTTACAACCAGCGCTCAGCCGCGGCTGACCTGGCTTTTGGTGAAGCGATGGATACTTACAATGCTCCCTTGGCACAACCGGGGCAGCCGGCCATGCCCGGGGAAAGGACCTTTCCGTCCGCCGTTGCACGTGCCAAGTTAGCCAATCAACAATTTGTGCAGCTCGCGGATCGGTACAGTTTCTTCGAGGCGGGCAAGACGGCCGCCTACTTCGCCGGCCTTACGGCGATGGATATGGGCCAAGCCGGGCAAGCCGAAGGCTATCTGAAAAAGGTTTCCGATGGCCACGGTGCCGCCTTGGCGTCGCTCGCCAAACTGGCATTAGCCAACCTTTACCAGCAGCTGAACCGCAGCAGCGAAGCGGTTGTCCTTTACAACCAGCTGATCGCCAAACCAACCGACACGGTGCCGGCTGACGCAGCGCGGTTGCAACTAGCGTCCCTCTACGAAAAGACCAATCCCGCCGAAGCCAACAAAATCTACGCCCAGCTAAAGACTTCCAAAACCGCCGCCGGCCAGATCGCCGCCCAAAAGCTACAGCAAAAGTAGCTAATCCCCAATCCGCAGCAACCCTACCGAGCATCCACCTAGTGCGCCGTGGCTCCCGGCTGCTGCACGGCATCGGTCTGGAACTTCTTATATTGGTCGAACCGAATATCGATTTCCGCTCGAAAACCAGCAACCAAAAACGCACGCGCCTGCAGATGCAAGGCAATCGCTGTGGGCAGCCAGGCCTCATTACGAATCAGCGCCTGATCGAACACCACATTGCTGCCCTTGGCAACCGAAGCCAGCAGCCCAAACCCCACATGGTAGTTCTCATCCAGGGTCGCGCTCATGCGCGAGACTTCGCGGTCAGCCTCATCAATCCAAATCGTGCCGCTCACCTTCTTCAGCGCGTCCTCGCCGCGGCCATGCGTCTTGGCGTGTGGATCCCCGGCGAAGTCAAAAGCGATTGTGTCGCGTCCGTTCAAACCTACCCGTCGCGGCCTGGAAAACGTGACAATCTGTAGCAGGCGCGAAACCGTGATTTCATCCTTGTCCGGATTCGTGTACCCAGGTTTCGAGATCTTGAGAACCTCTTTATTGACTCGGTCCTGTTCTTTACGGGCCTGCTCCGGAGTCAAGTCCTTGCCATCCTTGCGCACCAGTTTTTCCACTTGCTCGCTGTTCACAAAGAAGACCTCGTGCTCCTCGGTCTCAACCTTCTTCGTGTGCCCGCTGCTGTCCAACTGTCGAGTGGTCTGCACCGCGCGGAAAGTATAGTTTTCCCGGATCTTGTCTAACTGCTTCTGGTGCGCTTCCACCTCGCGCAGCATGGTGCCCGCATCGGGCAGAGCTGCTGGACCATTCGCACCCGAAGTGGCAGGAGCCACACAGGACAACAGGACCAGCAAACTAGCCAACCATGGCGGTATAACAGACATCTTGCCCCTGTGTGCTCATCTTAGCGTAGCCTGTTACCCTGAATTCCCTGTGTGTTCGAAAGGAAATGACTGCAATGGTGAATTTGCTCTTGAAGTGGGTCCTCGGCGCCCTGGCTCTTCTGGCCGTGACGTACATCGTGCCCGGGTTCCGCGTAGTGAGCCTTCCGTCCGCTCTGGTGGCCGTACTGGTGATCGGCTTTCTGAATATGACCCTGGGACTGATCTTGAAGGTCGTGACCTTTCCCTTTGCCATACTCACTCTTGGCTTGCTGTTTTTAGTGATCAACGCCTTCATGCTCATCCTGGCGAGCAAGATCACTCCAGGGCTGCAAATAGCCAGCTTTGGCGCCGCTTTCATAGGAGCGGTGGTCCTGGCGGTCGTTCACATGATTATCGAAGCAGTGCTCTAGTCACCGCGCCGGGTCGGGAGAAACGGCAGGGGTGGCATGGGGTGCGGCAACTCCTCGGGGCAAAGGTGCCACGTTCCCGGTTGGTAGCACAGCCCGTCTCGATCTGGATCGACCCCGTCCCTGGTTAACGGGCGTAGGCTGCACCGGAACCGGCTCCACCGGTACGTGGACCGCCGAGGCGGTGCCAAACCCGCCTGCGACCGGGGCCACAACGCGCGGATTCGCCGCGGGCATACCAGCGGCCGAGCCATGGTGAAACGCCCGGCTGCGCAGAGCAGGATTCAAAACCACGGCACACAGAGCAACGCTGGCCGCCAACGCGCATGTGGCTATGGTGCGTGTCACCCTGGCGGAAAAACGGCTACGCGCATTCTGAAGCCTGAGGTTCACGCGGCGCTCCAGCCCGGAGGGCGGCTCGACACTGCCCAGCCGCCGCAGGGTATCGTCGATTTCCGAATGTATGCTCATTGCAAACTCCCTTCCTGCTCCAGCAAAGCTGCGAGCGCGTGCCGGGCCCGGTACAACCGCGAGCGGATGGTGGATTCGGTGGTGTCGAGAACCAGGGCAATCTCTACCGTTGACAACTCCTGCACCGCGGAAAGCAGCAAAACCTCACGCTCCCTGGCCGGCAGAGTATCGATCAGCGCGAGAATCCGGGCATGCCGCTGGGCGGTGATCACCCGCTTTTCGGCGCTCAGTTCGCCCGCTGGCAGAACCCGTGCCAGATCTTCAAAATCATCGACTTGGGGCCGCGTTTTGGCGCGCCGTTTGCGATCCAGGACCAGGTTCCATGCGATGCGCACCAGCCAGACGCGATAATCGCGCACCTCAGCCAGCTTGCTGCGGTGGCGAAGAACGCGCAAAAAGGTCTCTTGCACCACATCTTCCGCGTCGGCTGTATTGCGCGTAACCGAATAGGCCACGCGGTAGAGGGTGGTCGAATACTCTTCCACCAGCGCGGTCACCCGGGCGTGCGTATCCTGCTCTGGTACGGCCACAGGCTCGGCCTCCAGCCATCCGACGAATTGGCCTTCCAATGTTCCCATAATCGAACAAAGACCGTCGCATAGAGAGACGCATCATATACCCTTTCCGCTCGGCCCCCGGGAGTTCTTGGCTATTGCCATTTGACCCAGGTACTGCCAAATTCTCGTGGCTCTGCTGAATTCCTGTGACCCGGCAGCGGGGCGGCATCTATCATCATTCGTCATGCTTGTCCGTCCCCTGATCGCCCGTTCCTTGTTGGCGCTCTCCTGGATCCTTCCAGCCCCTTGCGGCACCCTGTTAGCCCGGGGCCACGAGACGGATATTTCCGGGGTCTACCAGGGCCGCGCACCTGCGTCCGATGCGGCAAGACGGGTCTATACCCTTAACCTGACTTCTGATGGAACGGCGATGCTCACCACCCAGTACATCGGCAAGGGCAACGTCACCATGCGCGGCCGCTGGACCCAAAGTGGCAGGCAAATCGTCCTTACCTTTGACTCCGTGGGACCGAACGGACCTCCCCGGCCCATCACCTTTCGTCATCGCGGTCACGAACTGAGCCCGCTCCACTGGGACCCTGGCGAGTGGGGACGTGCCGGACCGCCCATCCTGCACCGGGCCCATGTCGCGCAAGGCGGCTTCTGACCCATGGGTGTGTTTTACAACATCATGCTGGGATACTTCTTTGGCTTCGCGCTGGGGGTGGGCTGCGCGTTGGCCGTCTTTTACGCCATCTATTCCGGCGGCTACCGGAAGGCGGTCGAGCACTCCCTGCAGCAGCAAAAGCCGAAGCGCTACCTCGAAGAGATGGCAGCAGCGGTCAGGCGCGCCGAGAAAGAGAAGGCCGAGAAAGAGAAGGCTAGGAGTAGTTGATTTTCAATTCCTTCAACGAGGGCAAAAATGCGGAATGCACCTCCACCCGTAATCGTCCTGCCTGGACCCCCGGATCGGCGGAGGCGATCGCCAAAGCCTCGGCGGCGTTACCCGCGGCGATGATCGACATCCCTACCAGGGGGCCGTCATCCGTAATCGGCCCTGCCAGCAAGTAGCGCCCGGCCTGCACCTGTTCCCGTATGAACGCCAACTGGCGAGACACCAGGTCGGCCACCTCCGCGCCTTGTGTATCGTTCCAGCGTTCGCCCTTGAAGAGGAAAGCGATGTAATAGGGCTCCACGTTACGAGGAATGTCCCTCACCCGTGGCTTTTCCTTCGCCTGAGCCTCTTCCGTCACTTCTGCGCCTCTTGCAGCAATTGGGCCGCTGCTTCGGTCTTGCCTTCCTTTTGCAGCAGGGCAGCATGCTGGCGCAGAATGGCCCGCCGTTTCTTCTGGGTTGTCGCGGTGGCAGCAGCGTTCGATGCCTTGCGGAAATTCTCTTCCGCCGCTCGATAATCGCGGTCGGCCTTATCGTTCTGACCCATCTGGGTATAGATCATTGCCCGGTGCCAGTAGGCCGTACTCCACTCCGGCGACCCGGGTTTGACCGCTTTGGGCACCAGCGTCACCTCGCGATCGAACTCCTCCAGCGCCTCCTGCTTGTGATCGAAGGCAGCCAGTGCGATCCCGTATTCGTCGTAGGCCAGCATCTTGTCGACCAGGCGCTGGTGCGGAGGATACTGGTCCGCCAGGTCGCGCTGCTGTTTGCAAAAATCCAGCGAAAGGGGGTCCTGGGCGCTAAGCAGGTTCACGCACTTCACCATCAGTTTCCCCACCTGTTCGCTCAGTTGGTTGGCCTTATCCTCGTCGGACAAGGGAGGAGTTGTGGGGAGAGGACTTGCGGGAGGCGCGACCTCCCCGGGCTTGGCGGCCGCCTGTGCCGCGAACGAGGCCTGCGGAGTCATCATGAGCGCGACCACGCACCAGCAGACAAATAGTCGCATAGCACCCCTCTCTACAGATTGATTATGCCGGAGGAACAAGCAGGTTTGGCCGGCCACGTGGCATCGCCTTATAGCACTATTGTGTAGCCACTATTCTGTAGCTAGGATCCGCTGCGCTTCGCTGTGCTTACCCTGGTGCTCCAGCACATCGGCGTGCTGCTTGCGTACCCTCTGGCGCAATTGCCGAAAATGTTCGGTCAGGGCTGCTTGGCCGCCGGCCGCGGCAATGGCGGCGGTGAACGTATTCTCGGCCGTCTTCAGATCAGCGGCGGTGCGCTCCCAATCTTGCAGTTGTTGATAAGCGGTCGCGCGGTGCCAAAAAATGACTGCCCACTGCAGGCTGTCGGGCTTGACCGTGCTTGCCGGCAACAGGGCAACGGCCGAGTCAAAAGCTTCCAGCGACTGTTTTGGTTTGTGGGCCACTCCCAGCAGAGCCACGCCATACTCATCATTGGCTACGATGCGCGCCAGGCGTTCGCCGGCGGGAGCATTTTCGGCCGCATCCAGTTCGGCCTTGCAAGCCGTAACTGCTTTTGCATCCTGAGCCTGCAGCAACTGCGCGCACGTCGGGCTGGCCCCCTGCCCCCATGCCGTTCCTATCGTCAACAAAAAGGCAATCCCGCCGAGCGCGGCTCGACCTCTGAAAAGTGGCAACCTCAGTCTCCCCGGATAGAATAACCTGCAGGATGTCTGACCGGCTTTACTACGCTGACCCATCACTGGCCTCCTTCGACGCGCATGTTTCCGACATCCGCGAGGTTTCCCGGACCGAGGGCCGGTCTCTGTGGCAAATCGCCCTGGACCGCAGCGCCTTTTACCCGACCAGCGGCGGCCAACCGCACGATACCGGCACGCTTACGGCGACCTCTTCGGGCGGCGCTCTGCTCGAGGCCCCTATTCTCGCGGTCGACGAGGATGAGCACGGAGAGGTTTGGCACACCACGCCGAAGCCTCTTTTGGCGGGAACCGCAGTGCGCGGCTACATCGACTGGAGCCGCCGCCGCGACCACATGCAGCAGCACTCCGGCCAGCACTTGCTTTCCGCCGTCGTATATCGCCAATTAGGCGCGGCCACTATTTCCTTTCACCTGGGCGAGATGACCTCAACCATTGATCTTGCTCGTGAGGCCATGGCGCCGGAAGAGTTGGAACGAGTGGAGGACGCGGTCAACGAGATCATTGCCGAAGACCGGGCGGTCACCATGCGCACCATCCCGCGAGAGGAGGCGGAGATGCTGCTCGCAGCCGGCACCCTGCATAAACTCCCGGATCGGGAAGGAGACATCCGCCTCATCGAGATTGACGACATCGATCTCAACGCCTGTGGAGGCACACACGTCGAGGCAACGGGGCAAATTGGTGGCCTGCTGATCCGTGGAACAGAACGCACGCGGCAGGGAATTAGGGTGGAGTTTGTTTGCGGCATGCGCGCAGCGGTGACCGCCCGGCGCGATCTCTCCACCCTCACCCACGCAGCGACGGGGCTTTCGGTGGGTCGTCTGGACGTAGGGGAAGCAGTGGACCGCCTGTTAGCGGAAACCAAAGCAGCTCACAAGGCAAGTCAGAGGCTCACCGAAGAACTGGCCGGATATCATGCTGCGGGCCTGCTGCTGCAGCATCCAGTGCATGGCGACCGCAGGGTGGTGCGTTTAATCTTCACCGACCGGGACGCCGCGTACCTCAAACTGCTGGCGTCGCGTCTCATTGCCTCCTCGACGCAGACCTGCGCTCTGCTGGCTACCACGCTGGAGGAACCAGCGCGTGTGGTGGTTGCGGCAACTGCGGATCTGAAGATCGACTGCGGGTCCTTGCTGCGCGAGGCGCTGGCAATCTACGGTTTACGCGGCGGAGGATCGCCCGGGATAGCACAAGGTCAAATTCCGAAGGTCCATCTGGACGACCTCTTTAGCGCGCTCGAGGGCCGTTTCCGCAACCCCTGAGCAACGCGCCCGGGTGCTTCCGCAATCCCTGGCTTCACTGCTAAACTGAACCTGGTTGTTCCCGCCTTGTGGGGCTATAGCTCAGCTGGGAGAGCGCCTCGTTCGCAACGAGGAGGTCAGCGGTTCGATCCCGCTTAGCTCCACCAAAATCAGGTCCATAACGGTCCATACAGTGCCGCAAATACCGGACTTTGGTTACCAAAAATCCGGCAGGTCCGGCAACACTTTTTGGCCCGAATACGGATCTATTCACATGTAAAGCCCAAAAGGAGACCGGATTGCGCTTCGATTTGGAACATGAGTTGTAGGTTGTTGTCAAGTTTTTTCGGGCAATGCGGTGTTAAGATTGTTCTTAACGCTTCTGGGGTAAACATTGCCTTGCTTCCAGAGCGATCGATAGGATAAACAGGTCCTGCCCTTCGCAAAGCAGCCTTGGTTTAACGACGACCTAGAGGAAACGTAATGAATGCAACACTGGCAGCGTCGTCGGGCTTGGATGAAGGCGGCATGCTGAAAGCTCCTGTTCTGGCCGTGCCGACCAGGCAATCTTCGCAGCAGATTTCGTCAAAAGTCGACCATGCCATCCAGGGTGTCGTGTCGCTGGTGGACGACATCCTGACCACTGTAGTTGACTCGCACAAAGGCGACGAATTCGACCGGTGCTTCCCGGCGTATGCCCAGCTAGTGCTGGCCTATTCAGCCATCATGCGTCAGACGATCTCCCCCGCTGTCATGCAGCGGGTGGTTTGGCAGTCCCTAATCGAAGAAGAGGAGTTGCGGGAAAAGGGCCTTCCAGCCTTTGGAGAAGCCGTGACCGAACAGGCCATCTTCACTGTTTGGAGCATGCGCAAGATCGGTGACGTGATTGAACAGATTGTCGCAGCACCGCAATTGCAAAGCGGAAATGCCGACGACATGGAGTTCTGCCGCAAGGCTAGTTACCATGCTCTTCGGGCCCGCTTCAGCCTGGATTGTCTCCACTTCGCCATCCGGCATCATCGCGCTTTGTCGCCCGACATAATTGAGCGCATTGACGACGGTATGCGCTCGGCGGTCGACTCCTATAGCTGGATCCGCCAGGGTCTCGACCTGCGCTTGCCGCGCCAGGAGTCGTTCGAAGTCAAGCTGGACTGGGACGAGGAAGATCAGGAGTTGCTCGACGCATCGATGAGCGACGTCGATGGAGGTAAAACAATAATTTGAACCCAGGGGATGTGTTCTGGGCCGATCCAAGGCCGGTCAAAGGTTCAGAACAGGACAAAACTCGCCCCTGGGTGGTCGTGTCCCGCCGCGAAATCAACGGTCAGAACACCATCGTCGCTGTGCCCCTAACCTCGCGCACAAACAAGGCCGGCGCACCCTATCGTATTCAGATCCCCCGCACTGAGTTTTTGAAGCAGGCAGGCTCGACCGCCCCAGACCTGACGGATTCCGTTGCACTCTGTGATTAGATTCGCGTGCTCGATAAGAGCCGGATCACCTTCGTCTATGGCAAGCTCACCCGCACCGCCGTTATTGCCATCCAGCTTGGCCTGACCTACATCTTCGATATCCGCTAGCTAAGCTAGCTGCAAATCCCAATGTTCGTACTGCAACCGTGGCAACATATCCGAACTGGAGGAATTTCTAGAAGCAATAACCTCAGCCTGAGTACCAGAGTTTCCTCCGTCATTACTGAAGAGTGATGGCGCACCAGCCACGCACTGAGTACTG
>JBAVQC010000031.1:0-2200 GCA_049693715.1 Acidobacteriaceae bacterium | reverse complement strand
AGCGGACACAGCGGCAGTGGTAAATCGACCCTGCTCCACCTGCTCGGCGGGCTCGATACCCCCACCAGCGGCGATGTCCTGTTCCGCGGTACACCTCTGGGCTCTTCTATCAGCCTCGACACGTATCGCTGCCATCATGTTGGATTCATCTTCCAGTCTTTCTATCTGCTGCCCACCTTGTGTGCTGTCGAGAACGTGCAGGCCCCCATGCTCGCTACGAGAGATGGCGCCGGCAGTCGCGAGGAACGTGCCGAGGCACTGCTGCGTGAAGTGGGGCTGGAGCACCGAATGCGCCAGCATCCGAATGAACTCTCTGGGGGAGAACGGCAACGCGTAGCGATTGCCCGGGCGCTGGCGAATAACCCTTCGATCCTGTTGGCCGATGAGCCCACCGGGAATCTCGACAGCACGAACTCCGTGCGAATTATGGAGATCCTCACTGGCATTCAGAAGACTCGCGGCATGACGCTGATTGTCATCACGCACGAGGACGAGATTGCGAACTCCGCGCCACGCCACATCCGCATCCATGATGGAAGGATCGCGGCATGAGACTCGCCTCTGTCGTGGCTGCCGCAATGCTGCTGATTGCGACCACCGCGCACGCGGCGGATGCGGGAGCGGTGCTTGCCGTCGCGCGGCAGCGCATTGAGACTGCGGATTTTCGCGCCACCGGACGCCTGGTACGGGTGGACGCAAGTGGCAATCGAATCAGCAACGCCATTACCATCAAGGCACACTGGTTTCCAGGCGTTCTGCGCGCGCTCGTGGAGATCGTCCCACCTCGGACGCCAGCGGGAAATGATGCCGCGCGCGTCAGTATCCGGCTCGAAATGCGGCCCACCGGCCAGAGTACGATCCGGATTTTCCGTCCACACGAGTCCGCGCCAGCCTCTTTGCCTTTTGGTAAGTGGAGCGAGAGTGTATTCGGCAGCGACTTCAACTATGAGGACTTTCTCCAGCCGGAGTATTACTGGCAGGGCCAGACTCTTCTTAAGAGCGCCAAATTTGGTGCTCGCGACTGCGATGTACTGAAGAGTACACCGGGCGCATTGGATCATTCGCCTTATGCCGAGGTCCAAACCTGGCTCGACCACACCATCGGCTACCCCATCTATGTGGAAAAGACGCTGAAAGTTGGGGGAATCGTGAAGGAATTCACATACCTCGGTCTGAACCAATCGGGCGGAGTCTGGTCAGCCAGACAGGTGGTCGTGAAGATACATGGCCGCCCCGGATCGACCCTCCTGATTATCGAACGCGGAAGCACAAAAGCAAACCTCAGCATCGGGGACTTCAGTCCCGAGCAGATCAGCCACTTCGAGGATCGTCCATGACCCTTCTATTCGTATTTTCGGTTGCCGTTGCGGCGTTGCTCGTTGCGGGATTCCTCTATCAATACATCGGCGGCAGTCTTGACCGAAGGCGGTATACCGGTCTGGGTCGTTGGGTGGAAATTGAGCGAGGGCGAAGGCTTTACGTGGTCGAGAAGGGATCGGGCGGACCTGCCGTGCTCTTCGAAGCCGGCATCGCGGCCACCAACTTGAACTGGCATCACATACAGGAAACTGTTTCTCGCTTCACGTTCACAGCGTCTTATGATCGCAGCGGCCTTGGCTGGAGCAGCCCATCCTCTACTGTGCGGACGCCGGCGAACATCGCAGCTGAACTGCACACCATGCTGCAAACCGCCGGCATCAAGCCGCCCTACATCCTCGTGGGACATTCCTTCGGCGGGTTGGTGATGCGCCGGTACGCGGTCGCCTATCCGGAAGATGTCGCAGGCGTTGTGCTGATCGATCCAATGCGCTGCGAGGAGTGGCCGCCACTCGATCCAGCCAAGCAATCCATGATCGATCGAGGTAAGAAACTCGCCGGTTACGCGATTCCGATTGCGCACTTTGGACTGGCCCGGCTCGCCGTAACCTCTCTGCTGTGCCGTTCCGGGCGGATCTCGCGGCATCTGGCTGGCGCCGCGGGAATCGGGGGCCTCCATGTATTGCAACGGGTCACGGAAGAAGTGGGCAAGATGCCCAGGGCGGTGTGGCCTATTGTCGCCGCACATTGGTCGCGGCCGAGCTACTACACCGGAATGCAACGCCATGTGGAAGCGGTCCCGGCAACAGTTCGTGAGATGGAGGACACCGATCCCATTCGCGAGATCCCGGTACTGTTGCTGACGCCCGGAAAGTCGACCCCT
>JBAVQC010000030.1:0-2594 GCA_049693715.1 Acidobacteriaceae bacterium | reverse complement strand
CCTCCGGGGGAGGGGGTTGTTCGTCGGGATAGATGCCGAGATCCGCAGTGGCGAAGTCAGGAGCTCCAATGTTGTTGGTGAAATATTGGTGAACTCCGCGCCCGTAAAGATAGGTAACATTTGCAGTGATCCTCTTGGCCAACTGACGATCGACGCCCACTGCCGCCTGCAGATCCGTAGCAGCACGAAAATGCGGGTCGATGCTATAGAGGGTCTGCGCAGTGTTCGAGTTTGCCACTGCGACAGGATTGACGGGGTAGGTCGGATTGGTGATGGTGGTTACTGTCTGATTGATTCCATTCTGATGAATGGCCTGGATCACATACGGTGTCCCGGCGTTAGAGCCGAGGCTATTAGGCACTGTAAATCGTTGGTAAAACCACCCATACCCCGCACGCAGAACCGTCTTCGGCGGCTGCTTACCATCCCCGTGGCCCAGCGCGTAAGCGAGTGAGAGGCGAGGCGCCCAATCGCTCTTGTCATTGATACGGTTTTGCGTTTCCCAACGCAGCCCGTAGCTGAAGGTAAAGCGCTGGTTTACTTTCCAATCGTCCTGATAAAAAAGCGCGGCATCGAAGAGGATCGCGCGGGCTGTGTACTGATGAATGTCAGTCACCTGGTAGTTCCGCGGTTGGTTTTGCAGATACTTATCCAGCGTCTCGAAGGTATACTCGCCGTTCGTGCCTCCTGTGGTATAGTCCGCGTCGCGATAGGCCCGCAGACGCGCGCCGAAGTTCAAGGAGTGATTGCCTTCGGCGGCCGCGAAATAATTCTGCAGCTCGAAGATATCCTGGTTGTCGCGCACCACGCCGCCATTGTTACCACCAGTTACAAAAGAGCCCTGCACATTGACCGTGGGCGTGTCGTTCTGAGCGATGTTCTGATAGCGAAAGCGGCGATATTGGAAACGAATGTCGTCGACGATTTTCTTGCTGAGCACCAGGCTGTCACTTACCTGAAGCGTGTTCTCCATGCTCTCGGTGTTAGTGGCCTGGGTGGGCAGAGCCAACTGGCCGACGCCACCGTTGGTGGTGACGGCGCGGAAGAACTCGTAACGAAGGGTCAGAGTATTGGCTTGCCCGAGCTGCAGGTCGAGCCGGGGGCTAACATCGATGCGCGAGCTGGGGTTAGGGAACGCTTCATTCAGCTGCGTGCCATTCGGGTTGGCCGGGGTGACGCTGGCTGGGTCAATGGCATCGACGACGTTTATGTTTTGCGTGTTGCGGCCGAAGAAGCTGACAAAATAGGACGCATCTTTATTGATTGGGCCGCCCACACTGCCCTGCAGGTTGTAAGAGTAGTAAGGCGGTTCCGCGGTTTCGAGGATCGGGTTTCGAGAGTTAAAAGTGGAATCGTTGCCGCGCGCTTCAATCTGGCCGTGCAGTTTGTCGGTGCCCGGCTTGGTGAGAATTTCTATGCGCCCATAGCCGAGACGATCGAACTCCGCGGAAAAGGGATTCTGATTGACGCGTATCTCGCGGATCGAAGACTTAGGCGGTATCTGGCCGCCGGTAAATCCGTCAATGTAGATCTCCCCACCATTCGGACCGGCGGCCGGGCCGGCGAGGGCTTGCAGTTGATTCTCCAGCTCGTCGGGATCATCGGAAAGCGCATCGAGGTCTTTGCCTTTGAGCACGATAGCATTGGCATTGGCATCGGGACTGGTGTCGACCGTATTTGCTTCGGCATCCACCTGCACCTGCTGCTTTTCGATTTCGATCTGTAAGGCGATATTCAGGGTTTTCGTTTGGCCGGCTGCCAGCGTCACGGTAGAGGAGAAGGGGGCGAACCCCGTGGAGGCGGCATTCACCGTGTACTCTCCGGGAGCCAGGCCTCGCACCTGGTAAGAACCGGTGCCATCGGACAGCGCGGTGCCAGCCGTTCTGGAGGCCGAAGTCACCGTGACCTGTGCCTGGGGGATGACGGCCCCGCTGGGATCCAATACCCTGCCCTGCAGAGTGCCGGCGGATCTTTGCGCAAGGACCTCCGCCGGAAGCAGGAGGGCAGCCGCCAGGAGCGCGATGAAAACCAGTAAGTAATTTGTTTTCTTCATTTGCACGGGAACCCGTCTACGACCGCCTGGTGAAATGGACGCGCTCGTCCCGTGGTAAGTTTCCGATCTATACCCCAAAGGCGCAAAAGCGGGGAGGGCTTTCCGCGTTGACCCCGGTTGAGTAGGTGTTTGGCGTGGGACCTCAACAGGCGGCAGGAAAACACTTTCTCCTCGGTAACTGCTTTCCGTCCAACAGCAACCCTCTCCTTTGTCATTCCGAGCGAAGCCGAGGGATCTGCAGTTCTCTTCCTTATCCTTCGCGGTTGATGAGAGGGAAACTGCAGATCCCTCGCTCGCTCCCAATGACAAAGATGCGAGCAGGCCAGGGTTGAGTGCCGCGCCTACGGCGCTCAGATCAGCTTGCGATTGATCCCCAGCCCTTCCGGGCTGGGCTGATGTTTGGACGGCCGGCCCTCCGGGCCTCGCATTGATGGCGACTTGCGTTGTCATTCCTCCCTTAACTTGCCACAGGCTAGTCGATCGACGGGATGACAGAAAGGAGAGGGTTGTTGTGAGGGAGAGGGCGGTTGCCAAAGGGCAG
>JBAVQC010000029.1:0-6448 GCA_049693715.1 Acidobacteriaceae bacterium | reverse complement strand
GTCAACTAATTGATCCTGACCGAGGGTGCGGGAGACCAGCTGAATGGCCACATCCGCCGGCATCGGTGTGATGAAGTCCTGCTGATAGAACGTGTGCAGCGCCGCATGCCCATACCCGCCAGTCATCACTGGAATATGGTTGACGTAGGCGTCTTCTACCATCGTAGCGATCGTCGAAGCGACGTCGCGAGTCGAAAATTCATAGCCGATATGCTCATCCCATCGAGCAATCATCTCTACATGAGTCATATTCTTGAAGGCCCCTCGGCCATATCTTATAGGATCGCTAGAGATGCCGTCCCTACGGGACTCAATCTTGAGATGATCGTTCTCAGGCACCTTTTAAAGGCGTACCTTTCAGAAGCTGAGTCCTCACGCAGGGGCTGCAAAGCCCCTGAGGGAATGCAGTCTCTCCAACCCTCAACTTTCAGGCAGTGGAATGACCTATGTTATTTCCGGCGCACGACACTAGCCGCGTCCAGCCCGATGGGTCGATCGTTTGGAGATAAATCACTTCTGAGGAGCCGACTCGTGGAGACTAATCTTATGATCCGGATAATTGGCGCCTTGCCTACCCCCGGGAACTGTCCCCTGAAGCGGCTCCGGCCTGCTCCTTCCATCGTTGATCGTCAACGCCCTTCACGAGAAGCCACACCATTACTGATTCTTGTCCGAAAACGCCGGCGGCCAAGTTGTACGGCGACAGATGGCCTGCGAACTGTGGTGAAAGGTAGGTCACCCAACCCAAACCGGCGACCGCCATCAGCGCGCCCAGAATTCGAGGCAGAAAGGTCGACCTGAAAACGAGATAGCCGATCAAAAAGCAATAGAGTCCGTCGAATACCACCGGCGTGTCCACACCCCGAGGATTCCATCGAAGAGCCCCAAACGTTAGTCCCACGAGGTTGAAGCACGCAGCGAGCAGAGAGAGACCTCTGTTCACCGGCTTGAAGATGTAGTAAAGGAGCACGGTCAACGCGACCATCCCCGAGACCGCGATGAGATCTCCAGCGAGTTCCAATCTGCGAACGACAAACTCGCCGAACACTGCTGCACATAAGCTGAGTAATGAAAGAGCGCCTGCAATCCTGGCTTTAAAGCTCGGCGACGCTTCACTCATCCATTTCGTCATGATGGCTGCGTTCATACTCTTAGCACCGTACCCATTCAGGCTGCGCGGGACCAAACCCGGAAAGTTGTACTTGCGGCGACTCAGATTCACTCCTCGCGCAGCAGGACCAAGGGATCGACAGACAGCGCGCGTTGCGCCGGAATCCATGTGGCCACAAGACCCAGCAAGGCCATCGCGAAAGCGACGCCGAACAGGACCAGTGGGTCTCGCGGTGTTGCCTGGTACACGATGGAAGCCAATACGCGTGACGCCAATATCCCAGTCCTCGCAACTTATTCCGGATGGCTTCCGCCAGTTCTTGGAGCGTGCGGTTTCCATCTTGCTGCAACAACTCAAGGATCACCCGTTGCCAACGCCGGCGATCCCGCCTTATCCCAACTACCACCAGCATGATGATCTCGGCGCACGATGAACGGGTAGTGGAGAGATCTGCGGTGGTTCTCTAACGACAGGCCGGGCTTGCCGTCTTCTCGCTAACTCTGCCCTTTGCGCCGGCGCCCCCCGCTGAAATAACGAAATAACTTCGAAATATTGTCCCTTTTCCTCAGTGAACTTCGCTTAACCAATTGAAGGCGATCAAAAGTAGACGCCTCAGGGAAAGGAGACACTGTCATGAAACGGATCACAGCAATCGCACTCCTCGCCATCGCAAACTTTGCCATGGCTGGTACATCCTTCGCGCAGTCCAACGCGGTACGGGCGAACATTCCCTTTGACTTCACCGTGGGTAACAAGCTTCTTCCCGCGGGTACCTACATCATCAAAGAGGATTCAGAACACGTGATTGTGATCACCAACCGCGATAAACCCATCGGGGCGGTCAGCCTTGTGAACGGAGACTCCAACAGCTCTCCAAACGGTGGAAAACTTAAGTTCCACAGGTACGGGAGCCAGTACTTTCTGAGCGAAATTCTCTGCGACCAGGCGAGTATGAACCTTCAGGTTCCAACGTCCAACACCGAAAAGAGAACAGCCCTTCAGGAAGCGAAACTTAGGGTTAGCGGCGAGACTTTCGTTGCTGCCCGGTAACCGAGTCATTTGGGTAGGAAGGCCCGGGATCAAAACCTCCGGGCCTTCTCCTTCCACGATTGCCGATGATCCGGCCTTGCGGCAGCGGTTTGAGCGCGAAGTATGCTCGCCCAGGGAAGTGAGCCACTAAAATCTTGCTCCAGGCCCGATTGGATTGACCAGCGGGAGTCCTGCTCTTAAAATAGAGAAGCCGGGCCGATCAGCCCGCTTCTTGACCGCATTGCCCCCTCGTTCAATGGTAGGACAGCTGCCTCTGGAGCAGCATATCGGGGTTCGAATCCCTGGGGGGCAACCACATCTCTGATCCTGCGCGGTTTAAGGGGTCCAGTACAGTCCGAGGAAGTTCCATCAACTCCTCACGCAACCCTATCATTCTAGGATAGATACTCGGGTGACGACGCCCATCGTGGGTACGTTGAAAGCCAAACGAAAGCGAGGATAGTCCAGACCTGCACATCCTCACGTTCCAAATCCAAAAATGAGGATACGGCAAGTCTGTAGCCAGGCGGGCGGCCTTGGCGCTTAAGCGAATCGGAAAAAGCTCATTCGATAAATGAATGGTGCACAGAGCAAATTTGAAGGTTGATAGCGCGCTCTGCCGGCCGTGGGCCTGAACCGTGTTCACCGTTCGACCTCTACCGGGGACTATTTCGGTTGGTCGAGGACCTCGCCACCAGTGTCGGTTCAAGAACTTTCCGCTTCAATAAGTCTTCAATAGCCAACTTACCTTGTTCGATACTGTCAACGTCCACATTCGGTCGACTAATCACGTATTCCGAGCGGTAGCGAAGCCCATGCGACTGTAATGCTGCTTTATATCCTTCGAATCTGCCATCCCCGACACTGTTCTTACGGCCTCGAATGTGAGCAATGCTGCGGCAACCAACCGCAATTAAATGTTCCGTCGCAATTCGGCCTGCACGCACGTCATCAGTTCCGATGAAATTCGATTTGAGCTTGGAGAAGTTGCGATCGATCAGCACATAGGGGTCCTTTTGCAAAGCAAGCTGCTCAATTTGCGGGCTTTTCTTCGCACACGAAGCAATTACCAGAGCGTCGAGATGTCGTGCCTGTAAATAAATTGATCGAAATCGCCAATGGTTAGTGTGTGCTCACCTTTAATAGAACACTGGCATGCGCCCTTAACGGCATCGCGAAGGTATCACTGCTTAGCAGGTCCTGGTGCGTCCACAAATCGCGAATGGCGACTTTCTTTGCCGCGATCCCCAGCGACTGCCATGGTAGTTTTACCTCACGTTCCGTGTCACCGATATTCGAGACCGTCAGATAGTTTGCGCTGGAACCAGGAACATCGGCGGTCCAGCAAATCGTGTCTTCGGTGCGATAGACTTCGCGGCCGTGCTCGCTGTGCTGGTTCACATCCAGGACTTCCCGATTCGTCAGCAGATCGATGGTGAAGCTATCGCTGGTAGGGATGTCTCCTCCAAACATGAGAGGGGAACGAAAGATAGCCCACATCGACATCAGTGTATGTTGCTCATCATGCGTCAGCAGGCTGGGGCGGTCTGCGCCGCGTTCGGCACGTATCCCAATGTGGCCCAAGGGGAGCATGTCCGCATCGGGCCATCCCCCGGGATGGACCTTGCCCTGCCACTCCTTCATCAGGTCAAACTGCTTCCTGATGTCGACCCAGCGATCCCAAAAGTCGTTGGAGATGCGCCACATCTGGGCGTTGGCTTTCAAGTCCTCATACTTTGCGACCGGAGCAGGACCTGGGGAAAGGCTCAACATGATGGGCCGGCCGCTCTTTTTGAGCGCCAGGCTCAAGGCGTGGATTTCCGGGCCGCGGTAGGGCGAGCTCATGTCGTCCGCCTTGACGAAGTCCACGCCCCAGGACGCATAAAGCTGAGCGATGGAATCGTAGTAGGCCTGGGCTCCTGGTTTGGACATATCAACGCCGTAGGTGTCTTCCATGCCTTCCCATTTGGCTACGTTGACTTTATCGGCGACGTCGGCGGCATGATAGGGGGTGCCTTTTATGGGCAGGTTCCTGTCCACCGCTTCGCGAGGAATTCCGCGCATGATGTGGATGCCGAATTTAAGACCCTTGCTGTGGACATAATCGGCCAAAGGCTTGAACCCGGCGCCATTGGCCGCGGAAGGGAAGCGATTGGGTGACGGAACGAAGCGCCCGTACGCATCCATGGTGACCGCGCCACGCGGAATGTATCCGTGCGCGCGGGCGTTTGGCTGGAACCACTCGATATCGACCACTACATACTGCCAACCGAATGCGGCCAGCTTTGCCGCCATGATATCGGCGTTGGTTTTGACCTCGTTCTCCTTCACCGTTGGGCCAAAAGAATCCCAGCTATTCCAACCCATGGGAGGCGTAGGCGCCAACATCGTGTCGGCCGCAATTGCTGAGCTGAATGCGCCAAGAGCCAGCAAACTGCACAAGAGAAAAGGGAAAGATCGTTTCATTTCAAGAGTCCTTTGCATTCGGAGTTTCACGCCTCTATAAAAGTAAGGTGGTATTGCCGCCCCTGCGTGACGGTCACGGAAAAGGTCTGGGCGCTGCTGCCGGACCTGAGCGGCTGCACTTCGCCCGTCTCGTTCACCACCTGGCTCACTTTTTGCCCCGGGGGAATACGAAACGGATGCTGCCCGCTTCGCAGCGCGAGAGGAGTCTTCATTGAGCGCGATCTGCTCCTGCGCAACTCCGCCGAACACCATCGCCCCCATCCGCCCGTTGCCTACCGGCAAAGCTGCGGCCCATTCCGGGACTGGTTGCGTGAACCACAGCAACACATCGGTGGCAGGCGGCTTGAGGGCTGGTTCCGGGCGCGAGTCTTGCCCCCAGGTGACGGCCCTGGTTTGGGGCAGCGCCGTGAACGAACTGAGCAGGGCGATAAAGCGGCGGCGAGTGGTTTCAAAGTTCATGTCGACCCGGTCTTGAGAAAGCATGGAAATACTTCATTGTTTGGTTCGCCGTTTACTTGACACGGCAGAATTCATCCGCTACTTGTTATAGCGCAAAGTAAGCGTTTACTCCAGCTATGATGAAATTGACTAACCCGGATAATTCGTGAACCCTGGCCCCTTCTGGATACCTCTGACCAAACGTAACCTCGGAAAACGATAACCAGTGGCCTAAGAAAAGTCCCGCGCGGCAACACTTTGCTCCAGACCGCCGAGTCTAATCCATCAAAAGACGATTTCGGCAGGGATCAGATTCTCTCGCGTCCGTTTCCTGGTCGGCAGTTGTCGGTAGTCCACGGCCTAAACGCGAGCGAAGGACAGTCTTTACTGCTGTCCGGTGTCACACCCGATCCCTACCAAAAAATGAGCCATGCCCCTGCTTCTGCGCACAGCAATGCCGAACTTCTCTCAACCTCGAAGGAGCCGCTTATGGCAAAAAATGAAGTCGCCGACCTCATCACCGATCAGGAAATGGCCTATGGCCGCCTGCTTCTCTC
This sequence comes from Acidobacteriaceae bacterium, assembly GCA_049693715.1. Lineage (GTDB taxonomy): Bacteria > Acidobacteriota > Terriglobia > Terriglobales > Acidobacteriaceae > PALSA-350. The sequence goes on along the minus strand of JBAVQC010000029.1, from coordinate 847 downwards.
TGGAACCATGACCGACCGCGAAGCCGCCCAGGCCGTGGGTCTCAACCCCGACACCGCCGCCTGCACCAAATCCAAACCCCGTGTCCGCGCCTACATGCTCCAGTACCGCGCAGCCGTCGAGCAACAGCTCCTCGATCAGGAAAAGGAGAAAATACGCCGCCGGGAAGAGCGCCGCGAACAAGTCCTGGACCGCCTTTGGGAAATCGCCAACCTCAGCGCCGAGATGACGCGAGGCAGCATTACCGGCCAAGTCAAGGCAATCCAGATGATCGTGGCCATCGAAGGACTCATCCCTGACCCGCGCGCCGGCTCCGCGAAGAAGAACTCCATCCCGCACCCGAGCCCTGACCCTGTCGTCCCCGAGCCCAATCCCCATCCCACCCCGGAAGCAGATCTGCCTCCGCACCCCGTCCCAAGCGAGCCCATCGCGGCCGACGGGTCTATCCCCTCAGAGGTCCCGCATTCTTTCCTTCCCCTGTCTACTTCTCTGCCAGACATGAGAGTTCCCTTCCGGATTGAGAAAAACGGGTCCGCCCACGGCCGGTGATTCTGCAAATCGCAAAAAACGACAAAAAGGACCCAAAAATATCGAATTTTAAAAATAACTCCGATCCGCTGCCGAAAACTCCCAGGGATTAAGAAAGCTTAATGTACGAGATGTTGTAATCGCGAGGGATAAGGGGACAGGTCGGGGACTTTCGGGGATAGCTCAACCCCCGTGCCTCAAGGCAAATAAATCACGCTGGTCCAGTCCCACCCTGTCGCTTCAATGCCGGTTCGTGCCCAGGACGTTGACCGCGGCACCCGTGGAGAAGCGCGTTGAGGAACCAGAACGACGGGTCGGTCC
>JBAVQC010000028.1:0-16914 GCA_049693715.1 Acidobacteriaceae bacterium | reverse complement strand
CGCAGTTCGCGGGCGACGGCCGATAGTTCATGGGCCCCGAGGCTGCCGCCTTCGGGAAGGCATTGGCTCCGCTGTACGAGGGTCCAGAGACAGCGGTTGGCAAAACCGTTGTGCGCTTCTGTGGGGTCGAGATACTGGGCGAGCTCGCGCTGAGTACAAAAGTGACCAAAGAGGGTAGATGGAAATATTTATGCGACACTTTTTTCAGGGTGGCTGTTTGGGGTATTCGCATTGGTCGGCAACTGTTGGGCTACCCACAAGAAAGCGGAATGGTCCCGAAACTCCTGTCCCGAAACTCCCTATTGGCGATTCCGCCAAAGTTGCGTGCGCCAGCAGCATCGCGCAGCGTGCAGGTCGCGCTCTAGCCCGAATAATTCATGAAGGAGGAAGGAGCGAAGGCCTATTGTGCTACAAACATGTTGTCTAAGCAGTATTTGAGGCGACAGGAAAGGCCTTCGCGTGACTGACTTTACCACGGCACAGTGTTTAATGTTTCCGAACTTGTTTGCCATTGCGATCAGGAGCCGTGATCGATCGGGACCTTCTCCTGGTTTAATTCCATAGCTCTACTTACGTTCTCTGAACAAGTATTGCGATCGGCTCTTCCCACATCGTTTGCGGTAGGGCGGTGCGTGATCGCCGCTTTGCGGCCGGCCTCTTTCTCGCAAGCAATTTCCTCCGGAGTACACAGAGGAAATTCCACTTGAACAGCAGTTCCATCACCCTCCTGACTTTGGATAGACACGGTTCCGTCAAATGCAGCACAAATGGCCTTGACGATGGAGAGTCCGAGGCCTGTCCCGCCTGACTCACGGGAGCGCGCTTTATCGGCACGATAGAAGCGATCGAAAACAAAGGGGAGGCACTGGGCTGGAATCCCGATACCGTTATCGCGGATCTCGATCACGCCGCGGGAGCGTCGCGTGAGTACACTTAGCCAAATCGATCCACCGACGTGCGTGTACTTGATGGCATTGTCCAGCAGGTTCACGATGATCTGTTGCAGGCGGATCGGATCGCCGGGTACCCATGTCTCTCCTTCCACGTTGGCCTGCACCGTGAGTTGCTTATCCACGGCAAGAAGCTGCATCTGATCGACGGTGGAACGCACGAGCGCGTTCAGGTTTACCACTGAGCGGGGGAGACGGCTTTGAAAGTCCAGCTTGGAGATGACGAGCAGGCTCTCTACGATGTCGGACATGCGGTCAATCTCTTCCAATGCGCTGCCAATCGCATCGAGCGCGTGCGGAGGCAATTCCGGATTCTCAACCAACGGCTCCAATTCCCCGCGAAGGATCGTCAGAGGGGTTCGCAGCTCATGCGAGACGTCGGCAGAGAAGCGCTGGTTGTGAGTCAGCGCATCCTCAAGGCGATCGATCATTCGGTTTAACGAAACTGACAATCGTTCTAATTCATCGCCTGTGGGGATGACGGGTAGGCGTTCTCCGAGCGCATGTGTGCCGATCTGCTCCGCCTGGCGCGTGAGGGCGACGACCGGCCGGAACGGCACGTTCATCAGCAAATAGCCGCCGATGGCAGCACCGGCGAGCACGAGTGGGGTAAGACCCCAAAGCGCGATAAGCAGAGAGCTCAGAATGCGGTCAACTTGCTGGGTAGGGGATCCGGTTTGAACGACAAAGTGAATCCCCGACGGCGAAACCCAACTGCTGGTGTAAAACAGAATCGGTCCCGCGGATTCCGAATCGACCCGGCGATAGGCTCCCTTTTTGTCAGGAACACCGGGCGAGGCCGAAGGCAGCGGTTGCATGCTCCCGGCCTCCATATTTCCTGACTGGTAGAGAACCTTGCCCTCGCGAAAGATGCAGATGTAGCGTCCTGCACCCTCCGGAGCGTAGGATTCCTGAATTTCTCCAGCCAGCCAGGCTGGTCCCTTTTCATCAACATGGGCGACGAATTGGTCAATCACGTTGCTGGATTCGTCGCGCAGCGTTTGCTCAATTGTTGAAAAGAGATAGTTACGCAGACCAAGCCAGACGGCGGCTCCGAAGATGACCAGGGTGATGGCGAGGAGGCCGCAATACCACGAAGTAACCCGGACACGCAGCGACGCCAGGTTCATTCGTTTTTCCCTCCGCGGATAATATAGCCGGCGCCACGAACCGTACGGATTATTTTAAATTCGTGTTCGTCATCTACTTTGCAACGAAGGTGGCGAACATACACGTCGACGATGTTCGTAATGCCATCGAAACTCTGATCCCAGACATGCTCGATAATCATGTTGCGCGAAAGCACGCGTCCAGGATTGAGCATCAGGTATTCGAGAAGGCTATACTCCTTGGCGGTGAGTTCGACCCGCTTGCCGGCGCGCTTCACCTGTTGCGTGAGCCGATCGAGTTCAAGATCGGCAAGCGTGAGCGTGCTGGAGCGGTTGACCGGCCCCCGCCGCAGAAGCGCTTTCGTGCGTACCAGCAATTCGGCGAAGGCGAAGGGCTTTGTCAGGTAGTCATCGGCGCCCGCATCGAAGAGGCGAACTTTATCCTCGATGGCATCACGCGCCGTAAGCACGAGGACGGGGACCCAGGTGTTTTGGCGCCGAATGCGTTGCAGGACCTCACGGCCATCAATGCTCGGCAGCATCAGGTCAAGCACGATCAGATCGTAAGGAAAGGCCTCGGCCAACTCCAGGCCCTCCTTCCCGTCGGCAGCGATGTCTACCGCGTAGCGCTCTGCCACCAATCCGCGCCGAACGAATCCCGCAACCTTTGGTTCATCTTCCACCAGAAGAATCCGCATCCGGGAACCTCCAACGCTCCATCCTGAGCTCAATATCTTCTCAGCGCTCTGCACCTGGAGACGACTGACAATGAATTCGCATCGTTGCCGCCGCTGAGAACGCCGGCCGATACTGGCAACTTTATCTCATTTCTCGCCTCCTGCAACGGCCGGACAATCGTGCGAAGTAAATAGTGCAGGACCGAAAGAACAACTCTAGCCCCAGAGAAAGGGGGATTTCTGAACGCAAAATGAAAGACAATTCATCTTTGGCAGGGTCTGCCTACGAACAGGCTTGAGTCGCCACCGACGCAGACCTTACGATCAGCCGGGCAAGATAAACAGGAGCGACAGCGCGAAGCAGCAGAACGCGACCAGAAACGTGATGACCATGAATCCCATTACCCTGCGCATCGGGATGCCGGCGATGGCCAAAATGGGCAATACCCAAAAGGGTTGAAGCATATTGGCGACCGATTCACCCATGGCAACGGACATGGTTGTGCCGGCCATAGATGCGTGAAGAGCCTGTGCAGCGGGAACGGCAAAGGGCCCCTGAATCGCCCAGTGCCCGCCCCCGCTGGGAACGAAGAGCGTGATGATCATCGAGGTGAGGTAGGTAAAGAACGGCAGTGTACGTGCGCTCGAAAAACGGATAAAAGATCCGGAAAGAACGCCGGCGAGGCCGGTCGCGGTCATAATACCCATCAGCCCGCCATAGAGGGGATATTGCAGGATCAGCGGCCCGGTAAAGCGCCCTGCCTGACGGATTGCGGCAACGTAGGCTGAAGGCCGCCAATGCAAAAGCACGCCTGCAAGAAAGAGAATCAGGATCACAGTATTCAAATCGACCGTAGCGCTCGATTTGCGCAGCTCGACGAACAAGGCGCCCCCTCCGAATGCAACCAGGAGAAGCGTAAGCGGCCAAGCCTGGTCGAGCAGAGTCCCCAATGTTTTTCGCTTCTCGGTCACGGCGTGAGCAGCATCTTCAGCACGTAACCGCGCTGCGTCAGCCGCAACAACGTCCTCTTCTGCCGGCCCGGTGAGTGTAAGTATCAGCGGGAGAAGCACCGCAAGCACAAGTACCGGTACCAGATTGAATCTCGTGAACACTGTCTGCGAGAGGGGTAGGATTTGACCGGTAGATTTCTCTACCATGTTTAGAGCTGAGCCGTGGGTGGCCTGCGAGAGAGCGATGGACCCTGAGAGACCCTCCGTTGAAATCACAAACCCGGAGTAAGCGGCAGCTACCAGCCAACCAAAGTCGATACGGACGCGTTTGGCAATCTCACGTGCAAGGAGCGCTGAAGTCATCAGCCCCAATCCCCAGTTCAGCCACGAAGCGATGAGGCTCACAAGCACCGTAAGCACGATCGCGCCGCGGGCCGTCTTTGGCAGCATGGAGATTTTCTCAAGCCCTCGCCGTGCGATCGGCGTGGATGCCAGGGCGTAGCCGGTCGCCAGCATCAGGACCATTTGAAAAGCGAATGTGAAGATATTGAACAGCCCGGCGTACCAACCGGAAACAATCGTTGCTGCGTCGGCGCGGGGCGCCAGCCAGAATGCCAGTCCGGCGCCGAGCAACGTGAGTAGCAACGCGAAGACGTATGCATCCGGCAGGAGCTTTTCGAAAATAAAAACGAAGAATCGTGTAAACCGGCTCAGCATGAATGACCTCGAACGCTAATCGTGGCGGGCATCGCGAGAGTTGGCGAAGTTGTACACTCTCGAAAGAGCACACACCTGTTCTGGAATCGTTGAAGACAGCCATCGCATGGTACTGCTGCGGTTCTGGGATGCTCTGAACGCCTGGTGAAAAGGCATTCAGAATCCGCCTCGCGTCAGGCCGAGCCACGCAACTGCCGGCAGGAATGTGAACGGATTTTTATTCGCCTTTCAGGTTCCGCTCAACCCCGACCGCCAAGCTAGAGGTCGTACCTTTGCCCGGAGTGTAGAGATGAAAGTGCCTTACATTGTAACCGCAATCATTCTTGCATCCGCGCCCTCGATTGCGCCAGCTGGCGCACAGACCGCGCTACAACTCAAGCTTACAAAAACCGTGACTTTGCCCGGCTATCATGGCGATTTCGATCATTTCGCGGTCGATCGCGAGCGCGGGAGAATCCTGGTCGCTGCCGAGGATCATGGGACGCTGGAGGTTTTCTCGCTCGCAAATGGAGACCATCTGCGCACCGTCAAGAACAGAATTGAAACTCCTCACAGTATTCTTGTCCGCCCCGGAGCTTCCACGATCTTCCTTACCGACAGTGGCAACTCCATGTCGAAAATCCTGAACGCAGACACCTATGCAGTGGTGCAGGCGGCCCCGCTCACAGTCGGCGCCGACTCCTCCGGCTACGATTCGGCAACAAACACGCTCTATGTCGTCACCGGCGGCAAGGATGTTGACATGAAGACCGCCAACCTTGAAGCCGTCGACCCCGCGACCGGCGCCAAGCGGGGCAGCGTAATGTTTGAGGACAATCACGTGGAAGCCATGGCCATGGAAAAGCATGGACCGCGCATCTTCGTCAATCTGGCGCAGACGAACAAGATCGCTGTCGTGGACCGGCAGACCATGAAAACGATCGCCATCTGGCCTGTGCCGCCCGCGCAACAGAACGCTATGGTAGCGCTCGACGAATCGCAACACCGGCTCTACGTCGTCTGCCGCAATCCCGGTACGGTCGTTGCGATGAACTCCGATACCGGAGCGGTCGTATCCACGTCGCCCGCCCCGTTGCGCGCTGACGACGTTCTCTACGATCAGGCTGCTCATCGTCTCTATGTTCCAGGAGGCGAAGGTTATCTTGGCATTTACGACACCTCATCACCCGATCACCTGAAGATGATTGGAAAAGTGACCACAGCGCCCGGAGCAAAGACCGGATTGCTATTGGCAGATCGGCACGAACTGGTGCTGGCCGCATCCCCTGGTGACAGCGCAAACACAGCCAAGATTCTCTACTTTTCAATTCAATAGTAAGCACGCATTCGGGCAGGGCCGGCCGGGATCGGCTTCGCGCTTCGTACGGGTGTAACTGGCGTTCAGCTTGCAGGGCCGAAGAGCCGTGATCTATCGGGAAGCCGGCTCTGCATCTCACGGCCGATCTGTTCGGCAATCGTGACCAGCGGCTGCTTGTCCTCTCCCGGCTTGTAGTTAAAGACGACGCCCAACGCTCCAATCGTCTGGCCGGAGGCATCTTTCAGGGGTAATTCAGCTTCAAAGTGCGGCCCGGCGACTTCGAGGTTCGGCTTGCCGGTGTGGATGCAGCGCATATCGTCTTCGTCGCCGATCTTGCCGATGCGGCCAAAATTCGAAGCGACAATCAAATTATTACTGTGCCCCGGAGGCTGCGCATGAATCGCCAGCAGAATCACCTCCGGATGCTTGTCCAGAGCCGCATTTACCAGCCTCTGTGCAAAGGCGGGCGCCTGCGTATAGGTCGGGTCCATCTCGGATGGGCTCACCTTGCGCATCCCTTTAATTGCTTCTTCTCGCGTCTGCTGCGGAACCAGAGGAACCGCGCAGAAGAGCGTCATGGCCGCAACGATGAGTGCTTTTTGCTGTGACTTCATAGATCCGACGTCTCCCTTAACCCTTTAGAAGATTACCTTCAGTGCGAATTGCAATTGGCGAGAGCTGGTTGCGGTTGAAGAAATTGCGCCTGCAGACGATGTGAGCGGGGCTCCCACAAGCGCAGGCGTCGGCTTTCCCGCCGTAGGCGCAGGAGCAGCCGAGAAGAGTTGCGTTCCGGCTTTCAGCGGATTGTTGTAGTTGCTCCGATTCAGAATGTTGAAGACCTCGGCGCGGAACTGAACATCGAAGCTCTCTCCGAAACGGGGAATGTGGTTGTCCTTGACCAGCGACGTGTCCCAGCTCTGCAGTCCGGGGCCGTTGATGGAGTTACGTCCCGCAGTGCCCAGGAAGGGATTGTAGGTTGCGGACTCCGTGGGGTAGGAGTAGCACGCGAGGTTGATGTAGTGGGCCTTATTTTGCGGGTTGACGGGGTTGCAACCGGTGCCATAGTTGAAGTTGGGGAAGGCGAAGGTATCTGAGCTGCGCAGGCCCAGCGGATCGCCGCTTATCTGCGGGGTGATCGGCAAGCCTTTGGCTGCCGTAAAGAGGCCGGCGTACTGCCAGCGGTCAAGCACCCACCCTGCGGGGCCAAACGACTTGGGCGCATTCGGCAACTCAAACAGATAGTTGACCACGAAGGTTTGCCCGACGTTGAAGTCGGAAACGGCACGCCGCCGATCTCGCGCGAAGTACGGCAGGCTGGAAACCGAATTAGCGAAGGTGTCGCCGAAGGTGGAGGATGAGCCGTCGTCTATCGACTTCCCCCAGGTGTAAGAAGCCTGGAATTGAATTCTGTGCGTAAGCCGCTTGGTAATGCCGGTCTGGAGCGCATCGTACTCTGAGTAACCGTAAGGGAGAAACGCGCTGATCTGGCCGACGTTAGGGTTCAGCCTGGGATTGGTGGTGGCGGCGGAGATGTTATTGGAAAGGCTGGGGAACTCATAAACGCCCCCGGGCAACTCGCCGGCAAGCGGCAGCACGGTGTTAATGTCGTCTTCGCGGTAGGGAAGGTGAACGCCGTGCGAAGCGGCGTAGCCGACCTGGAAAATCGCATTGCCGGGCAGTTCCTGCTGCACGTTAAGGCCCCACTGCTGCACGTAGCCAGGCTCCTGATGCTGCGGCGTATAGGCGTAGCGGAGAGAGGTCGCATTCAGCAGCGGACTTGCGCCGGCGGGAAAGGTTCCCGCCAGCCCGTTGCTGATGCTGCCGGTTTCATAGTAAGGCGCGGTAAGGATGCTCAACCCTTCGAACAGATAGTTGAGCGCCAAAGCGTCGTAGACGCCGTAACCGCCATGGATGACGGTCTTGTCGCTGCGAAACGGACTATATGCAAAGCCAACGCGGGGAGCGAAATTACGCTCCGTGGCGTTTTGGAAGTACGGCGATCCAAGACGCGGCGCCGCCGCAGTAAGGGTGGGCAGGTTGGAAAGGCGGCCGTCGGTTTCCGTGGGCACGGTTGCCAGCTCATAGCGGACGCCCAGATTGAGGGTGAGATTGCGCAGGATATGGTAGTCGTCGGTGATATATCCGGCAAATATCGATTGACGCAGGTCTCTCGGGGTGGTCGACAGCGGCGGAATGGGCCCGTTGTATCCGCTCGCCGAGTTCTCCAGGAAAGTTGTCCAGGAGCCGAAAGTGAATTGCCCATTGGGATTGCCCGTGCCCAATTGGTTATTTTGCAATCTCTCGAAGGCAAATCCCACCTTCAGGGAATGCTTGCCGCGGTTCCAGAAGAGATCTTCGTACACCTGGTAGGAGTTGTAGTTGAACTTGTACTCGCCCACGGCCCCCAAGCCGCCGGTGAAGTTGGAGATGCCGCCGATGTTGATGAGACCGACCGTCAGGCCGGGCACAAAGCCCAGTGAGGTATCCGCCGAGGCGGGATCAATCGCGTTGAGAGTGGTTGGCGCATCGGAGTACACGCGGTTATAACCCACATGCGTCGAATTCAACAGATTCGCGGTGATGGTGTGCGATTCGGTCACCGAAACCTCTACCCGGTTGAGAATATTCCCTGTGACCTTCTCATCGAAGCCGTCGGGGGCTGTGTAGCTGCCTCGATCGACAAAAAAGGTTCCCGCAAGTTGGTCGTTTCGAGAAATCTTATGGTCAATGTGAGCGATGTAGTAGTTCTCGGCGGTGGTGAAAGGATCGGCATAGAGGAAGTTTCCCGTGTCGCTTGTACCTCCTGCGACATTCCCGACCGGGGCTGGTTCGGCGGGATTGTTGGGCAGAGGATAGAAAGCAATGTAGGGAGTCAGCGAGGCCGGAACTGGAATCTGTGTGTGGTGGGAGCAGCCGGTTCCGGCGCAAAGCAGGCCGGCCCGCGCATCCGGGGAGGGAACAGTACTGCTTGTGTTCACGCTGTTGAACCAGCGTAACCCCTCGTAATTGCCGAAGAAGAAGGTGCGATCTCTCACGATTGGACCGCCGGCGGATGCGCCGAACTGGTTGCGCCGCAGCGGGGCTACGCCGGTTACAGAGTCGAAGGGGTTGCGCGCGTCGAAGAAGCTGTTGCGGAAGAATTCATACGCGTCGCCGTGAAACTGGTTGGTTCCCGTGCGTGTGACCGCGTTGACGATTCCGCCCGCAGTCCTGCCGTAATCGGCGGTTGCCAGCCCGGTAATGACAGAAAATTCCTCAATCGCGTCGACACCGAGGTTGAGGCCGACGACCCCGCTCGGGCCGCCGTTGGAGTAATCGTTGATGCTGATGCCATCCAGGCGGTAATTGTTGGTCTGCGGCCGCGCGCCGCTGGCCGTGATCTGGTTCCCGACGCCGCGATTCGCGCGCTGGTTGCTGATGGAGAGAACAGACTGGGTCCGAACTGCGTCTACACCCGGCTGCAGGGTCGCGAGCGAGGCCCAGTCGCGGCCGTTGAGCGGGAGCCCTACTATGGTGCTCTCATTGACCACGGGCATCACAATTGAGGTGTCCAGATCGACAGTTGCAGGGGTGGCCGTCACTACGATTCTTGAATTCGTGCTGCCGACTTTGAGTGTGAAGTCCACGGTGCGCTGTTCGCCTACGTGAAGAATCACATCCTGCACTGACTCGGAACTGAAGTTAGGTGTTGAGATGTCCACTCGATAGCGCCCGGCAGCCAGGTTGGGAACGGTATATAACCCGCTTCTATTGCTGGTGCTGGTAAACGCTTCATTGGTCGCGACATTGGTAATAGTTATCTTGGCGCCTGAAACGACTGCTCCAGTCGGATCGGTGACCTCGCCAAGAATGGAACCAGTCGAAACCTGGGAATGCGCTGTTGCAAGCCAGAGCAAAGCAATCAAGCACAACACAAACCTCTGAATCATCTTTGTCGAGTTACGGTGAAATCGCATTTCTCTAGCCTCTCTATGTGGCGGGTGCGCAGAATCCTCATTTCCTTCTGCGGGGCCGATAACTCATTTCCTGTCCCCTGTTTATGAAACAATCCGGGCTGCCCGACTCCCGCAGTTGCGTACGCACCTCTATAAGCACAATCGGATAAGCCAATGAATTGGCCACAAAAGTCCCAGGATCACCATGAATTGAGAACAAAAAGGTGATTCAGCTCTCCGACCGTGAGAATCACACGTTGCGGAGATGAAGGCTGCCTGAAGCAAGTCTTAAATCGGCTTCATTTAGAAGAAACACGGCGCCTGGCGTAGTCCGCCCTAAATAGACTCGTTTATTCGAAAGCGATTGCCCTATTGATGAAAAGTGTTGGACAGGTTGCGAGTTGCTTGGGTTCCCCGAGCAAGCGGATGGCTGGAGTGTGAACGAGGGGCCTCATTCACGTATTTTGTGCAACCGCGATTCGAGTACCTGTACATCCGAGATGGGCGCAGAACAAGCGGACGCGGTACATAGGAACGCCGCGGCGTTGAAGTGCGGAGAGCATCATAAAGACCTCGCAGGGGGTGATTGACGGCTGTTACCGTACCAGGCTATCCCTCTCAGAACGAGAAAGAGCGGTCATCTGGATTGCATTCGCTTTTCCCCCCTAGCTGGGTTGAATCCTTAAGCCGGTTGGATAGACTGTTGTCAATGTCTATCTAGAGGTTGGCCGTGCAGGTATCCAAATGCGGAAACAGTCTCGCCGTTCGCTTGCCGGCCGCAGTGGTCGATGCCCTGGAACTGAAGGAAGGGGACCAGATCGAAGTGCGGATAGCCGGCCCGCGGCAGTTCGAGATTCGTCGCGACTGCAGCCGGGAAGCCGCCATCAAGCGCTTGCGCAAACTCCGCCGTCCGCTGCCTCCCGGCTTTACCTTCGACCGGGCTACAGCCAATGAGCGGTAAGCCCTTCTTCGATACCACCATCCTGATCTATTCCGTTTCCTCGGACGATCCCCGAGCTGCGATCGCAGAGAAGCTTCTGACTGCGGACGGATACATCAGTGTGCCGGTGTTGAACGAGTTCGCCGCTGTCGCCTGGCGCAAACTGAATATGTCCTGGGAAGAGATCGGCGATGCGCTTTCCGCGGTTCGCGCCCTGTGCGAGCCTCCGATCGCTCTCTCCGTAGAGATCCATGAGGCTGCGCTGAAGATTGCCGCGCAATACGGCTATCGCATCTACGATGCATTGATTCTCGCCGCAGCTCTTGATGAGGACTGCGACTTCCTCCACTCCGAAGACATGCAACACGGTCAACGGTTCGGCGCGCTCACCATTTGCAATCCATTTCTCGCCGGCTAGTGGCGCCAATGGATACGAATCACTTGCCCGCTGCCCGCGGCGGCAGGGAAATTGGCTCTATATAATCGGGACCGATGAAAACTACCGCATACTTCCCGGGAATCAGCGTCCTGGCACACCCCAACTTGCTTTCGGCAGATCAGGCCCTGATTCCTGCCGCTCATCAGACGGGTTGGATAAACAACAAAAACAGCCTGCCTGCGGGCGCTATAGCCACGGTGGTAAGTAGCTGTGAGTGAAGCACTACTGAGCCCCTAAGCAATTGACTCACGTCCAGGATCGCCCTACCATCAGCCATGCCTTCAGCCGCCAACATTATCGGCGCCACCATTTCGCACTACCGCATCGTTCAAAAAATTGGCGGTGGCGGGATGGGTGTGGTCTACAAGGCTGAAGACACCCGGCTGCACCGTTTTGTAGCGCTGAAATTCCTGCCGGATGCCGTGGTCCACGATCCCCTGGCGCTTGCCCGCTTCGGGCGGGAGGCACAGGCCGCCTCTGCCCTGAACCATCCCAACATCTGTACGATTCATGACATCGGCGAAGCAGACGGCCGCGCCTTCATCGTGATGGAGTTCCTCGACGGCTTGACCTTGAAGCATCGCATTGCCGGCCGTCCCCTGGAGGAGGAGGTACTGCTTCCCCTCGCGATCGACATCGCGGATGGGCTCGATGCGGCGCACAGCAAGGGCATTGTCCACCGCGACATTAAGCCCGCCAATATCTTCGTTACCCGCCGCGGACACGCCAAGATTTTGGACTTCGGTCTCGCGAAGGTGGAGTTCCAGGGCGGGCCGCCCGCTGACCCCGAGTCGGAAACCGCCATCGTGGATTCGGAATCGCCGCACTTGACAAGTCCAGGCGCCATGATGGGCACCGTGGCTTATATGTCGCCGGAGCAGGTAAAGGCCAGGGAACTGGATACGCGCACCGACCTGTTTTCTTTCGGTGCTGTGCTGTATGAGATGGCGACGGGAAAAACGCCGTTCGTCGGGTCGAGCCAAGGCGAGATCTGCAGCGTCATCCTTCGCGATCAACCGCCGCCGCCATCCCAGGTCTGTCCGCAGGTTTCGCCACGACTTGAAGCGGTTATCGCCAAGGCGCTGGAAAAGGACCGCAATCTTCGCTATCAGCACGCCTCAGAGATGCGAACGGACTTGCAGAGGCTGAAACGCGATAGCGAGAGCGGATACTCTACGGCAAGTTCGAGCGGCACAGTGATGGTGAGCACGGCGAAAGCGGCGAGGGAGAAGCCGTCTTTTCTGAAGCAAAAGCGATGGGTCTTTATTGCTTCCGCGGCAGTGCTGCTGATCGCGGTGGCGTTCGCAATCTTGAGGTGGTATCCCACGGCGCGGCATATTCAGGCTCAGCCGGGCAATAGTCCTGCCGCGACCGGATCGGCGCTGCCGGCCAACGCAATTCTGGCCGTATTGCCGTTCCCGGCGATACCCGGCAACGAGAAGCTGACCGCATTGGGAGAAGGTGTGGTGGAAAGCGTGACCTCCAAGTTGGGACATCTGAGTGAAACTCAGCGGCTGGAAGTCATCCCCACCGGGAACCTCCGCGAGAGAGGAATCACTACTCTGGAAGAAGCTCATAAGCAATTGGGGGCTGCTGTTGGCCTCACCATCCACCTGGAGCAGTCGGGAGAGTTGATCCGGGCAGCCTACTCGCTGATCAATGCCCAGACGGGTAGCTCCGTGGGCGGCGACGTGGTGACCATCCCAGCGGCCGATTCGTTTTCCCTGGAAGATGCCGTTACCGAAGGTGTAGTCAAAGCGCTCCAGATCAAACTTCCTCCCGAGGAACAGGCGGCGCTCAAAGTCCACGGCACCAGCAACCCCGCCGCGTATAACTACTATCTGCGGGCTCGCGGCTATCTATTGAACTTCACCAGTGCGGAAAACGTCGAGAACGCCATCCTGATGTCGAAGGAGGCGCTACAAGTGGATGCGAGCTTTGGACCTGCCAAAGCAGCCTTGGGTGAGGCCTATTGGCGAAAGTATTGGCTCACGAAAGACAAAGATTGGACAAGCCTGGCAAAAGAAGAGTGCGACGCCGCTGTGATATTGGGCAATTCGGGGGCTGCCGGCCATAGCTGCCTGGGTCTGCTCGCTGATGGCACGGGGCAATATCGGGAGGCGGTCAAGGAGTACCTCCGTGCCCTTGAATTGGAGCCAAGTAGTCAAGACCCTTACCTCGGACTGGCTCTCGCTTATGAGCACGCCGGAGCGATGAGCGAAGCCGAGCAAACATACCAGCGTGCCATCGGCGTCTATCCAAATAGCCCGTATTGTTTTAATTCTTTGGGGACGTTTTACCTCCGCCAAAATCAGTTCGACAAAGCCGCGCAGATGTTTCAGAGAGTCATCGCGCTTGCGCCGGAAGGATACGCGCCCTATGTCAATCTCGGGGCAACTTATAACAACATGGGACAGTATGAAAAATCCATTGAGCCTTTGAAGAAGTCTGTCTTGATTAGACCTTCCTACGCGGCCTATGTGAATCTGGGGGTCGCGTACGATGGATTGAAACGGTTTGCCGACGGCGCAATTGCTTATGAGAAGGCTATCGAATTGAACCCCCAACAATTCATAACCTGGGGCAACCTCGGTGAGGCACAGTATTATGAAGGTCGCAAAAGCGAGGCATTGCAGGCCTATCGGAAGGCAGTGGAACTTGCGACGGAACAGCTCAAAGTCAATCCCCGCGACCCGGACGTGCTCAGCAATTTAGCTAACTATCATAGTTTGTTGGGAGATCGGGATCTCGCGATGCTCTATCTAAAACAGGCCTTGCAATACGGAGATATGGACAAAGACATATTCATCGATGCGGCATCCGTGTACAATCACCTCGGCGAAACAGGGCCGGCTATTCAATGGATAGGAAGAGCCGTCCATGAAGGATACCCGTCGAGCAAGATACGAGAGAATCCTGAGTTTCGAAACCTCATTGGGACTCCAGGTTATGAGGCGATGCTTGGTAAGCCTGGGTTGTTGCGATAACTTGCCGGGTTGTTGCGATAACTTGCCGCGGACTGATATGCGTCCGCAAGCGAGTGAATGTGGAGCGGGTTCGGAGAGTTGGGCTTTGTAGAGTGTTAGAAAAGGAGAAGATATGGCGGCGCCAGACGTATGTAGCGAGTTTCACGCGAAGCAGGACGAAGAGGTGAACTTCAAGAATTCCACCGGCGTAACCTGTCAGATAACCGGAGGGTCACAAGACTGGCCCTTCACGGATGGTCCGCCGTTGTCCGTTCCAGTCGGCGGCTGCAAAACGAAGATCAAATCAAAAGCCGACCTGCCAGACGGCACGTACGTCTACAGCGTAGACTGCTGTTCGACCGATTCACAAAAGAGCGTGACGGTGCCCTGATGGCAAAAGCGGTCGCTTGGGGCGGCCGGATTCTGTCCAGTCAAACGCAATGGATGTTGGGCTGGGTCGCTGCAGGTCACTTGCAAGATTCGGCGACCCAGTCACAGCCGGGAATTACTCTCTGGGATGATCTTCTACCCGTTATTTTTGCTTAAGTACCTTTCCACTGTTGGCATCAATGTAGGCAACATAACCCGACTTCTTATCCCCCCACATCAGATACCAGATCGGCGCTTGAAATCTGTAGTTGTTTCCAAGTGCAAATGATGAGAGTGCCTTGTCTGGATTTTTCTTCAACCAAGCCGCCCCATCCGCCGCCGCGGCTTGGTACGCGGCATCCGAATCGACATTGAAGCTGGTAAGCTCAACCGGCATAACGTCGCGCGTTACGCCGCCCCAAGGCTCCCGGAGGCCGGCACTCACGCCCTTGAAAATGTCCGGCGGAGAGGAGGCGATCGCATAAGAGTAGACCCGGTACTGGTGCAGGGTGGGCGAAGCAAACATCGCCTCCCACATCGCCGCTTTGCCGCCTTCATTCTTAAACCCTGGCACTTCCTGAGGCGTGAGCCTCAGGATCACGATATCGGTACTCCAGTGCCGGGCGGCCGTGTACATCAGCCAAAAGGCCGTTTTGGCCACCACCGGTTCCGGTGGGCCTGCCGGCGGTCTTGCCGTTTTAGACTCGTCGGTGACAGGGGTCTTGGTCGTTTCCATGCAGCCCGCAAGAAGCAGCATCGCAACCACCGCACTTACCGCGCATTGTTTGAGCACAGTGCCCATCGGAATCCTCCACTTACTCGAGTGGCAGAGGAACGGGCTGGAAGTCTGCCGAATGGTTTCCTACGCGTGCACAAGCGGCCCGGCATCCGCCACAGCCTAACATAGTATTCCAACAACTGCTGGTGTGCCAGACTGCCGGTGCGCGGCATGAGGGCATGGAAGGGAGCTGTCCCCGAAACTACCCTCGGCTCGTCTGGTCCGAGACGGTTAAGATAACTGACATTCAGCCACTTGATCCTGACTCGTGGAGATGGGGGACGGGAGATGGGGGACGGAGAGCGCCGGGATAAACCGGCACATTGTAGGGGATGGAAGAGCCCTACGGAAAAGGAGAAGCGACTCCATTCTGGCCTCGAGTCTTGCCTGCGATCTCGCGAGGGGTCGTAGCGAAGCGTAGACAGAGGGCTGGCGGGCAGGATTATTGAGCTCCGAAAATCTGCATCCGGGTGCCGACCCTTTTCTGTCAGTGGGAAGGCAACATCAGTGAGCCGCGTTAATCGCGAGTGGCCGCTGGGCCCGGCGTAGTCGAAGAGTCCAGGCACGTCAGCACACAGTGTGCACGAGAACCGGGAGACCTCCAGAGCGTCTGCGCGAGCAGACCGGTCCGGGAAGGTGAAAGACCCATCATCCGGACATGAACGTTTTGGAGGAGTCGGACTGCGCCATAGTACCGCGGTTACCGAGTCCGTAACATTTGCCTATCCCGCGGTATCCGCAGTACCTATGAAGCTGACGAACAACGAGGGTAAAACTTCCGCGGAGCCAGCGGAGGGAAGGGCGCAGACCAAGGAGAACGACGCTCAGCCACACACGCATCCGACACAGAGCGGAGCACGCGTGTCCCAGGGGCTAAGCGGCGTGCGCCAGAAGGCACGGGGTAACAAGCAGGAGCGGTTCACCGCTTTGCTGCACCACCTTACGATCGACTTACTCCGGGAGAGCTACTACGCTTTGCAGCGGAGCGCAGCACCTGGAGTAGACGGAGTAAGTTGGCAGCAGTATGAAGAAGGCCTGGAGACTCGGCTTGCCGACCTCCTTGGTCGCGTGCACCGTGGAGCGTATCGGGCGCAAGCCTCACGAAGAGTGTACATACCGAAAGCGGATGGCCGGCAACGGCCATTGGGCATCGCTTCGCTGGAAGACAAGATTGTCCAGCAGGCGGTGCTGTCTATCCTCAACCAGATATACGAGGTGGACTTTCGGGGCTTTTCGTATGGTTTTCGGCCGGGACGCAGTCCACATCAGGCGCTGGACGCGCTGAATGTGGGCATCCAACGGAAGCGAGTGAACTGGATACTCGATGCGGATATTCGCGGCTTCTTTGACCATTTGAGTCACGAGTGGATGATGAAGTTTGTCGGACATCGCGTGGGCGACACACGGGTCCTTCGGCTGATACGTAAGTGGCTGAAGGCTGGCGTGTCGGAGGACGGTACGTGGTCAGAGACGACGGCAGGTACGCCGCAGGGAGCGGTGATCTCACCGCTTCTAGCGAATGTGTATCTGCACTATGTGTTCGACCTCTGGGTCGAAGCATGGCGCCGGAAGGCAGCGAGCGGAGATATGGTGTTTGTCCGTTACGCTGACGATCTGGTGGTCGGCTTTGAGAAGCGTGAGGACGCTGAGCGGTTTCTGAGTGAGTTTCGGAGACGGCTGGCGAGCTTTGCGTTGGAACTCCATCCGGAGAAGACGCGGCTGATCGAATTTGGTCGGTTCGCGAAGGGAAATCGGCAGCTGCGTGGCGAGGGAAAACCGGAGACGT
>JBAVQC010000027.1:0-36933 GCA_049693715.1 Acidobacteriaceae bacterium | reverse complement strand
TTTCCTAAATAGTTCATCGTGAACGTGCCCGCGATCACGCCTGCTGCGTTGATAGCCTCGGGGATGGTTTGGGGCCCGCAACTGGAGGCTCCAGAGGGGCCGATCGAAGCCCAATAACCGTCTTGGTCCGCCACAAAGCCGGTGAACCCATCGGGACCGGGAGAAAACCCTACGACGGATCCGCTTGCATTGATGGCTGTCGCCGACGGTCCAGGAGGAGGCAAGGCGGTGAATACTCCAGTCCGTGACCGGACGGACGCAGTTGTACCCTGATGAAAATAATCCACGACGATCTCGTCGAAATCGTTGATGGCTGCGGGAGTCGCGCTCACGAATGCCGCCGGGGTCCCAGGCACGAGGATCGTGCGCCCACCCGCGTACCTGAGAAAACCCTGCGCAGCCTGCCCTGGCTGCGCCCGGTAAGTGCCGGTAATGTCCCCGGCGGCGTTGATGCCCTGCGGTTCGGTCGAGACCCCTCCCCCGACGTCGAAAGTGGTGATCGTTCCGTCCGCCTCGCGCAAAAAGCCCCGATCTACAGTTGACGAGGCCCTGTAGTAACCGGTGACCTCCATCGAGGCATTGATTCCCATTGGATAAGTGCCGAGCGCGCCCGGCACGGTAAACGAAATATAGGTGGCTTCGCCATTGATGTTGCCACCATAGGCAACGCTCATGAGCGGCCCGAAGATGCATAACGCGGAGATCACAGAACGCAGAATCATTCGCGGGGTTTCCTTGACCGAGAGTCGACGGGCGAGATTCCAGCTCTCGGGTTTCCCAAAGAAGCAGAAGCACGCTCTACCCCTTGCATCGTCGAGCCATGGAACATGGATTAAGGCTTGTTTCCGCTGGCTAGTTCATTTTCCCGAAACGATACATCAGGTCGCCAACAACTTTTGCCGCCGCTCGGGGCTGTTGAACTGGGTCTCCGTGGGAGCACTCGATGGAACGGCAGCGGCAAATGGAGCGCTCGATTACTCTGCCAAATGGATGTATCAATCGCACAGCAGTTCGAGAGCCAGCGTCGCGCAGGACTTCGGGCAGGAGGACGACATCAGCGTGATTGCTGTGACCCGGACCGCTGTGGTGGAGCCTTGCTCTTGCGACCTCGGTCACACGCTAGCGGCGCCGTGCTGCACGAGGTTCATGCGAGGACGATTTTCCGCCACGCTAATTGCCTCACACGCGCTTCAGCCCGCCCTTGACACTCGATTGTGTTGGCTATAATCTCCAAGACGTTCTCATAGAATGCTCCCCCAGCTGAAGGCCATGATTCAGAAGTCTCGCTTACTTCCCTCGCCGCGTTGGGTGGAGCTTGCCTCGATAGCAGTGGGGTTGCTGCTGATCGGGGGATTCTGTCGGCCGGCAAAGGCACAGAACGGAATAAATCCACTCAATATATTCCAGAACTACTTTGTGACCGGCGATTACGTGGTAGCCGGCTGGAGCGCGGGAGCGCCAGACGGCAGCGGCTATGCACCCGGCACGATCAGCATTCCCGACACCCTCCAACCCGCTCAGAATGGTGTACCGGCGACTGTGCCCAAAGGGGCTGATATCGTTGCCGCCTATCTCTATTGGGCAACCGTAGAAGGCAACCAGTCGGCGTTTGCCGGGCAGACAGCCTACTTTAATGGTTATCTCATCACCGGAACGGTACTCGGAAATCCGAACGCGCCCACATCCTGGAGTGCCGGCGGTTGTTCCGGCTCAGCGCAGGGCTCGAAAACCATGCGGACCTACCGCGCGGACGTCCACCCCTACCTTCCGCTGGATACGAACTCGTCATCTGTGACCTTTGGAGCGACGATTGCCAACGGAAAGATTCCGGTCCGTCTGGCAGACAGTGGAAGCAATGGCAACGGAACTCCCATCGCCCTGGGAGCAACTCTGGTGGTCATTTACCGCGTACTTTCGCCTGCGGTTCCGCTGAACTCCATCGTTCTCTACGATGGTGCGTACGCTCCCAGCAATGCAGGACTGAATACCAGTCAAAGTATGTTGGGCTTTTACCAGCCGGCGCCAGCGACGCAGGCCTCGGTAGCGAAGCTCACGCACATTGTTGCCAATGGCCAGCCCAATAAGGGCCAGCTCGTTTATTTGAACAACACCGCGCAGCCGCTTCCGTCCCTCTACGGATCATTGCCACCGTTCCCAGGTGTCTACGGGACCTGGGACAACCCAACCTGGGTGCTGAGCAATTACGCCGGATACGTCAAAACCACGGATACTTCCGAGACGACTTCAGTAGTGCCAGCTAAGACCAATAGCGGATGTGTCTCCTGGGGCGCCATGATCCTGAGCACTCCGGTCCAGGATTCCGACGGAGATGGGCTGCTGGATGTCTGGGAAAACAATCAGGGGTACACCGATGCGGTGAGTGGACAACAGGTGGCGCTGCCAGGAGCCAATCCCAACAAGAAAGACCTCTTTGTTGAACTCGACTGGCTCGACGCTCTGGACGGCTCGGATGGTCCTCTGCACTCGCATCTGCCCAAAGAGGCGGCTCTGGATGAAGTGGGTGGCGTCTTATCTGAACCGGGCAGTGGCGTTAGTGTTCATTTCGATCTCGGCCCGAACGTCTATCAGGGTGATCCGTATGTAATCTCCGGAGGAACGGGGGGGAACAAAATCTCCGAGGGCACGCTGGTGTGCACCGATGGAGCGACGCTCTGCGCTTATCCCGGCCAGCCGGCAATCGCATGGAAGGGAGGTTTCGAATCCATAAAGAATTCGAATTTCCAATCCGGCCGCTCGAAGAGCTATCACTACGTTCTTTCCGGTCACTCCCTGGGATCGCCTGACTCCTACTGGAGCGCAGAAGGAGCCACACTGGACGCTGCTTTGGTGGCTGCCGTCCCCTCTCAGCCACCGGTGCTTCCCGAACTTATTTCGATCGTGAACTTCGGGAGCACCGCGACAGTCACTCTCGCATCCCTAGCTTCTCAGCAAGTTACGAAGCCCGGGGATTGTCCGAGCGCTGCAATTCCCGATTGCAGTGGTGCAAACAACAATCGGATCAGCATCACGGGGGCGCTGAATCAGACCGCTCTGAATGGAAGTTACGTCTTCAGCAAGGCGAGCTCGAAAACAACCAACGGCGTCGTTACAACGACCTTCACGATCAGCACACAAGGTGTGGCAAACGGAACTTACACCTATAGCTCTGAGCCCCAATTGGCCCTGACGTACCTGGGACCGACGAGCACATCCGGTCAGTCGGAGTTCGGCGGCGGCGGAGATTCCGCTATAACGCTAGGCCTATGGGGCGCGGATGATCCACCAAACTGCCAAGCCGATCCTACCGGGCCCGGCCCCGTCTACTGCAACAACAATGTTGGCACCACGCAGGAACAGGCCGGAACGTTGCTGCATGAGCTGGGTCACTCGTTATCGTTGACCCACGGAGGCATGTATTTCGAGGATCCTAATAACCCCAGCCTGCCGACCTATGAGTTGAACTGCAAGCCCAACTATCTCAGCGTGATGAACTATCTCTTCCAGGTACGGGGCTTCCCGGATGGAGGACTGGATTATTCTTCGCTGGCACTTGGTTCGCTGAATGAAACTGCCCTTAGTGAATCTAACGGAATCGGACCAGCCCCACACCAGACGCGGTGGTATTCCGCTCCGAACGCACTCGACCAGAAGCTGGGGCATTTCGCAATGAGCCACTGCGACGGTTCGCCACTCGGACCAAATGATGTACCTGCCGTCCGGGTAGACGGTCCAGTCCCGGCTACCGGACAGCTCGATTGGAATAATGATTTCATCGTGCCCGACGTGGTGAATCCGCCTGGAGTGGATGTGAACTACAACGGCATCACCGGCGACGCTCCGTTCTCGGGCTTCGATGATTCGGAGAATATCAATCTGCAGCAGATCGGCGCCCGGGAGGGTGCATTCGGATCCTCCGGTGGCGTCAAGTTCGCGGGCGGGGTCAAATTCGCTGGCGGCGAAGTTGACAACGATGGCGGCGGCGTCAAATTCGCAGGCGGGGTAAAATTCGCGGGCGGCGTCAAATTCGCGGGAGGCAGTATTGACCAAAACGAAGACACCGCCACTTCTACGGCCGACCCGCCGAATGGATTGACCTGCACAGTTGCAATCAATAAGGTTCCCGGTTGTGTGGCATCGTCCGGGATTCTGCTGGAAACCGGGAAGAGTGTCCCCCTCACCTGGACGGGGCCGGGCTTTGGTCAGGTCCGCAATTACACGGTCTGGCGCGCGACAGGCTCCTTTGCAACGACCGAGCAAATACTTTCAAACCTGGGAGCGTTCTCGGTTCTAACCACACTGAGCGGCACGCCGCCCGTACCGTCCTACACGGACACGAACGTGAAAACCAACACAACTTACACCTACTTCGTGACTGATGGGAACAAACAGGCAGCTCAAAGTGGGGCTTCGAACCCGCTAGTGGTCGCCGTCAAATTTTAGGCGAGTTTACAAGGGCCCGCTCTTTTCAGCGCCAGGCATATTCGGGAACAGCGACCCGAGCCGACCGTAGCGTAGTGGAGAGATCCCGTTCGTAACTGATTCAATGGTTAATACGGTGACGGATGTCAGCCAGCAGGGGATCCTCCGTGCTTTGGCCGCGGATGCTGAGATAAGTGCGATAAAAGCTGGCGAAGTCAGGACTCTTCAGCCCCTCGCGATCTCGACCTTGATAGTAATAAACGACCGGGAGATAGCTGTACGTTGGGACATCGTCCATAAAGAGTTCCAGCACTTCGCCGCGTCGCTTGATACAACGGTCGAATTCGGAATCAGCCTCCGTAAAAGCTCCCGCCTCCAGATAGGCGCGACCTAGATCAAAGCGGGAGAGCCATGTGTCACTCATGTTCTTGCCTTCGATAAACAGCTGAATGGCCACGTTTGGGTGGTGCTCCTTCAACTCGGCTTCGCCGAGGATCAATCTGGCATAGCTGCGGGGCGATGTCTGAATCTCTGAAGCGAGAGCTGCGGCCAGTGTTCGCGCCTTGGCAAGCTCTCCGGCTTCAACCAAAGTTCGGGCTGCCAGGAATCGAATCTTTACCGTTTGACTGTTAGCAAGGGCGCGCTGGGCGGCAGCCACGGCGGCTTCTTTGTCGCCTCGCAAGAGGTTCGCGTAACTGAGCATCACCAGCTTATCGGCTGCTGCGCCGCGACCGTCCGCGGCCAGGTCTTGTGCTGACCCCTTCTCCAGGATCTGGCCCCCTTCCCGGAAGTCCCCGCGGTAAAGCGCTAGGTCCCCGAATCCGGATGCAGCTAGGGATGAACCCCACGCGCTGATCTTCTCCAGCTTTTGATAAGCCTCGGACGCCTGGGGTACCCGGCCCTGTGCTAATTGAGAATAGGCAAGGACGAGAAAGCCCTCTTCGTACTTAGGATTGAGCTGAAGGACTTCGTTGGCGCCGCGCTCGCAACTCTTGAAGTCTGACGCATAGCACGCGTACAGCGCAAAATTCATCCGCGCTAGTACGTTGTTGGGCGCTATCTCCAATCCTTGCCGTGCGGCCTCCATGGCCTTCGGCATATCGAGCATGCGCGCATAGCAGGCGGCCAGATTGCTGTGTCCGGTGTTATCCACCGGAAACTGCTTTATCAGGTCGCTATATTCATCGACGCACCCTTGCCAATTCTCAGTCCAGATGTAATAGCTGCCGCGAATGCGATAGCGCTCGCGCTCTGTCATTCGATCCACATGCACCATCGCCAGCTTTGCATACTTCTCAGCCGCGTCCAGTTGGCCAAGGTTTCCGGAAGCCGCAGCCATACCGGCGTAGGCACGGGAAAAGTTCGGATCCAGTTGCGTCGCCTTCGTGAATGATTGCAACGCGTCGTCCCATTTCCCCTGGAGTTGCTGCTCCTCACCAACGCTGTATTGGTGCACGGCCTCAACACTGTCGGTCGAGAAAGTTCCTAGCATGGCTGTCAGCTGAACCGACTTGGGCGTTGAGTCGCCGAGCGCCTGACGAATCGGCACTGCCAGCTTGGCGACTTCAAGCAGGAGCGCATCCTTGGTCTCGGTATCGACGCTCCCGCTGGCAAGCGTCTTTCCTGTCAACGCATCGATTGCTTTTACCGTGAGGCTATACCCGCTGCCATGTTTGCTCAGCGATCCGGTCACGATTGCCGCAATGCCCTCTTTCACGGCTACCAACCTGGCGGTCTGCTCATCCAGCACCTGGCTCGGATGAGGAAGCGCGGCGGCTACCTGGCGTGCCGTGCCCCGGCTGAAGCCGTTGATGAAGCTGGCTCCTTCCAGCGCGACATTGAACATGGGTTCCAGGGTATTGTCGAACAGACTGTCCCCGGTGTTGTTCTGAAAGTCGCCAACCAGAACCGAAACGGGGGCATGACTCATTAGCCTGCCGGCTTGCGGCCTGGGGTGCAAGTACACGGCAATTCCAGCGGCCGTGAGTAACATCAGCCCCACTGTGATTGCCACCCGTGGCCAGGGCAATCCCCGGAGGCGCTTGATCCGCATGCGAGCCCCGGAAGCAGAGATCTTGGAGCTTCCGCTCTTACCTTGCCATGCGTGAAGATCCGCGAGCAGTTCTTCCGCATTCTGGTAGCGGAGTGCCGGATCTGTCTCCAGGCACTTGGCAACAATATTGCTTAGAATGCCCGGAATCTGCTTGTCGGTATGCGATAAAGGGACGGCGCGTTGTTGTGCGCGCATGATCAGGCTGGCAATCACGCTTTCCGAGTAGAAAGGTGTGACCCCGGCAACCAATTGATAAAGGATCAGGCCGAACGTGAAGACATCGGAGCTGGCGGTGAGTTCTTTGCCCTGCGCCTGCTCCGGAGACATATATTCGACGGTGCCGAGCATGGCGCCGGTGCGCGTCATTCCATCGCCGGCGAGCGAGCGGGCGAGTCCGAAGTCCATCACTACGACCCGGCCGGACTTGTCGCGCATAATATTGCCGGGCTTCAGGTCGCGATGGATGATTCCTTCCCGGTGCACGGCAGCAAGCCCGCCGGCCACCTGTTCCATGATGGCGACGGCTTCCGCGACCTCGAGCTTGCCTCGCTGTCGCAGGATGGCATGAAGGCTCTCGCCCTCGATGTATTCCATCGTGATGAATTTGATTTTCTCTGCTTCGCCGAGATCGAAGATGCGGATGACGTTCCGGTCGCCGACCTGACGGGCCAGGATCAGCTCCTGTTTGAACCGCTGCAGGATCTCACGATCGCTGGCCAGCTCAGGCCGAATAACTTTGAGCGCGACGTCCCGCTCCAGCTCCAGGTCCTGCGCCTTATAAACGGCCCCCATGCCTCCTTCGCCGAGGATTTCGAGAATCTCATAGCGGCTTGCGAGAATGGTTCCCGGCTCAAGCAGCACACCAGCCGGCGTGCTGCCTGTTGGCGTGCCCGGGGGCACCCGTTGCACGCTGGACTGTAGCGGGGGCAAGCCGTAATCCAGCACGGTAGGAGCTTCTGGCGGTCCGGCGGGTTCCTGGGCTGAGATAGGCGGGGGCGTCTGTGCTCCCGTCGCACTTCCTGCCACACCGGGAGGGGGGACATTCTGACCGAAAGAGGTCGGAGCTTCGTGGTCGAATTTCCGGTCCTTTGGATCGCTCATGACCTGATTCGGCGCACACGGTGGCCCCAAAATGTGAAAGTCTGCCCGGTGCGGGCCGGCGCCCCCGACTGCTCCCCAAGCCAGCGCGCGAATTTAGATAGCTTGGAACTCCCTTGACTATATGCCCCCTATTTCGGTTGGTAAAGTGCTGTCGGGCCAAGGGAGTAACGCCTTGAATCGGCGGCCAGGTTCCAGGCCAATTCTGTCATCGGGATGGTCGAAGTCACTCAAAATCCCGTTTTGGCGGGAACAACGACAGCGAGATGTGACGTCCATTCTTCAAGGACAGGTGAAGGGAGATGTCGCCGGGGGATTGAACGTTCCTGTCGCAGGGACGGGGTGTGATTTGTTTCCGAGAGATGGAAGCCTCATGGTCATTCTGCGAAGGCGCACGCGAGCAACCTAGAGCAAGTGACGCTGAGCGTGGACCAAGCACAAAGGCTGAAACCGTGCTCTTACAGAAACGCACGAACGGAAGACGCTTCGATTGACGTTAGATGACTGCGCGCAGGGCGACAGTAACGCTGTTCCGTGCAACCCTGAGAGCGCCAGCGACCGTCTCACCCGCGGCCATCGTATGCGCGAGTGCTGATCTCTTCCGTGCACTCCGGTGACCGACAGCGACGGTCTCGATCCCACCACCGAAAAGCGTGTGCTTCTCTTCCAGCCGATCGAGCGCAGCGTCCAAGTCCGCGACCACTGCCTCAGCCTCATCAGCCAGGACGATCAGTTCGACATTGATCTTCTTATATAGCATCTGAATATCCCCTGCCCTTCATCTTACGCCTGCCCAAACTCCAAAACACCCCGGTCCCAAGTCACGGGCTAACCGGAAGACCACATAGAACTTCGAGTGGCCTATGTTATTGTCCGATAGAAAGTCTTGGGAACCGGTATGGCCGCTTCGCAGACTGCTCTTACCTGATCGAAATCCATCCGCGAGACCGGAGGTGTATCATCTCGGGCAGATTGTGGATCGGTTTCATGACCCCTCGTTTATTGTCGAAATCTCAAGTAATGAGCCACAAGCTGCAAACGACAATTTTCGGAATCGTTTTCTGGACTCTCCTCTTGGCTTCCGTAGGCTTAGTTGACCATTACAAATGGTTGCAACCCGCTTGGGCAATCGTTTGTATCGGCTTTTTGGTCGTCGGTGCTGTTTCCTCAACTGTCGCCATGTTCAAGAACCGTCGTTATTCGAAAGACTGCTTACCTCGCTGGATGATGTGGGTCGTGCTGGATGACGAGCAGTATGACAAATACCTCCAAAGGCGAAGGCTCACAACGCCCGACAAAAAGGCATATTGAAAGAGATTCACTTCCTTGTTCAGCGCATGCCTGAGCCGAAGGTCTATCCGTTCTCCACGACTTCCCGTGAAGCACTCGTTTTCGGTAAAGTGCCCTATGATCGCCTGGTAAACAGATGAAGTTAATGGAAATCCCGTTTTTACTGCCCCCAAAAAGGCCTACCCACCCGAGACCTCGTCTCGGGGCAGTCACGATAGAGTCCTAACGTTTCACGGGAATGATTAGCTCGACCCGCGTTATGCCGTCAATCGACCAAGCCAAGTATTTCGCGCCCGAAGGATGCACCCGGCCCCGAACCGGCCCCGAAACCGCGCCAGGAGACCGCGGGGCGAGCCGTTGAGATGTGGAGGTGCTCACCCACCCTAAAGTGGTTAGCCAGATCTGGGCTACCTGCCAGCACACGTAGGGTTGTTCCACCCAAAGACTGCGCTATACTTTCGCGACCGCCAAATCAACACGGACCTTCCGGCGTAAATCAATCCAGTGAGGATACTTATGTCTGCGAGCTCCACCTTAGCATTCACCGGAAAAATATTGATGACGGTCGCAACCGCAATCTATGGCTTTATCCCGCCATTCGCGGACTTCAACGCAACCCACGCTCTAAACCCGTTATGGCCCGGACACGCCAGGTATCATGTAGTGTGGCAAGTCATCATTACCTTCTGGCTCGCAGTGCTGGGGCTTTACCTGCTGTGGACGAAGTCAGCCGAAAAAGAATTCGCCACCAGAATTTCATTTCTTCTGGGACTGATCGTCTTAGGCGGTTTCCTGTGCAATGCCGCCGTTAGACATCTCTACGGGGGCGCACTCACTGACCCCAATGGATACCCGCCAATCTTCTTTGGCTGGGATGGCAATCTCACTGTGTTCTCCGCCAGCTTTGTAATTCTGGTGATCGGCTACTGGATGACTCGATCAAAAGCAAAATAACTTGCGGGTGCCACTCAACTCGCGAAGGCAAGCACGCACGCGAGGACTATCAGGAAGATGATCAACAGTTCTCTGAATCAGCTTCGGCGCTGAGTTCAGCCTTGTGTAACACCTCGTGCTCCTCCCAGACTTAGCATTCAAACAATTCGCCCACGTGATTTTGCTTTCAGTGCTTTTGAGTGAGAGGCCGATTCTGGGATGTGCCTCCCGCACCGATCCCACGTGACGGGGCAGTGGCGATCTGGAAGTCTCAGGCGGCGAGCCCGAGGGCTTGCGTCACCCGAGTCATTTCTTCCCCGCCGCCATGCGCTGTTTCAGCTCTTCGAGCCAGTTCTGGACTACAACGATCTGGTGCGTGTCCTGGTCTTCATCCACGGCTTTCAGCATCAGGAAGCGCCGCCCATCGGGCGACACGTCATAGTTGGGAAGGGTCAATGGGGTCGGCAGCCACGGGCCCTCGAACAGAACCTGCGGCTTGGCCGCCGAAAACCCCGGCTGCAGTGTCACGGCTACAGCCATCATGCGGTTTCCCGCCCGGTAAAACAACTCGCGGCCGGCCGGGTTCCACACCGGTTCGGTCCCTCCTTCCGTCGAGATCTGCCACTTGCCGCCCGGCCCCGGATACGGTTGCACATACACCTCCCATTGCCCCGATTCATTCGACACGTATGCCAGCCAGTGTCCGTCGGGGGAGAAGTCAGGTGACGTTTCGTCGTACTGGGTCTTCAGGAACGGCCGCGCTTTCCGGTCGCCGACCCCCACCGTCCAGATGTCATTCCCGGTCAATGGGTTGACTTCCAGGAACGCGATGGTCTGGCCGTCAGGCGACCAGGAGCCGGCAACGTTGATATACGGCCTGGTGGTGAGGCGCTCGGCGGTCCCGCTTCCGTCGGCAGGCTGGCGGAAGAGATTGGTAGGCCCCTCCTGGTCGGAACTGAACGCAATCCTCTTGCCGTCGGGCGACCAGATCGGATTGATGCTTAGCCTGCCAAACGTTGCGCGAGACATTCCATCGCGCGCGATATCGTATACCCAGGCTTGGGTGTCGGTCTCGCTGATGGTACTGGTGATGCGCCGCCCATCCGGCGAGAGCCTGGGAAAGGCGTAGCCATGCGCCGGCGCCGGGAGCAATTGTTCTTTACCTGCCCGATCCACCCACACCAGCCGGGACGAGGTACTGTGCATCGCTCCCGCAATGTACACCAGCGTGCCGCTGGTCGAGAGACTATACTGCGCCGCTCCCAGCAACGATTGGCGCACGCCTTCGAGTACGGGCGAGGACGATCCCGCCAGTTCCAGACGCTTGGAGTTAAACCGAACTGCCATCAGGGTTGCGTTCCCGGCGTAGATCAGATCCCCGGTTGCGGTGAGATGGGGCATGGTGCCCGCAATCAGATCCTTCTCCTCACCCGTTCCACCGAGCGCGGCAACCGCGATGGACGCTCTATTTCCAAAGGTGAAGCCGGACCCTCCGCTGGCAAACAGAACCGCCTTGCCTTCCGGCAGGATCTGCGGCCAGCGCCAGACCGGGTTTTTCATTACCGTACCTACCCGGCGCGGCGTGCCTCCGGAGGCGGAGAGCTCGAAGAACCCACCGGTTATGGGCTGAGACACGATCGTATTGTTCGCTCCCCAGGTTCCGCTTCGGGCTGCAAATGCGTTGCCGCTTTCACTCAGTGTGAGGGGCGCGCCCCCTGCCACGGACACCTTCTTCAGCTTGGTTCCAGCGAAGAAAGCGACCCACTGGCTGTCGGGTGAGAAAAAGGGCGACGCCGCCCCCTCCGTGCCGACGATGGGCTCCGCCTTCAGCGCGTCCATGGGACGCAGGAAAAGCTGCGGGGGACCATCCCCGCGACGGGCAACATAAACGATGTTGGCGCCATCCGGCGAGATGGCGACCACGGGGGTATCGAGATTCGCGAAGTGTTCGTCGGGACCCAGAGCGATTTCCATCCGCGACACCGGCCGTTGCGGCGCAGGTTTCAGCATCCATACAGCGACCGCGGCAATCACGGCGGTCAGCAGAGAGACTGCGGGCCAAAGCAGGCGCCTCCTTGTGGGGCGGTATTCAGCCTGAGGTGCGACGTCAGCCCCGCCGCCGGCGATCCAAACCAACTCCGCTTTTAGATCCCGAGCCGTCTGCCAGCGGTCGTCGGGATCCTTCTCCAGGCATCGCTTCACCACCCGATCCAGCGCCGCCGGAGCCACTTCCTCCACCGTTGGCGCGGGCCGTTCCATCACCGCCGCAATGATGCTCGCGGCATTCTGTCCGTCGAACGCGCGCTTGCCCGTCAGCATCTCGTACAGCACGCAGCCGAAGGAGAAGATGTCCGACCGCCCGTCTACTTCCCGAGCCTGTAATTGCTCCGGAGCCATATATTGCAGGGTCCCGAGGATGATCCCCTCCTGTGTCGGCGACCGTGCGAGGGTGTCTTCGCTGACGCCTACGCCGCGCGCCCGCGCCATCTTCGCGATCCCGAAATCCAGCACCTTGACGCCCGATTTCGTCACCAGCACATTTGCCGGCTTCAAATCGCGATGCGTGATGCCGGTGCGGTGTGCGGTGTCCATGGCCCCGGCCAACTGGATGGCGAGCGCCAGAACCCTATCGAGTGCCATCGGGCCTTTGAGGGGTAAGCCCTCCACGAATTCCATCACCAGGTAGTTCGGCCCGACATCGTAAAGTTGGCAAATGTGGGGATGATTCAACGCGGACACGGCGCGCGCCTCGCGCTCGAAACGCTCGTTGAATTCCACTTTGCATGTCTTAATCGCAACCGTGCGGTCGAGCCGCGTGTCACGCGCTTTCCACACTTCACCCATGCCGCCGGCGCCGATAGGCGCAAGCACTTCGTAGGGTCCGAGGCGGTCTCCTGCAGAGAGTGGCATGTGGCGGATTCAACTAAGTCTACTCTAGAGTTTCTTTGGCGAGGGTCAGCCAGTTAACTGCTTCGCGCAGGCCGCGCGGTTTTGGCGAACATCGGCGCGCAGCAGAAATCGGCCGTCCTTGGCGACATCAATAGGGATAGAGCGCGGGACGGCCCAGCTCTGCCGCTTGCTCCGGTTTAGCGTCTAACGAAACGTCAACCTACCTCTGCCTGAAAGGTCTGGTTTTCAGTAACTTCCCAAAGCTGAGGGTCGAGGTGGGCAATTTACCTACAACCCCGTTTATTCAGGCTGTCCTCATCCATGTTATCGGTTCTGGATTGCCGATACTTGGTACTTCATGCCTCGTGAGCCCCAATCTATAAAAATGATTTCCTGGTTATATGGGCGGTAGGTATAGTCGTGCAGTGGCTCCGCGAAAGAAGATGATCCTGCCATGGCAAGACGCTTCCGCTTTTCAAGGTTGATACTTTTCTGGTGTGGCCTCGGATTTTGTGTGCAGGCGCAGTCGACAGCAGCACCCCAAGCGGCCGCACCGCCTGGCGGGGCCGTGCAAATCACCCTTGGCCAGTCTGTAGTTCCGCTCAACGGGCCCTGGAAGTTCACGATTGGCGATTCGCCCGTTGACCCCGCAACCCAGGCGCCACTTTGGGCCGAGCCCGGCTTTGACGACTCGGCCTGGGAGAAGGTGGACCTGACGCCTGCAAAGGGGGCGGTCGACCCGATCAGCGGGCAAGGAGCATACGTTCCAGGTTGGACAGCCCGGGGCCACGCCGGGCACTGGGGCTACGCGTGGTACCGGGTTCGAGTGCAGGTTCAGGGGCGCCCAGACGACAAGTTAGCCCTGGCCGGCCCATCCGACGTAGACGATGCTTACCAGGCTTTCGACGACGGCAAGCTGGTGGGCACCTTCGGGGATTTTTCCGGAAGCCGGCCGACGTTTTACTTCAGTCAACCTATGATGTTCGAGCTATCCCAGCCGGTCGGGGAAAATACTGTCGATTCGACCCAGGTGGTGTCGTTCCGGGTCTGGATGCATCCCGACACCTTGCTGCAAAATGACCAGGCTGGTGGCTTTCACACCGCGCCGCTATTGGGCGAGTCGGATGCGGTAGCTGCTCAGTATCAAATGCGTTGGGATGGACTGAAACGGGCTTACGCAGGGGTGCTGATTGAGGCCTTGGTCTTCAGCCTGCTCTGTGTGCTGGCGCTGAGCTTGATGCTCTTTGACCGTTCCGATCCGGTCTACCTATGGATCGGGACGCTGCTGCTTCTGATTGCGATCTACAGATTTACCGCCATCGCGGGCGCCTGGACACAGTCGGTCTCCGCCAACGCGTCCCTGGTGGTCCAACAGGTCATCTTTAGCGCTCTCATCTCCGCCGGGTGGGTGATGGTGTGGCGGGTCTGGTTTCAGCTGCGGAGCCAGCCATGGATTCCGCGGATCCTTCCCATCCTGGTTGTTCTGCTGATGTTGTCGAACTCTCTGTACCAGAACTTGTTTTTCACCTTCGTTCCGCTGCCAGTGGGCCATGCTTTTGAGTACGTCGCGGTGGTCATCCGGGCAGTTGTGGTGCTTCTTATGCTGCTCACCGTTTTTGAGGGGATTCGGGAGCGGGGGCTGGAAGGCTGGGTGGCATTGCCGGCGGTGCTGCTGGCGGGTATCTCTGAGTTTTACGCAGAACTCCAGTTCCTTCATATTCTGGAATTCTGGTTTCCTTTCGGCGTGCAGATCACCATGCGCCAGGCGACGAACCTGTTGCTGGTAGCGGTGCTGGCTGTGCTGCTTCTGCGACGGCTGCTGCTCTCTATGCGCGAACAGCGGCGGATGGCGCTGGATGTAAAGCAGGCGCAGGAAGTACAGCAGGTGATCCTTCCGGAGGCCCGCGCCGTGCTGCCGGGGTTCGTAGTGGAGAGCGAGTACCGCCCGGCACGGGATGTGGGTGGAGACTTCTTCCAGATCATTCCCCACAGGACCGATGGCAGCCTGCTGATCGTAGCCGGGGACGTCACCGGGAAGGGGCTGAAGGCGGGAATGCTGGTCGCTCTGCTGGTGGGAGCCATCCGCAGTACAACGGAATGGAGCGGAGATCCACTGATCATTCTCCAGGCGCTGAACCGGCGGCTCCTTGGCCGAGGCGAGGCTCACGCCACCTGCCTGGTGCTGCTCATCGCTGCGGACGGGGAGATCACGCTGGCCAATGCCGGTCACATGCCGCCTTATTTGAATGGCGAACCGGTTGCGATGGAGGGTGCACTGCCACTGGGAATGATCGAGGGCGCTGAGTTCTCGGTCATGAGCTTCACGTTGGCAGAGGACGACAAGCTCGTGCTGGTATCAGATGGGATTGCAGAAGCCACGGACGCAGATGGCCAACTCTTCGGCTTCGATCGGGTTCAGGAATTGCTGCGGACGGGAAAGTCTGCGTCTGAGGTGGCCGGTGCCGCGCAGAAGTTCGGGCAGGAAGACGACATTAGCGTCATCGCAGTGACGCGGACTGCTGTGTTGGAGCCAGCTCTGGCATAGACGCGCCATCGAGTTCGTTTGATGCGCTCAACCTGGCGGAAATCATCTTCGCGTGAAACTTCCTATGAAGTCGCACTTTCGGTTAAATTCCCCGCCTGGAGCGGCGGGCACGAGCAAGTTAATGAAAACCCGTTTTCGAGTCACTCGGCGTCAGTGCGAACGGCCACCTGTCCGAATCGTCTCGTCCTACAAGTCGAGAATCAAATCGGGGGCTTCTCCAATTTGCGTCTTTCGCGGCACGGAACAGCAGAGTAGGCAGTTTCCTTCGCCGCGATCAGCCAGCGGTTCATCCAGGTAGTCGACCGCTCCGTGAAGGATCGGAGTTTTGCAGGTGCCACAGATGCCCGAACGGCAGCCGAAAGCGGGAGCGAGCCCAACTTCTTCCGCTAGCTCCAGCAAAGTGCCGTCTTCGCGAGACCATTCCGTCTGGACTCCGGAGCGCGAAAATTTTACCAACACTGTACTACCGGTCCGCTCCTCGGACGGCTTTCTGGACAACTTCGGCTTGAACACCGTTCCGGGACCGAAAGACTCGTAATGAATGCGCTCCGGGCGAACGCCCGTCCCCAGCAGGCC
Organism: Acidobacteriaceae bacterium; assembly: GCA_049693715.1. GTDB lineage: Bacteria > Acidobacteriota > Terriglobia > Terriglobales > Acidobacteriaceae > PALSA-350. Next base: position 21,130 of record JBAVQC010000027.1, on the reverse strand, counting down.
GGAATAGAGCGAGTTCATAAACTCAGAGGGGCCGCAGAGATAGAAGTCGTGGTCGCCAGGCGGCAAAAGCGTAGTCACCAGGCTGGTATCGATCCGGCCCTTGCTGTCATACGAAACACCGAGCTGATCCTCAGGCGACGGATTGCTGAAGCAGACGTGCACGTTGAATTCAGGGTGCCCAGCGGCGAGTTCCCGAATGCGATTGCCAAAGGCGCGGACCCTGCCGTTCACTGCGCCGTGAATGAAGTGGACAGGCCGGTAGGCGCCGGTGCGGCGCCCCTCCGCGACAAGGTGCTCCGCGATGGCCATCATAGGGGTGACGCCAACCCCGCCTGAAACAAGAACCACAGGGCGGCCGCTGATCTGGTCGAGAACAAACTTGCCGCGCGGCGTCAGGGCGTGCAGACGGAAGCCGTGCCCGGCATTGACGTGCATAAATTGTGAGACCAGCCCGGCAGCTTCGCCACGCCTGATCGACAACCGATAGTAGTCCGGACGGTAACAGGTCGAGAGTGTATACGTCCGCAAAACGGGTTCGGCGTGGCCAGGGATGGTTATCCGGATGGGCAGAAACTGACCCGGCTCCCAACGGTACAACGGCGCACCGTCGACGCGGCGAAGATAAAAGGAGCTGATGATCTCGCTCTCCTTTTCAACCTTCGCCACCTCCAGTTCCACATAGGCGTTACGCTCGCTTTCCGCGATGGCCGAAGCGGTTGGCTCCGCGCTGACCGTGGTCGAAACCGGCAGCGAACTGGCCGGTTTTGCTTCGGCGCCTCCCACGCCGTCAAACAAAGCCTGCACGATGAGCCGTTGAAAATGGATGCAAAGATGTTCGCTATTGGTGAGGAACCTGCCCCGATCAGGAACACCGCCCAGAAGTCCAAGTTGCACGGAGTTGGTAAGAACGTCGTCTTCGTAACCCACTTGTTTGTTAAAGGCGATCAGGTCCTGAGCGAACTTTTCCGACACGCCCGGGGCAAAATATTGTTCGGAGAATCCCTTGGACTTGTTGGGCCCGTCAGGGAACCAAACATCGATGGAAAGGTTCGGGAATCCAGGATTGATGTTGATGGTGACATTGGGCCACAACAGGTGATATTGAGCCTGGGTTATTTCGCCGCGCGCGTCATAAATTTCGACCGCGGTCTTGCCCGCGAGCGCCGACGAACGCACCTGGCCCACCTGGCTGGCGAACCAGCCATGCATGGTGAGGTCGTAGTTTTCCTGCTTCACATCGATGGCGGCGCTGAAACCGGGATGGGCCACTGCGCAGTGGTAACACTCGAGATAGTTCTCGAGCATGGTCTTCCAGTTGGCTTCGGCAGTCCAGTCTTCCCTGCTATACAACTTGAGACTTTCCAGGTTTATGCCGCTGCCGGAAAGGATGTTGAGCACACCGCCGTAGTACGAGGCCAGAGACTTTGCGCCGGAGTCAAGATTGACAAAGACGAACGGACCCAGCGACTCAACCCGAAGCGGCAGCAATGGATAGTCTTCAAGGCGGAAGTTGGGCTCGGCGGCGGAGCGCGGTGCGCCCTTAAGGCATCCGGTGAGATCGTAGGTCCAGGCGTGATATCCGCATTGCATCATCTTCGAATTTCCGCGGCCCTTCATCACTTCATGCCGGCGATGGCGGCATACATTGACAAAGGCTGCCAGCCCTTCTTGGTTGCGGATCACGACGACGGGCACTTGACCGGCATAGCCGGTGATATAGTCGCCCGCATTCACCAACTCCGTTGCCGGGCCTATGTAATTCCATGTCTTCCTGAAAACTTTTTCGATTTCCAGCGACGTGATGCTGGGGTCGGTATACCAGTGGGCGGGAAGCGATTCGCCGAGATCAAGTGCTGCAAGCAAACTGACCGGGGACTCGAGGCCCTGGCTTGAAATCGTCCGGATCATATGACTTTCTCCTTGACTGACTCTCCTTAGGAATTCATTGCGCGGCATGGGTATAGACGCCTTCCGCGGCTATCCCCCCGATGCCTCCGTCACCACGATCTTGGGCGCAGCCGCCTTGATAAGAAAAGGAACAAACAGCAAAAGAATGGTGGTCGCGCACAGCAAAACACCCTGAAAGCTGAGCCATCGGACGGCGGCGGAGACGAGCGTTGCCGTGCCTAACATGCCGACTGAGTAAAAGATGTTAAACACTGCATAGCACGCTGAATAGCAGGACAACCCGGACCGATCGACAACATTGCCAAGTTCCGCCGATGCAGGGTTGAGCATAAATGCGTACCAGACATTGACCAGGCAGACCGTGATACCGACCAGGATAACTCCCTTGAAGAGCCCCAGGAAGGGAAGCGTGAAGGCCATTGCAATGGTTCCCAGCGCGATCACCTTTTGGATTGGCATCCTTTGCGATACGCGGCCTACCAGCGGTGCGCTCAAGCCGTACATCGACGCCGAAACCGTAAAGATCATGCCAATGGCCATCGATGTTACGCCGTATCGCGCCAGCCGCACGGGCAGGAGCGGTTCAATAATCCCCAGCGAAAATGCGGCGAGCGCGACCGCTACGGCAGGAACCATCATCGATCGGTTGAAGAGCAAAGCGCGGAAGCCTATTGGTTCGCTCCGTCGTTTTCCGCCCGCCGGAACCAGAAGAGCGACCAGGACCCCGGCGAGCGCAAACGCTATCCCGGTAATGAGAAAGGGCATGCGATAACCGCCGGCTTGATACAGCAATCCCCCGGCGATCGGCCCGGTCACGGAGCCGAAGGTGCCACCAGTGAATGCGTAGCCCAATATTTCCACTCGTCTTTCCACATAGTTCATCGCAATCATTGCCAGGCCTGAGGTCCAGAGTGCGGCCGATCCGGCCCCCTGGCAGAACTTACCGAGTAACAGCACCGGGAGGCTCGACCCCATGCCCAGGAGCCAGATGGCACAGATCGACAAGGCCACACCACACAACATCGTTGCCCGGCCGCCGATGCGATCCCCCAGGTAGCCAAACACGGGGGTAACGAAGAGGACGCTGACCGCGTAGACCCCGTAAAGCAACGCCAGGTGTCCTTCGCCCTTCAACCCCGCGTGGGACTGGGCCATTAAAGGGAAAAGAAGCCCGTAAAGGAAATAATCGAGGAACAGAGCAAATGCGATGACGCCAACCATCGCCCTGGAATGATTACCCATAGTTTCTTGAGCGCGATCCTGAATAAGATCCGTCATAGCCATGGACGAAGAGAATTTCGGTGGACATCTCGTAGGGGCAGATTTTCTCGCCTCCTAACGGCACGCGGATAGCTCCAGCCAGTGTAGATTAGAAAATGGACGGATCCCGTTATATCAGGCAAATCTCAGTTGTTTTTTTGTGTGCAGGAGAGGTTTCGTTTTCACCATGCAGGTGAACGGCCAGCAATCGGCCCGGGATCTGAGTCGAAAAGATTGCCAGGCTTCCCACTCAATGCAGCGGAACCGCCAGGCGAATTCTCTGCACGGCGGCTCCGTTCATTTCATGCTGGTGAGACTGCACAGACTCAGTTGCTTGCTAAGCTCATCGTGCTTGAGCAGAATCGGCAATGGTCAGGGTGTGACGGGTGCCGCGCCGAAGATTATGCCCGCGGCGGGATCGACGATCCTGAGAAACGTAGGCTGGCCGTTGGAAAGATCCAGAGTGTAGATTTCGCTAATCGCTGTCGGGGCTCCGTCGGCAAATCCGATCGGCGACAGCCGGAAGGCATAAAATTTTCCACCCAACGCAATCGTGGCGCCGAGCTGGAGATATGTTGGGGCGACCATGGTTGCTGCGCCGGTGGAGGGGTTGATGCGGTAAAGAGCCGGACCGACGCTCGGATCGGTGGGGTCCTTGTCGATGACCAGGGTTGCGGGATCGATGTTAAATGCGTCGAAGGTTACGTAGAGGCTTCCGCCCACGCTGTAGAAGGTTTGGTCACAGAGGTTCAGTGTGCCATTGGGGTTAGTGGTAAAGGGAACCGCGGCATCCGAGGGCATTCCGGTCGCGGCGAAGAGCGTTGCTGCGCCGGTGTATGGATCGACGGTGTACAGGTTGCCGCTAAAATCTGTCAGGTACAGCTTTCCTTTTAATTCGGCGAGAGAGAATGCGTTGTATCCGAGCCCGGTGGCTCCGATGACTGTGATCTCTCCATCGACCGGGTTGATTTGCACCAGGTCACCGGCATAGGGGTCAGAGACAGCGAGGCTCAGGAGCGACCCTTTCCACCACACGAGGGTGGCCAGCTCCGCGGGCGCCGGCTTACCAATGGGGAGGAATTTTCCGTCGGCGAGATCTACGGCACCGAACTGGGGGCCGTTTGCGCCGGCGGTGACGACGTACACCAGACTCGGTGGCGTGGCATGCGCGGCGGTGGAGAAGAGTGTGAAGGCGAGCAGCGCTATCCATACTTTCGGAAGCGTTGCGGGTATGGACGACAGAAGTTTCCTGGTTGCGAGCAGCAGTGCGGGTTTCATAGCGTCTCCTTTGCGATGTTGGTTGGCTGGGCCGGTTGCGGCTCGGAGCACCGAAGCAGCGAAGCGAGACAGATACGGGTGGTTCCGTCAGGCTGGTGCGAGACGTGCAGATCACCGCTTACGATCCAGCCGAGGCCTGTGCCTGTAGCGAGGATCTCCGCGAGGACTTTGTCGCCGACGGCAACGACATCTACCTCGGCGGTACAGAGGGGACACCAGGACCGCTCGACGTTCGCCCGGCGAACGATCATGATGGTGTCCTGCTCTACGGTGATTCGCGTTTTCCGCTCTGGCATGTCCAGCTCCACTTCGGTTTTCGGTTTCGAGCATGTGCAGAGTGGCGCAGATGGCGGAACAAAGTCTCCAAAGAGCACTCAAAACTTCTCAAAACTTCTCAGAATGGTTATTTGCCTGGAAATGTTGGATTCAGGTGCGGCGACAAGATGAAGTTCAAGGGGCCGCGCCTGGTTCTTGCCGGAGGAAAAGTCCTCGTGCTAGAGTCCAAGCCGAAAGGATTATCGGGAGCCTTCCTCACTGGACAGGTCAGTGGGTTGGCCGCGGCGGAAGAGTGGCAACGACTCAGGGTTTGACATGGCGGCTGGTACCAGGATTCTCTACGAATTCGGGGCATTCCGGGTGGACCCGGAGAAACAGCTTCTGCTGCGCGAGCAGCAGCACGTCCCTGTAACTCCCAAAGTCTTTGAAACGCTGCTGATTCTGGTGCGCCGCAGCGGCGAGTTGGTGACCAAGGACGAGCTGATGCGTGAGCTCTGGCCCGACTCCTTTGTAGAGGAGTCGAACCTGAGCCAGAACATTTTCATGCTGCGCAAGGCCCTTGGAGAGACGGCGGAGGAGCGGCGGCATATTGTTACGGTCCCCGGTCGCGGCTACCGGTTTGCGGCAGATGTGCGCACATTGCGGCACGAGGACGAGGCGATCGTGATCGCCAGCCGCACGCGGGCACATGTGGTTGTAGAGGAGACGGAGAGCGAGACGAGTGAGACGGATGCCTCTGTGCCGGGCCTGGCGGGCCGGGAGCGAGACGGAGCGAGGCGAGTTTATGCGATTGCGGTTGTTCTCGTGGCCGGATTTCTCGCGGTGGGGGCGGCGCTCATCCTGCAGCGATTGCATCATCCCGCAGTTCTGAGTGGGAAAGACGCGGTATTCATTGCTGATTTCAGTAACACGACAGGAGATGCTGTATTTGACGTCACACTGCGGCAGGGGCTTGTGGTCCAACTGGAGCAGTCTCCGTATCTCAGCCTTATTCCAGAAAATCGTATTCGTCACACGGTTCAATTGATGGGCCTGCCCGACGTTGGGCGATTAACCACGGATTTTGCGCGAGAGGCCTGTACGCGCGCCGCCGGAGCCGCGGTTCTCGACGGCTCGATTGCCAGGCTGGGCAGCGAGTACGTGGTTGGATTGCGCGCGGTGAACTGCCGCACCGGAGCGATTCTCGACGAGGAGCAAGCCCAGGCAACCAGGAAAGAGGATGTGCTCAACGCGCTGACCCAGATTGCCAAGCGATTCAGGACGCGGGTGGGCGAGTCGCTGGCAACAATCGAGGAGCACGATACGCCTCTGGCCGAAGCCACTACGCCGTCGCTTGAGGCGCTGAAGGCGTATAGCTTGGGCCACCAGCTCATCTCGTCCAAGGGCGCAGGGGATGCTTTGCCGTTTTTTGAGCGCGCCATTGCGATCGATCCGAACTTTGCGATGGCCTATGCATTACTCGGGCGGGCGTATGGAGATCTTGGAGAAGCGGAATTGTCAGCGGAAAACACTGCCAAGGCCTATCAATTGCGCGATCGAACCAGCGATGCGGAGCAGTTCTGGATCACGGCTTCCTATGATATGCAGGTGACGGAGAACATGGAACGGGCGCAGCAGACCTGTGAGGTCTGGGAGCGGACGTATCCTCACGATCCCACGCCTGCGACTTTTCTTGCGGGAATTATCTATCCCGTCTTTGGCAGATATAACGAAGCCGTGGAAGAAGCGCGAAAGGCCCTGAACATCGACCCCGATTTTTTGATTGCCTTTGCCCTTCTCTCGGCAGGGTATCAGTCGCTCGACTTGCTGCAGGATGCGGAGAACACCTCCCGGCGGGCCGAAGCGCGCCAGGTTGAGATTCCCGAACTTCTGCTGGCAAGATACGATGTAGCTTTTCTGCGCGGAGACGTGAAGGAGATGGAACATGTCTCTGAGCTGGCGCGTCGCAATCTGGCCGCCGACGAGTGGATTACGCAGCACGGCGCTTCGGTTCTGGCTTATGACGGCCGTGTGCAGAGGGCGCGAAAGGCGGCGCGGCAGGCCGAGGATATGGCGCAGCAAGCAGGCCATATTGAAGCAGCCGCGCTCTACCAAGCGGGGACGGCCGTCTGGGAGGGCTTCTTTGGAAATACTATAGAAGCCACGCGAGATGCGGACGCCGCGCTCAAGCTTTCCACCGACCGTGGCGTTGAGTATGGAGCCGCTTTCGCGCAGGCGCTTTCCGGAGAGACAGCGCACGCGCAGCAGCTTGCGGACGATCTGGAGCGCCGCTTCCCGGAGGATACGTCCGTGCAGTGCAGCTATCTGCCGGCGCTTCGCGCGCAACTTTCGCTTGATCACGGCGATCCGGCGAAAGCGGTGGAATTGCTCGAGAAGGCTGTTCCGTGTGAGTTGGGCACGCCCCGCACAGCAACTCACGCGAATTTCGGAGCTATGTATCCAATTTATGTACGCGGCGAAGCGTTGCTGGAACTGCACAAAGGTGCTGAAGCCGCCAGGGAGTTCGAGAAGATTCTCGGTCACCCCGGCATAGTGGTCAGCGACCCCGCCGGGGCGATGGCGCATCTGGAGCTGGGCCGGGCCTACGGGATAGTGGGTGATAGGGATAGGGCGCGGTCCGGCTATGCAGACTTTTTTGCGTTGTGGACGATTGCCGACCCAGATATACCAGTCCTGAAGCAGGCAGAAACAGAACAGCTAAGCCTGGGCTATGCTTTGCGTTAGCAATTGGTAAAACACTAGTCGGCGAAATACATAGAACGTGATTGCTCTCAAGGTCTAGCCCAAGCCTACAGGCCGTTGAACCGATTTCACCAAGTTCGTGAGAGAGCCCATAAACCGTTCGAGCGGTTCTCTCGATTTCGCTGCGCTGAGAGTCTCTACACAGCGCAAATAAGCCACGCGGATCAGGCCGTCCCTCATTCCGCATGCGGTGGATCAGAAGTCGAAGTCAGCCACGCTATCGACGCACTCGCGACAGACATTCGCAGCGAATATCAGCTCTTCTACCGTCCGCAAAACTTGAAACGCGATGGTTCTTTCCATCGGATCGTCTTGGTTGGGCCGCCGCGAGTTGCCGCCATTGTTGGTCAATCCGGATACTATGCACTTCCCAAATAGGGCCGGGTTGTGGACCATGTTGGTAGCCCCCATTCGGGCCGCGAGGCCCTCCCTGCATTGGCTGACCACATGTATTCTGCCGACTTTTAAGCCAAGCGGCAACTTCTGAGTTGCCGACTACTTACAAGGGACCGTTTAATGTAAGCGCCGCTTGTGACAGGGGGGAAAAATGAAACTACTTTTTTATGTGGCGATTGTTATCGCGATGCCCGGCGTTTGTGTTGGTCAGGCCGCCTCGCCATCAGAACAGTCACTGCAAGCGATCCTAAGTGAATTGCGGGCGATTCATGCGGACATGCGGGTAGAGACTGCACGCACCCAAAGAATGGAACTTTTGCTTGCTGAATTGCAGGTTCAGGCAGCGACTGTGGCTCGGGCAGGGCAACGGGTTGACGCAGCGCGATCGAGAACGAATGAGGCGCAAGAGGGCATTCAACACACGCTAGGGGACATGACAAGAGTTGAAGAGGCACAAAAAACGGCAGCCACCGAAGGCGACAAAAACAGGCTCGCGAGCGAGGAGGATCGACTGAAGGGCGGGCTCTCTTTTTTAAAGAAAATGGAGCAGGATCGCTTGTTAAGTCAGCAGGAAGCTGAATCCTCGCTTCGCAAGGCGCAAGATGCCTATGATGCCATCGAAGACCAACTGAGCACTCTCATAAGAACGCTGAGCACGGCTCAGGCCGCCGGTAAATGAGGTCAAGACCGGCTTCTCCGATAACGCCTGCAAAGTCTCGTTTTCGGTATGTATGCCGTCCAGTACGATCAGGCGGGCAATTTTCCGTGGGCCGTTTGTCTGAGAAGAGAAAGCCGGGCTATTTGCGGGACGAACGGGATAACTCCCAACACGAAAAATTTGTGGACCAGACGGAACATCTCTCGCCTATCGGTGTCGTTCCCTTGTTCCTTCGACCAGCAGCAGAACAGGTTTTCGTCTGGCTCTTCTAGCATTGGGCGTCGCCCGGTGATAGTGCTTGCTCCGTCTGTTCCGCAAACTTTATAAACGAGCCTGTCTAAAGACGGGCCCAGGATGTTCCGAAACAACTAGGCTGCAAGGCGGGGAATCAGTATCATGTCGACGGACTATGCCGTACTTAGGGGTGCCCATGCCACGCCTTCGGTTCCTGGTTTCATATTTGGTGCTTCTGTATTTGTTTGTAGTATTCGCACACGCGCAGGCTCACAGCAATAGCATTCAAGACAACCCGACTGGCAGCGCCGTTTCCAATGCCGGCGTGCCTGTTCTGCCAAACCCGGCGGCGGTGGCGCTCAATGGACCATGGAAATTCCTCACGGGAGATTCGCCCAAAGTCACTGGCAGTCAGGTACCGCTGTGGGCGCAGACTAACTTTGACGATTCCGGCTGGCAAGACTACACCATTGACCCAAAGCATTCTGCAGTCACCGCGGCGGAGGCGATTCAGGCCGGTGCGCTACCGGGTTGGCAGAGTCATGGACATCCCGGTTACACCGGCTATGCATGGTATCGCATCCGTTTCCACCCGCCGCCGGATACGGACACCCACGCGCTGCTGATGCCGCAGTATGTCGACGAGGCGTATGAGGTCTACCTTAACGGCCTGCGAATCGGCAGCTTGGGCAGACTGGATAGATGGCACCTTCTCTATCCCCCACAGCCAAAGCTCTTCTCCATTCCGGCTACAGCGCTCAAGGGAGGACAAGCCATCACGCTTGCGGTGCGCGTCTGGAGTGCTAATTACGACGCGCTGCCTAGTGAGCATAACCTCGATGGAGGTCTGCGGGGCTTGCCGTTGTTTGGTCCCTCGGGTTTGCTCTATGTCTTTCGGCAGAGCGTGCAAGATCAGACATCACAGGGGAATTTGTTTGACATCACCGTCTATGCTGCAGTGGGCATCCTCTGCTTGTTCCTCTTCTTCTTCAGCCGCCGCCAGCGCGAGTACCTTTGGGCCGGCGTCAGCCTGACCGGCCTTGCCGGCGTGGCGGCCGGTACTGCGATTCGGCACGCTCAGCAGGCGAGCGTTCCATCCCAAGTGGCTTATGCGGTTTCGGTCGTTGCGTATTGTCTCGGGTTCTTTGCCCTGCCTCTGGCTGCGATGTACTTGTTGGGCGTACCCAGAGCGCTCTGGCGCCGAGCAAACTACGTAGCATTCGGAGTGCTTGCCACGAACCAGCTGGTGACGCTTGGCCTGTTTCTTGGCCTGCTCCCGGCAACAGCCTTCCTGGATCGCGTCAACAGAATATATCTGCTGCCTTATCTCCCTTTCATCTTTCTGCTGCTGGCGATCGCGGCCGATGGCCTGCGCACGCTGGGTAGAAAAGCATGGCTGCTGTTGACTCCAGGCCTGCTCTGGGCTTGCTACCTCATTCTCTTTGAGTTGGTGGTTGCTTCGAGCGGACGCTTTGTTTTAGCGGCCGACCTTCTAGCTGCGTGTGTTCCTCTTGCAGTCCTGATCATTTTCCTGATGCGTTTCACAGAACAGCAACGCGAGAATGCTCGCCTGGTGGATGACATGCGACAGGCGCAAGAAGTGCAGCAGGTCCTGCTTCCAGAGGAGCTGCCGCAGATTGCAGGGCTGACCATCGAAAGCGAATACCGCCCGGCGCGTGAAGTCGGCGGAGACTTCTTTCAGGTCGTCCCCCAACCAACCGACGGCGGCTTGTTGATTGTTGTCGGCGATGTGACCGGCAAAGGATTGCAGGCCGGAATGCTGGTAGCGCTGATTGTCGGCGCGATTCGCACTCAGGCTGAGACAAGTTCCGATCCACTGCGAGTTTTGCAGGCATTGAATCGGAGGCTGCGTGGACGCGGACACGCTCATGCGACATGTCTCGCGTTGCGCATTGAGCCAGATGGCAGTGCAACGCTGGCGAATGCGGGACATCTGCCGCCGTATCTTAACGGAAATGAATTGCAGATCGAAGGCGCGCTTCCGCTGGGTATGCTGGAGGGCGCAGAGTTTTCGGTGACGCAGTTTCAGCTTGCTCCGGGCGATCGGCTGATGCTTCTATCTGATGGCATCGCTGAAGCGCAGGACAAGCACGGCCAGCTGTTCGGCTTCGAGCGCATTCAAGCAATGCTGCAAAAGCCCGTAACCGCCGCGGCCATCGCCACCGCCGCGCAGAACTTCGGCCAGGAAGACGACATCAGCGTACTGTCCGTTACGCGGATCGCTGAGATGAAGGCAGTGACCGCGTGAAAAGAAGAGTTGAAATTCCCGTGCGACATCTTCGATTCGCTAGCGGTCACTCCGCTTGGTCGTGACCCATTTGGATCGGTTATTGCCGCCCGCAAAGGACCAGTAACGATAGGTCTTGTCGGAAGTGATCGGTCACGCGTTCCTCGACGTATGTTTTGAGACGGTGTTTAAAGCGCTTCAACTCAACGCTTCAAGAACATTCATACCCCCGCTGTACTCCCGGTTCTGTCTCTCCATTTTCTCTCGACAAAACGGGTCACATCTTGCGGTGTGATCACTCCGTTCAGTTGCCCGGTCGCTTTTCGGTCGACTACGGGCAGCAACCCGGGGCTCTTATCCAATCGTTCCAGCACCACCTCTATCGGATGGTCCGAGTGTGCGTGGGGAAAGTTTCTCGTCGCGATCGATGATATCGGTTTGTCTCCCAACCCGGTTGTCATCGCTGTCTGAACCTGTTCCCAGGTCACCAATCCAATCAGCGAGTCGTTGTCACCGACGGGCAGGCACTTAAGTCCATCTTCCACAAATGAGTTCGCAACCGTTGCCACTGTGGCGCCTGAAGGAACCATCGTGAATTCACGCGTCATGATGTCGTGCGCCCTCCAACTTGGGAAAGTGTTTCGTGCCCTCACGTCAGGCAGGTGGACGTTGTCTTGTTCCAGCAGGGCTCGGTAAAGGGGCTTCGATTGGTAATGCCGTGCGATTACAAAGCTCAGCATGTTCGCGATCATCAACGGCAAGAAAATCTGGTAATCCTGTGTCAACTCAAAAATCATGAAAACGGAAGTCAGCGGAGCGCGAATAATTCCGGCAAACAATGCACCCATCCCAACCAAGGCGTAGGCCCCTGGGCTGCTGGTCATCAATGGTGCGAATCGGTGTACAAGAAAGCCAACCGATCCCCCCGCCATCGCGCCGAGATAAAGCGTTGGCGCAAAGATGCCGCCTGCGTTACCCGACGCATAGGAAATAATGGTTGCGACCAGTTTTGCTATGCACAAAATCACCATCGTTCTGAAAAGAAGGCTACCGCTCAATGCCTGATCGACAAATTCGTATCCCACACCACGGACCTGAGGAACGAAGATCAGCAGTGCACCGATGAACAGCCCTCCGACGGCCGGTTGAAACCAACGGGTCTTGACGGGCCACCTTAGAAAGAATGCGCGGACACGTAGCAGGCCCTGACTGAACGCCAGAGACAGGATTCCGCCCACTATGCCCAGACCAGCGTAGGCGACCAGCTCCATCGAATTAAACAGGTGATATGCGGGAACGTGGAAGACCGGATTATTTCCTAGAATCGAGCGCTCGACAACGACCGCCGTGACTGAGGCGGCGACAGCGGATCCGAGCAAGACAGCGTTCATGTCGCCAATGATTTCTTCGAGCGCAAACAGCACGGCCGCGATGGGTGTATTGAACGCAGCTCCCAAAGCCGCTGCTGCGGCTACTGGAACCAGATTCCGTGCACGTGCTGGAGACAGATGGAACCACCTTCCGATGATGGACGCCAATCCAGCCCCAATCTGAACGGACGGTCCCTCGCGTCCCATCGAATGTCCGCACCCGATACACAACACGCCAGTGACAAATTTTCCGAATGGGACACGAGCCCTAATCTGTCCGTGATTGAGATGAAACGCGGCTTCCGTTTGAGGAACTCCGCTACCTCGTGCTTCGGGAAAATACTTCCACAATAAAATGCCTGAGACGAAGCTGATCACGGTCGGAATCGCCAGAACACGCAGGGGTGAAGGGTCGATCCCAAAAAAGAAAAGTGTAACCAACTTGATCGATAAGGTGAAGATAACGGCAGCTAGTCCAGCAAAAACCCCGATCAGGATCGTGATAAAGATGAACACCTGGCTCTCGCGGACTCTGAGTCGCTGGGCGAAGTCATAGCTCCTCATTGTGCACCCAGGTGCCGGCGTCCAATGAGTATCAGCCCCAGGTCGGCTCCGGTCGCATCACCGCAAACCTTGTTGGCGGTTTCTTCAATCTGGTAAATCAATTCAAATTCAGAGCGCACGGCATCGCTGTCGGGGGGCCTGCGGCTCTGCTGAATTGCGCGTTGTGTCTTCTCGGCTTCAGCTCGAAGGGACTTCAACTCCGATGTCTCTTCTCCACTTACGTTGACTACGGCACAGCTGGAGGCGCGTCGCAGGGCCTGATCGAGGCCGCGAAGCAATCGCGCCCGACGCTCAGACTTACTCAGCTGAGGTTGTAGTGGGTCCCATGAGACAACAGTCTGGGTGAGATCGAAGAGTTGCTTGGGAGGGCCACTGTCTCCTCCTCGATCCATTGCCGCTTGCAGGTAGTGCAGCGCTTTCGTGTATTCGCCCAGCCGGAAAGCTGCATCCCCAGCCCCTGCCAGGGAATCAGCATTGCGTGGATCAGCCCGGAGTGAGATTTCAAAGTATGTGAGCGCGTGCTGGGCATCGCCTGCCCTCAAGAAGAGGTTCGCAATTTCTGCATCAGCCACCGCATTCTGGGGAGTTTCCATTCCGAGGATCAACAGTTCTGAAAGGGCGCGGTTCCGGTCGTGGTGATCCAGAAGCAGATGAATCAACTCGAGTCGAACCTCCTGCCTGCGTTGGTCAACGCGGTTCCCAGTCCATCTTCCATAGAGCGCATTCTGGTAGAAATGCAGAGCATCGGGAATGTTGCCGGAGTTTGCTTCCAGTTTCGCCAGCGACAGATTGATTTTTGCATCCTCAGGGTCCGATTCACGCAGTCGAAGCAGAGCCTCCCGAGCCTCCACCGAGTGATTTCCAGTCAAAAGAGCGTCGGCGAGGGCAAGCGCGAATTTCCGATTGTCGCGGTCACCTGCAATCGCCCTCCGGAACGAACCAATTGCCGATTCAACGTTTCCCGAACTTAACTGGCTGGATCCTCGCGCATACCAGATCCCCGCTACTCTCTCTTCCATCCTCTTTTCACTGTTTGCCATCGTCTTCGCCACAAGAAACAGGCCAACAGCAAGAAGGGAAAGTAGAACCAGCAATGCGATGTCTTTATGGATTTCCCGGTACGTCTCTTGCGCTGTGCAAGTGGCGCATACTCCGCTGGTGAGAGGACCAGCACAACTTCGGCAGATTTGGGTTTCCACCATCGCAGTTCGCGAACCAAGAAGGCGGGCGAGCCGTTGCCGCCAAAGCAGAATCGAACACCGCCTCGGCCGTCCATGTTGGATTTTACGGCGTTGCAGGGCTAGAGGGGAGAGGAATCGACGTGAATTCAGGTCTCCGAGAGTTCCAGTGACAGCTTAGGACAAAGTAAGAGCCATTTCGAGTGGTATCATGACACTGCTCTTACAAACTGGCATCCAGCTCTCCTGTAGCGTGCTTGTTGGTTGAAACGGAACGTTGCCATGGTCATCGGCGAGCGGGTTCGTGTTTCTTTGACGAACGTCCTCCTGGCGGTGGACTTTTCCGAAACCTCACTGCTTGCGTTTCCTTTCGCCACAAGCATTGCCCATCATTATGGAGGCAAAGTTTTCCTCGCCCACATTACCGAGGACTCTGATCGTCCGCAGATCGGGCGCGAAGCACGGCACATGTTGGACACGATGCTGATGGCAGCCGAAGAGGGGGCGCTAGCTTCCATTGCTGGAGCCTCATACGCGCCTCATGTGGCAGTATCTGATTACGGTAGCGTCTACACCACCTTGCTCACAGTCGCCAGTAAAAGCAACGTTGACCTGGTTGTGATCGGAACGCACGGTAGACAGGGGATCAGGAAGCTGCTCCATGGATCAAAGGCTCAGGAGATTGTCTCGCTCTCGTCCAAGCCGGTCCTGGTCGTAGGACCCAAGGTCTCAACCAAACCCGAATTTAAGCGGATTCTCTACGTTACCAACTTCTCGCCTGCCGCGATCCACGCGTTGCCTGTTGCTGACTCACTGAGAGCTACCTTTCACAGCTCGCTGATTTTATTGCATGTGAATGATTGCGACGGCGACGAGACACCCGCGGATGCAGTGCCGAGGACAAATAAGTTCCTGGAAGATGCGCGTGCGGCAGGCTATGAAGACCTGACGGACAACGTCGAGGTGGTAGTGGAGTTCGGCGCTCGTGCAGAGCGGATCCTCGAGGTGGCACGAGCCCGCCATTCAGATCTCATTGTTATCGGTGTCCAAACCCATAAGGGGGTTCGTGCTCGTCTCGCCGCTCACCTGCCAGGCTCTGTGGCATTCGAAGTCATATCGCGGGCACATTGTCCCGTTCTTACCGTGTCGTGCTCTACCATGGAACACAATTGAGAGAAGATCGAACATCTTCCGCGATATCGTGCAGAAAGACGGCTACGGAAAGCCTGCCCGGATAACCGAAGCAACTAAGCTGTCTCAGCGCAATGTATGCCGAACTGACGTGTCGCATTGCCATACCATAGTTCGTCATCCAAAAGACGTTGGTCTCACCGATGAAACGAACTCTCAGAAGGCCCCGTTATGAGCACGTTCGATTCTCAATTCTTGCTAATCAGGCCAATGCGCTCATTTCAGCAGACGACCGCTTCGATAATCGAATGACCAGCACCTACGGGAATTTCCTGCACCTGACCAAAGCCACACCGATTTAAGAGGGGTCACATATTCGCTCACGCTCCCCTGTCTTCCACCAGAAGCAGTTTGGCACCGACAGGTGCAACACGACGAACCGTGTGAAGTATCGTTTCAGCATGCGACTTTCGAGTTCCGGGCTTATACCGGCAACTCGGAAACAACCCGATCGCGCGTGCTGAATACCGATTCTGGTATAGTTTCGACCGCAGTTCAATCCAACGGAGGTTTGCGATGAAAAAGCTGTTCTTCCTTATAGCGTCCGCGACCCTGTTGATGCCCGGGCTGGCGGTGGCGCAAAGCGCCTTCGACGGTACATGGAAAATCGACACGAGTACGGTAGATTTTTCTAAGAAGCCAAATGTGTTTCTGCTGCAGAACGGCATGTATGAATGCAAAACATGCGCTCCACCTTACAACGTCAAAGCGGACGGAGCAGATCAATCCGTCAGCGGACATCCCTACTATGACACCGTCGCGATTAAAGTCGTGAGTGACCACGAGATCGAAGAGACGGATAAGAAAGATGGTAAGGTTGTCGCGACCTCGACCTCGACCGTCTCGGGGGACGGCAACTCCGTCACCTACACATTCAGTGACAGCAGCGCCACCAATGGTGGTCCTCCGGTCACCGGCAAAGGCGAAGCGACGCGGGTAGCAAAGGGCCCGGCTGGATCGAACGCCATATCTGGGTCGTGGCGAAACACTAAGGTGGAAGGCTTGTCGGACAACGCCACCGTCTTTACCTACAAAATCAGTGGCGACGAGATCACCATGACCAATCCGGCCGGCCAGTCTTACACCGCCAAGCTAAATGGCACCGAGGCGCCGATGAAGGGCGATCCGGGCGTCTCCAGTGTGTCCGTGAGGATGAGGGGCAAGGACACGCTGGAGGAAACTGATAAGCGCGATGGCAAAGTGATCGGCGTCTTCAAGATGACGGTCGCGGCTGACGCTAAGACCGCCAAAGCCAGCTATGATAGCAAGTTGGAGAATAGGGTTACCGACTTCCCCAACGTAACGAAGCAGTAACTTGCGGCCGGCGGTCAAGCTTCACTAAGAATTGGAGACCGGACCAGGTGCTGCCACTAGGCGGTGCGTCTTAGAATTGTGCCTGGATCACGTGCAATCCGAAAGCAATCCTCGGAGTGCCTGAAAAGTCTCGTTTTCGGTAAATTCCCCCCACCGGGGAGGGCCAGGCGGGAGCAAGTTACCGGAAACCCCGTTTTCCAGGCATTACACGAGGCCAGAGAGATTCATCGTCCGTTTTGTGGCTGCTGCTTGCACTCCTACCAATGGCCGCGCTTCCATGACGTGCCAATTGCTTTTCAGACAGTGCATTGCAAATGGGCCGGAACCACTACTATGCGGGGATCGGTTACACCGAAAATGCTGTTGCCGCTCACGGCAGCTCCGCTCGATCTGGCTCTCGCAGACATAAATGCGTGCGCGCCGCGCTATCGGCGCTGATCGATTGGGATGTCGACAGAGCCCTCTCAAACGCGCGTCGCACTGATGATGTAATAGGCTACCGGACCTACCGGAAAACCAACGAACGGCAGAAGGATCGGTGCGAGTACATTGTTCCAGCGCGCACGAGTCATTTTGCGTCTGCCGAACACAACGGTCGTGAACAGGAACTTGAGTGTGACCCATGGAACGTGGAGGACTGAGGGCGTCACGCGCGATTGCATCCGCTCGACAACGATATCCCGAAAGCCTATGCCCTCAAGTTCGCATGTGAACTTGTCAACCTCGCCGAGAGTATCGATGGCCCAGCAATCACAGAGTTTGCGGTAGATGTGCTTCTGTGGGCCACGCAGTTTACCAGGGCCAAGGAAGCCGTCGGCGACAACGATGCGGCCTCCGGGGCGCAGCAGGCGATGTGATTCCCGAAGAAGCGCGGATTTGTTCGCGCCCTGGGCATAGCAACTGCTCTCTATCGCGTATACAGCATCGAAGGAGGCTGAGGAAAACGTTGTGTGTTCGTAGTCGGCGAGAGCCAGCGTGATGCCCTCGGCTTCCGGGCAGGACTGGTTGAGTTGACGGCCCTGCTCAAGCTGCCAGGGGACCAGAGTAATTCCGTGCAGATCGGTCCAGGGAAGACGTCGAGCAAAGCTCCGCAAGGTTGCACCGAGGCCGCAACCTAAATCAAGGACGCGAGCAGGAACCTGTTCCGAAGGCTCGCTGTTGAGATCAAGACGACTCAGTATTTCCTTGTTCATCTGCTCAAGCATGGCCTCACGCTTGAGCGGGTTCATACCCCAGCGGAAGAAACCGAAGTGCATATTGAAGTGAGGACTCCAGGCCGCATAGTCCGGGCCAGCCTCCTCGTAATAGCGCTGAAAGCTGGGACTATTGGCTACAGCTGCCGCAGGCGGAGCGGCAAGGAGCGAGGACATCAATCTAGCCTCCGTCTCCGTGCTTTCGGCAGTATTCGAGTGACTCCGCTGCCAATGCTGACAAGCGAGCGCAGGGTGGACGGGGGCAACTTCTTGATCTGGCTGTACCATCCGAGGAGATCCTCCAGGAAGACTTGCATGGCGGTGATGCGGGCTGCGATTGTCGGCTGGGAGGGTCGTTCGGCCCGCGCTTCGACGGTGCAGCGCTGAAGCATGGTGAGAGTGGGAAGGATCTCGCGTTCGACACGCTGATCGAGAACTGTGAGGAAGAGCGTCCAGACGTCGCCGGAGGTTCGGAAGTAGTCGCGGCGGTCGCCGATGCGGCTATCGCTCTGCACAAGGTTCCAGTTCTGCAGTTCCTTCAGGCTGGTGCTGACGTTGGAACGCGCTACAGAGAGAGTTTCGGTAATATCCTCCGCAGTGAGCGGTTCGGGTGACAGATAGAGCAGGGCGTGCACCTGGGCAACGGTTCGGTTGACACCCCAACGGGTGCCCATCTCTCCCCAATGCAGGATGAATTGCTTCGAGGAATCACTGAGGATCATGTGTTCATTATATCAGTAATTTCTGTATGTACAGAAATTACTGATATAAGCCCTCCCTTCTTACGACCAGGCTGAACTTACCGCAATCGCCGTTTACCGGGAAATTCAGCCTGGCAATTCATCGTTTGTCGTCCATTGCTGGATCAAGCTCAAAGCTTACGTCGTTTAGCCACTCCGCAATTCCTCAAGCGTTTGTCGCCAAGCAAAATACAGTGGTTCGCCGCGGTTTAACGATATGCGGGTCGACGAGCCGCCGAAAAGTGAATCAAGCAAGCCAGGAGGAAGAAGGCCAAAAGGTCATGAACTCGCTTAAGATGGGGGGTAGGGGGGGCCTGAGTAGATGCCTCCTTCCTTAGCTACCCGCTTCCAAACTTTTTTAGGCTGATTAAAGCACCTGTCGCTTGCCGGTGATCCCCGGAAATTCGCGCCCGAAACAGACCGGTACGCGCCGGCGCCTTCCGTCCAAGTGAAAGGACACCTTGTCGAGCGAAGAATTCCAAATAGAGGCCGAAATCGCGCGCCTGATTGCCGTGGCTCTGCAGCAGGAACGGTCCGGGCGACAGTTACCATTTCGCCAACAAAGCCAGTACCTGGCCAGCGCGGGTGGTCATGTTCCCCGGAGTAGCACGATGAGACAGCTTCGACCCCCCATTACCACTTTCGAGACCCCGTAGACGAGAGACGGCCGCATCCGAACCCCAGAACGGAGTCTAATGGTAGAGTCGCTAGAGCGCCGAATGTGGAAAATGAGCGCATTTTGCAGAGATAATATGCAGTAAATCAAGGGGTTTGGGTCGCGCAGGAGGGGAAGAACAGTGGCAGATCGTAAACAGTTTTTGAGATCGGTCCCGGTGGATCCGGAGTTGGCGCAACTGCTTAACGCAACCAAAGAGGCCACGGTTTCAGATGAAGAGTTGCGCGAACAGCGGATAAGTTTCGCTTTCGGCAACGCTTTAAACTCTGAAACCATAACCAAAGAGAGTGTCCGGAATACCTCTCAACACATCCGCCTGCTGCAAGGGCAAATCTAGGGGGGGCCTGCTTGACGGGCCCTTTCCCCTTTCACACATGTCAGTCAGAAAAAAAGACAATCCGGCTCTGTACGCCAAAATCGAAGAGCAAAACCTTCTTCGCCAATACGACCTCCTGCTGAACTGCATTGAGATCGGATTGGAAAAAGGAATAGAGGCGTTCGACAAATACACGTTATGGACACTCAACGCTGCCGCGACGGCAAATGTGGCCCAATTTGGTGGGCGTTACCGCGAAAGCCCCATATATGTCGGAAATCACCGGCCGCCGCATTTCAAAAACGTTCCTGACGAAATGGATCGCTTTTTCTCCGTTATCCACGAACTTTGGGAGTTGGACGACAGCCCAACAATGCTTCCAGCATATGCGCTTTGGCGGCTGTGCTGGATTCATCCCTTCGTCGAAGGGAACGGGCGTACTGCGCGTGCAGCTTGCTACTACCTGATTTGCCTTAAACAGAGAAGGATTCTTGGTGGCAAAAAGATTGTGCCGGAACGCATTCGAGAAAACCGAGAGCCCTACTATGCTGCTTTGAAAGCGGCTGATCAAGAGTGGGACGAGGGTGACTTTGATGTAACCGAGCTGGCGCTTTATTTGGCCGATTTACTGAAGGCACAACTTTCAGAGCCCTAAAAAACTACGAACTGTGGCTTTTAAATGAACTCAACAACATCAGCAAGCACCGTTTGATTCTGAACGTAGGAAGCTCCAACAAACTAAGCCCTGCGGAGAGGGTGGCAAGTAGTATCAGGCCTGCGCTGTTTCTGCGCCTGGCGACGCACCTTGGCTGCCTTTGTCGTCCCTACTGGCAAAGCGTCTGAGGGGAGATAAGGCGACACTCCGGCAATCGCCGCAATAAGTATGCTACCCGTGCGCCAGGCAATCTGGCGTTTCCATCCCCCGGCCCGAATAAAACCGAGGTAACTTCTCCCAGGCGTACCCCCGGCTGAGAAAGGCGTCCCGGCACTTACCGTTAATCCCGAAGCGTTATATGCTTGTGGCAGGACTTAGAAGACGATTTCGGTAGGGAGCAGATTCTCGTGCGTCCGTTCCCTAGCCGGCAGTTGCCAGTAGTTTCGGCCTAAACGCGAGCGAAGGACAGTGGGACCACTGTCCGGTGTCACACCCGATCCCTGTCACAAATCAGGCATTCCCAAGCACCCCGCTCCGGCGGGACTTTTTACGCATCCCAACCCTGCTTCCCTACGCAGTAAAGCAGGCTGGCAATCTAGCAATCGCCGTAGCGCGAAGCGATCTCCCCGTCGTCGTTCTTTCTCCGGGAAAAGCGGAGAAACCCACACCTGGCAGCCCCCTGCCAGGCCACAGTGACGTGCCTAACCGCTCTAAAACCCTTGTCCCTATCTTCTCTTTCATAACTCCAAGGAGCCACTTATGCCCAAAAACAAAGTAAGCGACCTCATCACCGATCAGGAAATGGCCTTTGCCCGCCTGGTCCTCTCTGGAACCATGACCGACCGGGATGCCGCCCAGGCCGTGGGCCTCGACCCCGACACCGCCGCCTACACCAAAGCCAAGCCCCGTGTCCGCGCCTACATGCTCGAGCAC
>JBAVQC010000026.1:0-19700 GCA_049693715.1 Acidobacteriaceae bacterium | reverse complement strand
CTTGAGAAGTTTCGCGATGCACTGCTGTGGTATCCCACATCTCGCGAAAAACGAGCGAGATGTGGGGCACCAGGCATTTGCTTCAGATACGAATTTGACAAAGGACGAATCGGTTGCCGCCCATCCTCAATGCCCAGGGAATCTCGAAGTCATTTGGCGCTGATCCCCTTTTGCGGGATGTCGCGTTCACGGTTGAAGAACGGGCGCGCATCGGACTGATCGGCCCCAATGGTTCGGGCAAATCCACGCTGTTGGGTATTCTTGCAGGCGAGATCGAACCAGACAGCGGCGAGGTTGCAACCCGCAAGCGCACGCGGATGAGCTACGTTGCACAGCAGTCCGAATTTGCACCCGGAACTACGGTGCGCTCGGTTCTCGAAGCTTCGCTTAAGCGCATCGACGCACCGCCGGCGGAGTGGGAAGGACGCATCGGGGAAACACTCGGCCGAACGGGCTTTGAAGACTTCTCCGTCGACGCATCCAGCCTTTCCGGTGGCTGGCGCAAACGCCTGGCGATTGCCGAGGCCCTGGTGCAACAGCCCGACGTGCTGCTACTGGATGAGCCCACCAACCATCTTGACCTGGGCGGCATCGACTGGCTGGAAAGCTTGCTCAATACCGCATCGTTTGCCTGCATCGTGGTCAGCCACGACCGGTACTTCCTGGAGAACGTATGCACGGAAACAGTGGAACTGAACCGTGCCTATCCAGATGGAATGTTGCGCATCAATGGAAACTACAGCGCGTTTCTAGAAAAGAAAGAAGCCTTCCTCGAAGCCCAGGCCAAACGGCAGGATGCCCTTGCCAACCGGGTGCGAACGGAGATTGAGTGGCTGCGCCGCGGACCGAAAGCACGCACCACCAAGTCCAAGGCCAGGATTGATCGGGCTCACGAATTGATCGGTGAGTTGGCGGATGTTTCCAGCCGAAACCGCACCGCAACGGCCTCCATCGAGTTCTCTGCGACCGACCGGCAAACTAAGCGATTGGTGGAGCTTGAAGATCTGACCTACGGCTTCGACGGACGAACGCTTTTCGAGAATCTCAACTTTGTGCTGACAGCAGGGACGCGCATCGGCCTGGTGGGACCCAATGGCAGCGGCAAGACAACGCTGCTGCGCCTGCTGCGCGGGGAAATTGAGCCGCTCGGCGGCTCCATCAAACGCGCCACCGCGCTGCGCACAGTCTACTTCGACCAGAACCGCATTCTTGAGCCAGACGTCACGCTGCGCCGAGCCTTGGCTCCCGATAGCGATTCCGTCATCTATCAGGATCGAGTGATCCATGTGGCTTCGTGGGCATCACGATTTCTGTTCAGCGGCGACCAACTCAACCAACCGGTAGGCCGTCTATCAGGAGGAGAGCGCGCACGCGTGCTCATCGCACGGCTGATGCTGGAACCGGCAGACTTGCTGCTGCTGGATGAGCCTACGAATGATCTGGATATTCCGACCCTGGAGATCCTGGAAGAGAGCCTGCTGGAATTTCGCGGGGTGCTGGTGCTGGTGACCCACGACCGTTACATGCTGGACCGTGTCAGCACCACTGTGCTGGGATTGGATGGACGCGGAGGCGCGGAACGGTTTGCCGATTACTCGCAATGGGACTCCTGGCAGCGCGAGACAGAACCGGAAGTCAAACAAGCTGCACAGGAGAAGCGAACTCCGGCAGCGAAGAAGAAGCTCTCCTATCTGGAAGCACGTGAGTATGCCGGCATCGAAGACCGTGTGACCACGGCGGAGGAATTGGTTGCGCGGGAGCGGAGCGTAGTCGAAGACCCCGCCATGGCCACGGACGCCACGCGACTGCAAGAAGCACTGCTCGCCATGGAGCGAGCGCAGATCGCCCTCGACGAACTGTACACACGCTGGGCTGAACTGGAAGCTAAGAGCGTGTAGTTAAGGCGGTTTCGCAATTACTGTGGCCTGATAAAGATCGCGAGGAGTGGTTTTCCTTGGTAGAAAACCACGAAAAAACCCGTGGCTTCGGTCTACACCAATCGCGAAACCGCCTTACGGCACAACGTCTGTAGCACTGGCAAAACTAAGTTGATGGATCGCCAACCAGGTCTGGGCGTAGGAGTTCAGTGCGTTCAAGCTGGTTGTCCGGTCATCCTGGAGCGCGCTTAGATAGTCGAGCAGCGCTATGCCACCGTGCTGATAGGCAAACTCAGCGATCGACAAGACGTCTTTGGCTTCGGCAAGATAGTGACCGTTGTAGCGGTCGGAAAGGACTTTGGCCGTGCTGTATCCAATCCATGCCTGGTCTACGTCGGAATAAACCTGGTTCTGGACGGCCACCTCGCCGAACTGGCTCGCCGTAGCCAGATACTTACTCGTATCTTTGTTGCCCTGGTTGCGATCAAAAATGCGCAGCGGGATGCTGATGCTAAAGCCAGCCGAGTTGTAGGTGCCGGAGCGGTTGTAGTCGCCCTCGAGCGTGGGATCTGTAGTTCCATTCGCATAGGCCAGCTTTACATTCGCGTCCGCCACGCGCACAGCCGCCTGAGCAGCGCGGTAATCGGGCCTCGCCGCCAATGCTTTTTGCTCCCATTCTGTCAGGCCACCCGGTACAGCCGGCGGAACGAGGTCGCCCACAACATCGAAGCTGCGGCTGGGCTGCGGATAGCCCATCAACGTCTGCAGTTGGTCGCTGGCCTGTACCAGGTTCATCTCCGCGGTGCTCTCATCTGACTCGAACTGTGCCAGTTGCAGATCGAGCCGTTCGTAATCAAGCTTCCCAATGTCACCGGCATCATAACGATCGTGGTTAATCTGCAGCACATGACGATAGTCAGTCAGATTGTCCTGCGCCAGCTTTAAGGCCGCCTTGGCTAATACCAGCGCAGTGAAGCTCTGCCTGGCGAGCAAAGTGGTCTGCCGGATCTGATCGTGGTATTGGCCGTCGGTCTGCGCTGTCGTCGCCCTGGCAGCATCCAGCCTCCAGCGGCGCTTTTGCCCGCGTTCGAATAGCCTGTTGACCCCAGCGGAATAGGAATAGGGGTTGCCGGGGTTGTTGGCGGGAAGCGAGATATCGGTGCCGGACCCGGTGAGATTTGGGTTTTGCCGCAGCCCGGCTTCGACCTCCTGCCCCTTCATCGAAAGCAGATTCTGTTGCGCCGCCAAGAGTACGGGGTTGTGCGCCAGCACCTGCTCCACTGCCTGCTGCATGGTGACTGGCCCCGCCGGTGACGGCGGAGAATTCGGGGGCGGGGCCTGCGCCAAGCCCGCCTGCCCGAACGCGATACAGACCGACAGCACGGTTATCGTTCGTATCAATATGGAGTTCAATTCTCAAACTCCGTTTCCGCCGTGGGGAGCACGTCCCCATCACCAGCAATCCATACATACAGAGTCGGTAGCAAAAAGACGCTCATTAACAAGGCGGCGATCAGGCCGCCCACGATGACGATGGCAAAGGGGCGCTGCGAATCCGAGCCGATGCCATGGGAGGTGGCAGCCGGCAGAAGCCCCAGCGTGGCGACCAGCATGGTCATCATGATGGGACGGAGCCTCAGCACGGCGCCTTCGACCGCGGACTCCTCGATCGAATGCCCACGCACACGCAGCTGGTTGATGTACTCCAGCATGATGACGCCGGTCTGCACCGAGACACCGAAGAGGGCGAGAAAGCCGACACCCGATGAGACGCTGAAGTTGGTATGGGTGAATAACAGGGCCAGCATTCCGCCGACGGGAGCCATGGCCACGTTACAGAGGATGAGCAGCGCCCACTTCGCCGAACGGAACATGGTGTAGAGAATGATGAAGATGATGGTGATGGTGATGGGCAAGACCAGCATCAGACGAGCATCCGCTCGCTTCTGGCTCTGGTATTCACCCGCCCAGTCGAGATGGTAGCCCGGAGGTAGCTTTACCTGGGTGTTGACCTTTGCAATGGCTTCTTCCACGGTGCTGCCCAGATCGCGGCCGCGGACGCTGTATTTAATCGCGACGTAGCGCTGGTTAGCCTCGCGATAGATTTCCTCGGCGCCATCTTCCACTTTGGCTTGGGTCAACTGAGCCAGCGAAACCCTTTCACCGGAAGGGGACAGCAGGCGAATGTCATTAATCGCGTCCTGCGTATCACGATAGGGTTTCTGGTAGCGGACCACCACGTCATAGCGCGCCTCACCCTGAAGGACCTGGCTGACCGCACCCCCTCCAACAGCGGTCTGAATGGCATCCTGCACATCAGAGACATTGATGCCGAACCGGGCGGCCGCCGCCCGGTCGACTACGTAGTTCAGGTTGGGTTGGCCGATGATGCGGAAGATTCCGAGATCCTCGACTCCTCGAATCCCGCCCATGATGCCCAGGATCTCGTCGGCCCTTTGCTCCAGCAACTTCAGATCATCCCCGTAAAGCTTGACCGCGAGCTCGCCTTTGACGCCGCTGACCGCTTCCTCCACGTTGTCGGAGATAGGCTGGGAAAAGTTCCATATCACTCCCGGCATCTTCTCCAGCTGTAAATTCAGGGCGGCGATCAACTCGTCCTTGTTTTGGTGGAAACTGGCACGCCACTTGTCTTTGGGAAGCAGGTCGACAAAATATTCGGTATTGAAAAAGCCCGTCGTATCGGTGCCATCATCGGGCCGTCCCACCTGGCTGACCACATTCGTAACTTCGGGGAACGACGCGAGGATGACGCGCGCCTGATTCATCGTGGCTATCCCGGTCGTGGGGCCGGTGCTGGGAGCCAGAGTTCCACGAACCCAGATAGCGCCTTCATCCAGGTGAGGGAGAAACTCAGAGCCAATCACCCCGCTCAAGCCCAGAAAGCCAGCCAGAATCAGTGCGAACACAGCAATACTTACAGTCACGTAGCGATGCTCGATGGCCCAGGTCGCAGCATGGCGGTAGCGATCCGTGATCCATGCCATCACCGGGTTGTGCCATTCGCGCGCACCCTTCCAGAAGAGGAAACTCGACAGGACGGGAGCGATGAGCATGGAAAACACCAAAGCACCCAGCAGGGCAAACGCCACCGTCCACGCCATTGGCTTGAACAATCGTCCCTCAACTGCCTGCAAAGTAAAGATGGGGAGGTAGGCGGTAACGATGATACCGATGGCGTAGAACACCGGGCGCTGCACTTCATGCGCCGCCTCACGAATCTGCTCGCTGGGGCTGCTGCTATCGCCGCGGCGCCGGCCGAGATGACGGACAATGTTCTCCACCATGACCACTGCGCCGTCTACCACCATGCCGAAGTCGAGCGCGCCCAATGACAGCAGATTGGCCGGGATATGCGCCAGATCAAGGCAGATGGACGCAAACAGCAGCGCAAACGGAATGGTGAGCGAAACGATGACGGCGCCGCGAACATTCCCCAGGAACAGAAAGAGAATGATCACCACCAGGATGATGCCCTCGGTCAGGTTGTGCAGAACCGTATGGGTGGTGTAATGCAACAGATCGCTGCGATCAAGGAAGGGAACGACTTTGACTCCCTTAGGCAGAATCAGATTATTCAGCTCATTTACCTTGGCATGGATCCCCACCAGGGTCGAGTCTGAGTCGTCACCTTTCTGCAGCAGTACGATGCCCTCGACCACGTCATCATCGTCGATAACCTTTCCGTCGACGCGATGGATGGCCTTGCCGATCTGGCCCAGTCGTATTTTCGGACCCTGCACAACGTCGGCGATGTCCTTGACCCGCAGTGCGGTTCCACTTGACGTTTTGAGAACGGTCTCCTCAATGTCCTGGACGTTGCGAAAGAGGCCCACTTCCTGAACATTGACCTGCTGCTGACCCTGCTCGATAAAGCTGCCGCCGCCATTGGTGTTGTTGTTAGCCAGCTGCTGTTCGACCTGGCCAATCGACAGCCCGTAGGCGATGAGTTTGCTGGGGTCCACACGCACCTGGTATTCGCGGGTCATGCCTCCAAAACTGGAAACATCCACCACCCCGGGGACGGACTTGAACTGTTTCTCCAGCGTCCAGTCCTCGATCGACTTCAACTCCATGTTGTCGTACTCGGGGTTGGTGCTGTGCAGGGTGTACCAGTAGATCTGTCCGACCGGACTCCAGTCCGTGCCGATCTGCGGCTGCAGGTTCGCAGGCAGGGTGACTTGGGAAAGCCGTTCGAGAACCTTTTCCCGATTCCAGTCGTTGATGGAGGAATCGTCGAAGATCATCTTGACGTCAGAAAGACCGGCCAGGGAAAAGGAGCGCAGATGCTGCATGTGGGGGATGCCGGCCATCTGTATTTCGATGGGGATGGTTACCTGCTGCTCCACCTCTTCGGCGGCGCGCCCGGGCCATTGCGTAATCACCTCGACGTAGTTGTTGGCTACATCGGGATATGCCTCCACCGGCAGATTATGGAAAGAGATGGCGCCCCAGACGAAGAGCAGAATGGCCATCGCCAGGATCATGAACCGGTTGTTCAGTGCAAAATCAACCAGACCACGAATCATTACTGGCCCACCGAATTTTCGAGTTCCAGCGCATTGGTGACTACCTGCTGGCCGGCAGCGAGGCCGGAGATGACCTCCTGATTCCCTTCACCCACAATGGCGCCGGCGACGACACCCACTCGCTTGAACTTTCCTTCCCCGGCGGGCACATAAACCCAGTCACGATCATGCAGGTGGAGGATGGCAGCGGCGGGCACCGCTACGTGCTGCTCAGGGCGGCGGCCATGGAAAGTAGCCGTGGCGAACATGCCAATGCGCATCAAGTGGTCAGGATTGGGGACCTGAATGCGAACCTTCGCGGTACGAATGGAAGGGTCCAGCACAGCGTCAATCTCGCCGATGGTGCCGGTGATTACACGATCGGGATACGCATTCAGCCGAATATCGGCCGTCTGTCCCACGTGGACCATGGGTAGATCGTTTTCATAGACATCGCAAATGACCCACACCTGCGAGAGATCGGCGATAGTGAAAGCAGTCGAACTGCCGGAGTAGGTAACGCCGGTGGCGGCGGCGTTGGTAACATTTTGCGCGATCACCACACCAGTTGCCGGCGAATAGACCTTGGCCGTGAGTGAGGGGTGGTCTTTGTCGACGCCGAGAACGATCAACTGCTGGTCTGCTGCCAGCAGATCGGCCTTCGCATCCTGCTCGCCATCATCGGCGATTTCCACCTGGCTCTTGGCGATCGCTCCCTTTTCGTAAAGAATCTTGGCTCGTTCGTCCTGCGTCCGCGCCAATCGCTCATCGTTGACCGCTTTTAGATATCCATTGAAAGCGTTGGATATATCGGTGCTCTGCACCTCCATAAGCAACTGACCTTTTTTAACGGAAGCACCGATTTGCGTGTGGATGGCAACCACCCTACCGGAGGCGATGGAAATGACTGGAATTTGCCGGGAGATATCGGGGTTGACGGTGCCCGTGACGTTGAGCGTAGACGTCGATCTATACTCCGTTGCCGTGGCCAGAGGAAAACGTCCGGGACGATCGACGGTGATGAGGCTAACGCCTCCTTCATTTTCGACCTGCACGGGCGGCGGAGCCTGCGCTGCCGGATCATGCTTTTGACCGCCACAACCACTCAACATCCAAAAGCTGAGAACCGCTGCGGGGACAACGGTGTGCTTCATGAATAGACCTCATCAACCAATGCAGAATTCCGATCGTTCCGGGGCAAAGCCTTCGTAAAGCGGTTTCCCAGTCGCCGTGCCTTCGAAAGCGCCCGCGCTAAAGTGGCTGGAACCCCCCGAGTGCCTTGCGCATTCGATTACACAAGTGAAGAAACTGGACTAGCCAGCGGGAGCTGTTTGCACATTATTACTGGTTAGATGGTGGCGAAGACCGCATCGCGGCGCACACTATTCAGTCAATCATCGCGCTGCTGGTCGTCAGAACCATCCTTTGGCGGAAAATGGGTTCCACCTCAAACGAGATAGAGTGTCCCCAAGCCGGAACGCCTGCCGGCTGTTTTCGCGCCGGACGGGCGTTCGACAATGCCACTAGATCCGATGTTACTTGAGGTCAGGGGTCGGAATCGGCCGGTTTAGGCCTATCTTTCGATTGAGAGACTACCTGTTAAGTTGCAAATCCGATATAAAACGTTCGTGAGAAATTCATGACGACGAGTACCCGACTACCCGACTACACTTCGATCGTAACCAAGATAGACTTCCGGCGGCGAAATCGAACAACTTGCCCTGGATGCTTGTCTGCATAGGTCTTCCCGGTACCCGGAGCGCGCAATTGAATTTCCCAGGCATAACGTTGGCCGGTCGTAGAATGAAATGAGACTGAAACAATCCCGGGAAAGCTCAGAGATGCCATTTCTTTCCATGTTTATGTGGGGGAAGCGCCGATCGACGGTGTTGATCGCGGCGCTGATGATCGGCTTGATTGCGGTGTTCGATTCCCACACCACCGCGGAGATACCACTCGGCTTTTTCTACCTGGTTCCCATGCTGGTTGTCGGCGCCCGCCTGACGCGTTGGGAGATCGCCGCCGTGGCCGGCATCTGCGCCTGGTTGGCAGAGGCGTTCGATGCGTTTCCCTGGGGCCCGAATACCGGGCTGCCGCGCGATCTGCTCTACTTCGCTGCCTTCTTCGCCATGGGTCTTTTCATGCACGAGGTGACGCGCAGCAGGAAGCTTTCTGCCCAGCACTTGCGGGAATTAGAGGCTGAGATGACGGCGCGGAAGGATGCGGAGGAACAATTGAAGGTGCTGGTGGACAGCAGCCCGGCAGGGATCATCACCACCAGTTCCAACGGGTGCGTGCTGCTGGCAAACGACGCAGCCGACCGCCTTTTTGGGCTTGAACCGGGCAAGCTCCGCGACCGGCCGATCCGCGAGTTCCTGCCGTCGCTCATCAATGTGCCCAGCCTGGATAGCAGCCGGCAGGCTTTTCGCACGGCCATGCAATGCCGCGGACGCAAAGCGGACGGCGAGGTGTTCCAGGCCGATGTTTGGTTTTCCACCTACGTGACCAGCGCCGGACCCCGATTGGCGGCGATGGTGTTGGATACATCGGAAGACCTGAGGATCCATGAGGAATCGAGCTTTCACCAGATGCTGGCCAGCTCGCGGATTATGGTCGCTGCTGTTTCGCACGAGATCCGCAATGTATGCGGGGCCATCGCCTTGGTCCATGAAAACCTGACCCGCAGCAAAAAGCTGACAGAAAACAAAGACTTTGAGACCCTTGGTACGCTTATTTTGGCGCTCGAACGCATCGCCGCAATGGACCTGCGGCAAAGCGCGAGCCAGGCTGCGCGGGTGGAGGTTCCGCCCCTACTGGATGAGCTGCGTATCGTCATGGAGTCTTCCCTGCGCGATCACGGCATCACCAGCCACTGGGAGATCGAGGACGACCTGCCGCAGGTGTGGGCTGATCGCCAGAGCCTGATGCAGGTGTTTCTCAACCTGACCAAAAATTGCGAGCGCGCCATGGAAGACCGGGAGCAGCGGGAACTGAACGTGATTGCGCGGAGCGAGGGAACAGCGGTCACCATTCACTTTCGCGACACCGGGGGCGGGGTGGCTCACCCGGAGCGCCTGTTTCACCCCTTCCAGCTGGAAGCTCAATCGACGGGCTTGGGTCTTTACCTTTCACGCGCCTTCATGCGCAGTTTCAAGGGCGACTTGCACTATGAACCAGCAACCGGCGGCTCGACTTTCGTGGTACAGCTGTCAGCCGCTATGCGAGAGAGCAGGAATGATAACTATGAGCAGCAAAATTCAGGTATTGCTGATCGACGATCACAGCCTGTTCCGTGAGAGCCTAAGCCGGCTTCTGCAGACAGAGCCTGACTTCGACATCGTGGGTACGTGTGCTTCGGCGAGTGCGGCATTGGCATTGCCGGAGCTGAAGGACATTGACGTGGTTCTGCTGGATTACGATCTTGGCCACGAACAGGGTACGCAGTTTCTCGATCGCGCGCACGATCATGGTTTCAGCGGTCGCGTCTTGATGGTGACAGCAGGCATGAGCGATGTGGTAATGCTGCGCTCCCTGGAGAATGGTTCGCATGGGGTGTTTCTGAAGCACAGTCCTCCGAGCCGCCTGGTAGAGGCGATTCGCAAGGTAGTCGCGGGAGAGGTGTGGCTCGACCCTGCGGTGACCCGCTCCATCATCGCCGCGGCCACGGGCAATACGGCCGCACCCCGCCGCGCACAAGGGCTGACGCAGCGCGAGCAGGCAGTGCTCAAAGGCGTATTCGAAGGGCTTACCAACAAGGAAATCGGCGCCCGGTTGGCGATCTCCGAAAGCTCTGTCAAGGCGGTGCTGCAGCAGCTTTTCGAGAAGACCGGAGTACGCACGCGCAGCCAGCTGGTGCGTATTGCATTGGAAAAGCACTCGGATGAGTGGCTGACAAACCCCACGTAGCCATGGATGCCGGCGGTCAACTCTGGGACGCGATTGTGGTAGGAGCAGGACCGGCGGGCTGCGCGGCAGCTTATGATCTTGCCGTCGCTGGCCAATCCGTACTTCTCGTCGACAAGAGGAACTTCCCTCGAGACAAAGCCTGTGCCGGCGGACTGACCATCAAAGCCGTCAAGGCGCTGCGGTATTCCATTGAGCCGGTGGTGAAGCAGGTCGTGCGACGCGTCCAGTTGGAAGGCGGAAGTTTGTCCTCCCCCCTGAAAAGCCGCGACCCCATCTGCGTGATGACGGTGCGTTCCGAACTCGATGAATATTGCGTGGGCAAGACGATCGAGGTGGGCGCGCGCTTCCGCAGGATTGGCGCCCTGCAACGGATAGCGGGCTCGAAGGATGCGGTGCAACTGACCACCGACGGCGAAATCTATCGCGCCCGATTTCTGGTTGGCGCCGATGGGGCGAGCGGCCAGGTACGGCGCCTGTGCGCGGCGGGCTCCTGGTTTTCTCAGGGCTTTGCACTCGAGGTCAAAACCGCGATACCCCGCGGGGAGATCGATCTAACATTTGATTTTGCCGCTGTGCCAGGCGGATACGCATGGATTTTTCCCAAGGGAGACCATCTCAATGTGGGAGTTTATGCGCCATCGCCGGCCACCAGCCTGACTCGGGACCGGCTACTGAGCTACGTCACCCGGCAGGTGAAGACGGCAACGCTGGATGGGGTCATCGGGCAGTATCTGGGTATTGGGGCAGGCAGCTGCGAAACCGAATATGTTCAGCCGGAGATGCGGCATCGTGTTTTGCTGGTAGGCGACGCGGGTGGGTTTGTCGATCCCCTGACGGGCGAAGGCATTTACGGGGCGCTGCTCAGTGGCCAAGCAGCCGCTCGCGCGATCCTCTCCGAAAGACGCGGCGAAGGCACTGCGGTCGAGGCTTTCGCTGCCGGCCTCAGGGACTATCGCCAGACACTGCGCTTTTCGGAGCGGGCGGCGGCGGCGTTCTATGCGAACCCTGAACGAGGGTTTCGGGCCATGCGCCTGCCCTTCGTCCGCAGGTCGTTGGTGAAGACATATACGCATGGGCTCAACATCAAGAGCTTATCGATGCGTATTGCATTGTCGCGGTGTTGAGGTTGGAGGACCGAATGCAAATGTACCTTTGACCATGGTCCTCGGATTTGGGGAGCGAGATGGGAGTGTCCGTCCCTACGGGACTCATTTGCATTCCGTAGGTTTTCACACACGCTCTTCAGCCGACTGCCGTGACAGTTACAGAAGGGATCAGCGGCGAAAGAAGCTGTAGAGCAATACGGTTAGAACGATGCCGCTCACCACGACGTAGAGCTTGTCTTTCTGGGTCGCAAAACTGTAGACGCAAAAAGCGACGCGCATGATCGGGGTCGCAATCAGGAGCAGAATGCCCAGTCGGATGATGCTCCGGCTGTTGAGGTGGCGAACGCCCACGAAGACCGGCGTGAATCGGTCGGCGGGACTGGGAACTCCGTGGAAATGAAGATAATCGGACTCTATTCCATGCGTCTGCCACAGGTAGAGAATCCATCCCACCAGGACCACGAACGCAGCCGCGCTGACGCCTGCGCGCAGCATCCGGCTGATGGCGATTTCCATTTTCAGATCGGCTTCGGACGCCATGCGATCACAACCTTCCTGTGGCGCCGCTGTAGATCATCTCCGCGCCCAGCGCGACGATGACGACGGCGAAAACCACGCGGAGAACCGGCACACGAATGCGGACCAACAGGCGCGCCCCGAGCAGCGATCCCGCCAACACGCCCAACATCACTGGCGGCGCTAACCCTGGCGCGATATAGCCTCGGCCGAGATAGATGCCGGCGCTCGCGGCGGCGGTTACGCCAATCATGAAGTTGCTGGTGGTAGTGGACACTTTGAAGGGAAGCTTCATGGCGTGGTCCATGGCCAGGACCTTGACGGCTCCGGAGCCGATGCCAAGCAGGCCAGAGAGCAGTCCGGCAATAAACATGATGCCGAAGCCGGCGGGAACATTTTCCGCGACGTAGGTCTGCCTGCCGTTCTTTGTCGGGTAGTCTCCGCTTAGCCGCAGTTTCTCGGCCAGCGCATTGGGCGGGTGGGTGGTTTCAGTGTGCGGTTCGCGGAAGGAACTCCAGGCGGAGTAGAGGAGGGTAACGCCGAAGATGATGCCGATCGCGCGGGTGGAAACGCGGGCTGCGAGGTAGGCGCCGCCCACCGCGCCTACGGTCGTGGCGACCTCAAGAAACATGCCGATGCGCACATTGGAAAAGCCTTCCTTGACGTAGGCGACAGCGGCACCCGAGGAAGTGGCAATCACGGAGATGAGGGACGCGCCAATGGCGTAACGGAGGTCAACGTGGAAGAGGAGAAGCAGAGCGGGCACAATCACTACGCCGCCGCCCAGTCCGGTAAGTGAGCCAAGCAGCCCGGCGAAGAACGACGTCAGCAGCACCGCAGAGGTGAATTCGATCAAGAAACTCCGGTCGCACGCCACACCGGAACAGGTGGGATGACAACCTCTTTGCCGACACTCAAGTTGAGGACCAGTTCATAGATGTTCATCATCTGGGCGTAGTTCCTCTCCGCAGTGTATTTCATCTCGTACTCTAAACGAACCTGTTCCCGCATTTTAGCGGCTTCATTGGGGTGCGCGTGGAACCAGCGCACGGCTTCCACCAGGCTTTGCGGGTTCCCAGCTTCAAAGTGGAGTCCGGTGCGCTGGTGATTGATGATCGTCGACATGCTTCCCAGGTTGCTGGCGATCACAGGCAGGCCGACGGCGAAGGCTTCGGCGATGATCATGGGAAAGCCTTCATACCAGGTCGACGGCAAGATAAGCACGGACGCATCTTTCATTTTCTGCAGGATTTCGGTGCGCGGCAGCCACTTCAGCCAGGTCACACTTTGCGTTGCGCTGGCGGTTTTCTCGACTTCTGGTGCGAGCGGACCGTCGCCGGCAATTTGCAGAGGGAGCTCGTTTCCAATTTCCTGCCACGCTTCGAGCAGGGTGCCGAGGCCTTTTTCCGGGCTTAATCTTCCCACGAAAAGCGCAAATTTTCCCTTGCCCTCGCCGGTGCCTGGATCGGCGGGCAGGTAATTAGGCTTTATCAGGATTTTTTCAGCCGGAAAGCCGGCCTGGACAAATTTGTCGCGAGCAAACCCGGTGAGTGCGATATAAGCCGAGACGGTTTTGTTCCAAGTCTGCTTATAGTTATGGGTGGCGAGCATGGCGGCTCCGGCGGCGGTCGTGAGCCTGTTGCCGCGGTAGCAGCCATGCACAATCCCAGGCCAGGGAACGCGCTTGCCTACACAGTCTTCACAGACATGTCCGTCACGGAATAAGGTAGCTGCGGGACAAAGCATGCGGTAATTGTGGAGGGTTTGTACAACCGGAATACCGGCTTGATTGGCGGCATAGTAGACGGCTGGGGAGATGACCGGGAACGTATTGTGGACGTGGACGATGTCCGGTCTTTCGCGCTGCATCAAGTCGAGCAGCTCGCCGTGGGTCTGCTTGTTCCAAATGGTATCGCCAAACAAGACCAGCGGGTTCTTGCCCTTCACCTGCTCGTTGCTGGTGTGGTACAGAAGCACCTTGTGTCCGTGCGCACGCAGCAGGTCGGCTTCCTGGGCGAAGACCTGGTCCTCGCCGCCGGGCGTCTGGTACGAATTGTGTACGGAGAGAATGTTCATGGGAATCAAGCCGTTTGTTTGCCGCGAACGGCAAGGGTGATCATCTGCTTCCAGACACTCTGGGTAAGAAGCAGGTCAACGGCTCGCTGGAAGAGTGGCCGAGGAAGACGATTGGAGTATTGCCAAAACCGATCGATCGTGGATTTCTCCCGAAGTCCGTAGTGGCACAGATCGGTGTAGGCCTGCCGCATGGCTGGATCGTTGTTCATTCGATGCCGGATGTAGCTCATTTTGAGGTACAGCGGATTGCGGTTGATGGGGGGGAAGGCCCGTGCGAGGGATTCATCGACGGTCTCCAAGTAGCGCTTCTGTTCCAGCCAGAGCGAGTCCATAATCTTCAGCTCCCGCTCCAGGCGGCACGCGGTGATGTGGATTGAATTCTGGTCGTTCCGGCCGTGGAATCGCCAATGCGCTAGTGCCAAGCTGACGGCACACAGTTCGGTCATCAGAGGAGCCAGCCGGTGAATCATCTGCTCTGCGTAGCCAACATATTCCACGGGAATGGGGAAGATACGATCCGCGACTTCGCGGCGGAGGGCGAGATTGGTTGTGGGCGGCAGGCCCATCAAAATGCCGGAGTTGTCATAGATAGCCTGGGTGCAATTTCCCGAGGGGAGATCGCTTAACAAAGGGTAGATGCCACGTGCCCGCCCTTGATTGTCAACCAGGCTGGCGCGATGGATCGCAAAACCGGCTCGGGGATGGGCCTGAAAGGCTTTCACTACGGCTTCGATTTTACCGGGCAGGAAAGTGTCGTCAGCATCGAGCAGGCAAATCACATCGCCCGAACAGCTGCGGTAGGCGGCGTTGAGGTTAGCCGCCATGCCAGCGTGAGAGTTGCGCAGCAGCCTGATGCCAGTTCCGCGCTTTATGTAAGACTCTACGACCTCGCACGAATTGTCCTGGGAGCCATCGTCGCTGACGATGATCTCCGCCGGGGCGTAGGTCTGTTGGAGCGCGCTGTTGATTGCCCTGCCAACGTAGGCTCCATAGTTAAAGCAGGTGATCAGTACGGAGACGGAGGGCTTGCAGGAAAGACGGTTCAGTGGGATGGGAACGAGCTTGCTCCGTCCTGCCCCTGGGTTTGTTCCGTTCTTTGCCGCAGTTTCCACCGCTATGCCGTTCATCCCCGAGCACCACGTGGCGGGGTCCTCTGGGCAAAGACCTGGTCCTCGGCCCTGGTAGCCTGGTACGAGTTGTGCACGGAAGGAATCTTCATTCGGATGAACCCGTTTGCTCACGAAGGACGGTGTGCTTGACCATCTATTTGGATACACAGGGGATAGAGGTAAATCGACAGCACCCCTGATAGAGCAGCAATGAGTGGGTCTACGACCGCGGACCCCACTGTCATGCCTATAAGTGACACCCGGTACATCGTCTACCATGAATTCCATCGCATTCAATTCCTCGGATGGGTTAGGCGCAGGTAAAAGGCGCGCCAAGCGTCTACAAAATGATCTTCAGAGCAGGCGGAAGCCGCCTGCCGGGCTCGTTGGCCCATGAGGACCCGATCGGATACGCTCTGGCTAAGGATGCGTTGCAGCCCGTCTCTGACCCCGGCAACAGTGGTCTCTATGAGAAACCCGTTGTCTCCGTCAACCAGCAGGTCTTCCACTCCGTAGAGTTGGGACACGACAATCGGGAGCCCGGCCGCCGCCGCCTCGTAGGTTACCAACGAGAACGTTTCGTAGAGCGACGGAAACACGAAAACGTCGGAGCTCCAGAGGTAGGGCCGGACATCGGACTGCATACCAACGAATTTAACCCGGTCGCCAAGGCCAAGTTTCTGTGCCTGCTCGCGATAGCGTGCGATCAGATCGGCTTCGCCGCCCACGACGATCAGTTTGACCGGCTCCATGCCGCCGGTGGCGATGGCTTGCATGGCGAGGGGCAATCCTTTGCGCTCGAACTGTCCCAGCGCGACAAACAGGCCCACGAGGTCCTGATTGTCAATACCAAGACTGTCACGAAAGGCTTGGCGATCGAACTCGGCCGGTTTTTGTAACCGTGCCAGATTGATGGGATTGGGCAGGACCGTCAGCTTGTCCTGAATATAAGGAAACTCGTCCCGCAGCTCCCTCGCCAGGCCTTGGGATGGCACGACGACCTGCGTGGCTCTCGGATAGGTGAAGTTCTCCATCCAGGCGTGAAGGCGATGATCGATCCAGCGCAACCAGCCCCTCAGACCCTTGGCGCCGGACTTACTCCAATGATGCTTGAGGTACATGCCGTGGCAAAAGTGGGAGTACAGAATGTTGCTGAAGGCGAGATTGCACTCGAGCGACTGGACCAGATCGGGCTTTGCACCGCCGCGCAACCGGTAGAGCAAGTAACAGAGGGGCGCCATGAATTGATAAACAATAAAGAGGAGTGCCAGCGGGCGGGTGGGCGAAGGTACGCGAACAAACCGGATTTTTTCCGGAGAGGGATTGTCGAACTCTACCGCGAAGACGGTAAATGCGTGCTCCCCGGCGAGGGCGCGAAGCATGGCCAGATGGCAGCTGCCGGCGGGATTATTGCGCGTTATTTTGTAATCGTAGATTGCGATGTGCAAGGGAGATCTTCCTCGAGCGAGACCTTGCACCTGTTTACCGCCAGGAGCCGCCCATGTCTCACATGTTGTTTGTTCAATAAGCATGCAGAAACTTGGCATACCCTTATATCGCCCGTTGGACCTGAAACCGGAGGAACGAGTGTCATGGAATTTCTGGAGCCCGCCAGATCCGGAAATTTCCTTGAACGCTGTTCCATAAGAGGCTGCGTATCCGCATTCCCCCGGTTCCCGGGAATGCGGATGAACAGGCTGATCTCGAAAGCGAGTCCCGCAGCTTCTCATACACGGATCAAGCGACGTACATACACAGAGTCTTTTCGCAGTTAGGCCATCTTCACCAGCGACAGGCGGCCGGGGCGGGGCACCTTGCTCACGATTCTCTTGGCGATCTCGAGCGAGGCTGTGGCTGCCGGGGAAGGAGCGTTGCAGACATGCAGAGAATTTTTGCCCTCGAGCAGCAGGAAGTCGTCGACCAGGCTTCCATCGCGAAGGAGAGCCTGCGCCCGAACACCGCTCTTGCTGGGAATGAGGTCGTCGGCCTGGACTTCCGGTACCAGGCGCTGCAGACTGCGGGTAAAGGCAGCCTTGCTCAAGGAGCGGAACATCTCCTGGCTACCCTCGCGATAGTACTTGGACGAGAGCTTCCAGAAACCCGGATAAGTCAGAACTTCAGAAAGATCGCGCCAGCTGAAGTCCGATTTGTTATAACCCTCGCGCTTCATACTCAGCACTGCATTGGGGCCGGCGTGAATGCTGCCGTCCATCATGCGGGTAAAGTGCACGCCCAGAAAAGGAAAAGCCGGATTGGGAACGGGATAAATGAGATGGCGCACCAGGTGGCGG
Source organism: Acidobacteriaceae bacterium (assembly GCA_049693715.1). Lineage (GTDB taxonomy): Bacteria > Acidobacteriota > Terriglobia > Terriglobales > Acidobacteriaceae > PALSA-350. The sequence goes on along the minus strand of JBAVQC010000026.1, from coordinate 2,293 downwards.
CGCTCGGGCTTGAGCTCGAAATACTCGCCGCGGAAGGGAACGATCATGGCCTTCGGTTCCATACCCCCAAGCTTGGCTACGCGATCGCTGTGCAAGCCGGCGCAGTTGATGAGGAAGCGGGTTTCGACTGAGCCCCATGAGGTCTCAAGCAAGTGGCCCAGAGGAGTGGGCACGATGTGGAGCACCTCGGTGCCGACCTTGAGCTCTCCTCCCTGCTGCTGTATTTCATGCACCAAGGCGTGGCAGACCTGGCGATAATCCACGATGCCCGTGGTGGGCACGCGGATGGCAGCGATGCAGGAGACATGCGGTTCTATTTCTTTTACTTCTTCCGGACGAAGCCGGGTGGCTGGCACTCCATTTTCAAAAGCACGATCGAAGATCTTATCGAGCTGAGGAATCTCCTCCGGCCTGGTGGCAACGATCAGCTTGCCGCAAATATCGAACGGCACGCCGTACTCATAGCAAAAGGCACGCAAGGATTGATTCCCTGTTTGTGCTAACTCTGCCTTGAGGCTGCCCGGTTTGTAGTAAATGCCGGAATGAATGACGCCGCTATTGCGGCCAGTCTGGTGCTGAGCAAAACCGACTTCTTTTTCAACCAGGAGAATACGTGCAAAAGGATAACGACGGCCAAGGGCAGCACCCGTTGCCAGGCCAACGATTCCTCCACCAATAATTGCGAAATCATACATAGATAGCCTTTTTAGCAGCCTCTGCATATTGGCAAGGCTGGATTTTTAATCAAACGGAAACAACCTCTGTAGACAGGCCCATTTTCTCGAGATCCGCCTTGATCTCGGTTTGGTAAATCGGGTTCATAGCAATGGCCAGATCTGGTTTGTACCGCTTGAGAAAGGCCGGCGAGACGATCTCCTGCCCGGTGCCCGCCATGTACTTGCCTTCGCGAAATGGATTGATGTCGACCGCGTATTCAATTTCGCAGCCGGGTGTGTGCATGCTGAGCGCGGTCAGAAAGGCCACGCCCTTGGACCCGGAACCCCATATCACAGCCTTCTTGCCGCTGTTCCTGGTTTCCGCGAGCTTGCTTTTCCAGGACGCCATGCGGATCGCCTGGTGCTCGGTGAAGTACTGAATATCCTTGATCATCTCCGCGGGATCCGGCTTGGCTACCGAAGAAGCTGGAACGCGCGACGGCTTGGCCGAAATCATCAGGTATTGGCCGTCGTAGTCGGTCCAAACATCCATCACGTCGAAGCCTTGCTCTTTGAAGAGCAGCGAAAGCGAGTCAGCGCTGAAATAGGAACAGTGTTCGTAGTAAACATCCCAGAATGCCAGGCCTTTCAGCACCCGGGTCATGTCGGGGACCTGGAAGAAGATGACGGTGTCGTAGCGATCACCCACAGAGCGGCGCACCGTGCGCACAAAATTCGCGGTATCGGGAATGTGCTCGAGGGTCATCTTGCAGCACACAAAGTCGCCTTGCACGTGGGCATACTTCTCGCCGTAGAAGTCGGCGACAAATTCGACCTTGGCGTCGCCGGCGGACGGATTGCGTTCGCTGACGAAGGCGGGATCGAAGCCTACGCCGCTGTTGTTGCCCATTTCGCACAGGAGAGAGAGAAATTCCCCTTTGCCGCAGCCGATCTCGATCATTTTCTTGCCGTGGAGGTCGTACTTGTCGATCAACTCCTTGGCCAGGCGGTGATGGAAGGCCTGAAAGGTGCCGGAAAAGCCCTGCGTCTCCTCGTAGTCCCCGGAGTAGTTGTGTACCGTCGGATCGAAGACGGTATTGGCAATAAAGCCGCAATGGGAGCAATGGCCAAGAGCAATGTCGCCCTTGGGAAAGCTCACCGCAATTTCGCGGGTGGGCATCTGCAATACGCTGTGCACCGGCACCCGCGGAACCTGGTAGAAAACGGTCATGTCGCCCTTGAGGCAATTTGGGCAGGTCTTGATCTCTGGCATTTCTTGATCCCCGTTCAAAAGAATTTCGTCACTGGCTAAGGTTTGAAGGCAAGTCCCGGCGCTCTCACTCCGAAAAGTGGGCTGGTCGAAAAACTGTACCGACTGTTCGAGATATCGGTGGAGCACGGACGCGGCAGATCTCGCACTCAAAGGTGCAACAACAGGTGGTGCTCGCTTAGGCTCTGTTGGCCGTTCACGATATGTGGTTTCCCACCCTCAGAAGGCGGTGTGACGCGGGGTGGAGTGTGCGCCTTAAGCGCCTTAAGCGCCTTAAGTCCCCCCCGGACCCCCTCATTTGAGGGTGGGATACCTGCTTTTTGGTTTTACCGGGCGCCCACGACCTCGGGCCGATAGACCTTGACGC
>JBAVQC010000025.1:0-20947 GCA_049693715.1 Acidobacteriaceae bacterium | reverse complement strand
CATGGGTTTACCTTTGGTCCATACATCGGATCTTAACTGCTTAACGGCGCGGCTGAACAGCTTGCGAAAAAACCGCGGGAGGGTGCTTTCTCATCATTCCTCGCATTCAGTTGCTTCGGGACAGCGTCCTCAGAGGCCAGCCCCCTCAGCCTATCAGGGGCAAGCCGAGAATCCCCGTCAGAGGAATCAGTACCCAATTCGGCCGGTTATTCAACTCGTAGACCAATTCGTAAAACGCTTTGTCGATCACGTAAGCCTCCAGCAATTGCTGGAAGAGTTCCGGTTCCGTTGGCACCACCGCGACCCCCCGGGCATATTCACAGTAGGTGTGGAGGAATGCGGACGAGACGGATTGTTCCCACAGGTGCGCCCAGCGCGCCAGCCGTTGATAGTCTTCCGGACGCCGCGAGGTGTACTTCATCAGGGCCGAGAAGGCAGCATAACTGAAGGAGCGCAGCATCCCGGCCACGTCTTTCAGCGGTGATTGCTTGGTCCTGCGCTCTGCCAGCGAGCGAGCCGGCTCACCCTCGAAGTCCAAAATTACGAAGTCGCCTTTGGATCGCAGGACCTGTCCCAGGTGATAGTCCCCGTGGATGCGAGTGCGCAGGGCATGAATCTCCCTGCCCGACAACCGTCCTAAACGATCAAGAACAAGGCTTTTGCGGCTGAGCACCAGGCCGGCTTTTTCCAGGACAGCGTCGGGTAAACGGGAGATGTTTTCCTTTAACGCGTCGAAGGCGGCGGCGGCATGGGCGAGCAGTTCCTCGCGTAGATGTACGATGTCCATCGAATTCATCGGCTCGGGCGTAAATGCCGGGTCGTGGGTGGGCGAGGCCAGGGCCACGTGCAACTCCGCCGTTCTTCTACCCAGCAATGCGGCGGCATCCAGATAGCTGCCTACATGCTCGCGGGCAAATGCCGTCTCCTTGGTCGCGCTCAGCTGCAGAAGATTGGTTGGTCCATCGATGGCGCCCTGGGCAAAGTTTTCGGCGGCGCTGGCTTCGTAGTAGCGGTCCAACTCTTCAAGTGTCCATTGCCACCCATCGCCCTCATTCGTGACCAAGCCTTGCAACATGGCCAGGGTCGACGGTTCCTGCCCTTTGCGGCTGTATTCGATCGCTCCTCCGAAGGGTGCAATGTGGGTGAAATGGGTCGACTCGGTGATGTAGCGCCCGATCTCGGTGTCAGGGTTGGGGCCCGGTTGCTGTCTGCGAAACAGCTTCATGATCAGCTTGTCGCCAAAGAGAATCGAGGTGTTGCTTTGCTCCGCGGAACCGCGCCGGGCGGCAATCCGCTCCCCAGGCGACCCCTGCAAGTGATCCAGTGCGGTACTGGGGACGCCAAGGATGGCGCCCTCGCGGGAGGGAATTTGGCCTCCCGCGGTGATCAGCGCCAGCAGCGCTTCGCTGGCCGTGTCGATGAAGATGGCTTCATGGAGCACACCATCGCCATCGACTGAGCCCAGCCGGGCCAACACGGCGTTGGGAGACTCCTCCCGGAGCGCATCGGCGGCTTTGCCGAAAAGCAATCCCAGGGTGACCAGGTAGGTGTCGCACGGCCCTTCGGCGTATTGGACTTCGACCCAGACCAGGGCGCTGACACCCTGGTTGAAGACCGCCCAGTCTTCGATACGGGTTCCGGTGATCGCGCGTGATTTGGCGCCAAACCAACGTTGACGGGCCATGTAGCCTTGCAATATTGACTCTTCGAGCTCCCGGCGGCCATTGCCTTCAAGAACGCTCATCCAGTCGGTCGCTCCGCTCACTTCCAGTTCCGGCTCGCCGGCTTCCGTGGTGCTCGGCACCGGCTCGGGCGAGGGCTGTAACTCCAGCCACAGAAAGCCATAGGGGCCTACGGTCAAGGGATAGCCTGTGGTGCGGATCTTGGGGAATTCAACATAACCCAACATCTCGAACGGCACCATGCCGGCATAGGCTGCCAGGTCCAATTCGACCGGCTGGGCAAACCGGGAAAGATTGGCCACGCACAAGACTTTCTCGTTTTGATATTCGCGGATGTAGGCGAGAATTTTGCGGTTCGCGGGGTTTAGGAAGGACAGTGTACCCCGGCCAAAGACCTGGAAAAGCTTGCGCAAGGCGATCATGTTGCGCATCCAGCTCAGCAGTGAAGAGGGGTCGCCCTGCTGCGCCTCGACGTTTAAACCTTCATAGCCCCAGACCGGGTCCATGATGACGGGGCTGTAGAGCTTTGCCGGCACGGCGCGGGAGAAACCGGCGTTCCGGTCTCCATTCCATTGCATGGGGGTGCGGACGCCGTTGCGATCGCCCAGGTAAATGTTGTCGCCCATGCCGATTTCGTCACCGTAATAAAGGATGGGCGTGCCGGGGAAGGAGAACAGAATACTGTTCAGCAGCTCGATACGACGCCGGCTGTTATCGACCAGCGGCGCCAGCCGCCGCCGGATGCCAACGTTAATCCGCATGCGCGGATCCGCGCTGTAAGCCAGGTACATGTAATCGCGCTCTTCGTCGGTTACCATCTCCAGCGTCAGCTCGTCATGGTTGCGGAGGAACAACCCCCACTGGCAGTTGCCAGGAATCTCCGGCGTCTGGGCCATGATGTCGGTAATAGGCAGGCGGTCTTCCTGCCGCAATGCCATGTACATTCTGGGCATCAGGGGGAAGTGAAACGCCATGTGGCACTCGTCCCCGTCGCCGTAGTAAATGCGCACGTCGTCCGGCCACTGGTTTGCTTCGGCCAGGATGGTCCTGCCCGCGTAGTCCTTGTCGATCTCATGGCGAAGGCGCTTCATCACGGCGTGGGTTTCAGGAAGGTTTTCGCAGATGGTTCCTTCCCGCTCTATCAGGTATGGAATGGCGTCGATACGCAGCCCATCGACGCCCATATCGAGCCAGTAGCGCAAGATCGTGACTATTTCTTCGATGACCAAAGGACTGTCATAATTCAGGTCCGGCTGATGGGAGAAGAAGCGATGCCAGTAGTACTGCTGGGCCTCGGCATCCCAGGTCCAGTTGGATTTCTCGGTATCCGTGAAGATGATGCGCGCTTCCTGATATTTCTGGTCGGTGTCGCTCCACACGTAGTACTCGCGTTCGGGTGAGCCTTTGGGAGCGAGGCGCGCGCGCTGGAACCAGGGATGCTGATCGGAGGTGTGATTGATGACCAACTCAATCATTACCTGAAGACCGCGGTTATGTGCCTGGGTCAGGAACTCCCGAAAGTCCTCCATGGTGCCGTAGTTCGGGTGCACGCTCATGTAATCGGCGATGTCGTAGCCGTCGTCGCGGAAAGGAGACGGGAAGAACGGCAATAGCCAGATGCAGGTGACTCCCAGGTCCTGGACATAATCGAGTTTGGTCAGTAATCCCTGGAAGTCGCCAATGCCATCGTTGTTGCCGTCCATGAACGCCTTGACGTGCAACTCGTAAAAGATTGCGTCTTTGTACCAGAGCGGGTCCGCCGCGCTTCCCGGTTTCTTCAATCCTGCCTCCCGGCTTGGTTCCTGCTTAAATCGTAACTACTGTAGTGGCTTTAAATGTTTCCCCTGCCGGCATTACCCGGAAGACGTGAGCCGGTGCTTCGGCCGGCCGTAGGGCAACATAATTTCTCGACCCTTGCCAGCTGTACGAGTGATCCGCCAGCAGGTCATGAACTTCAAATGTATCCCCCGAAGTGAGCCCCAGGACGCCTAAATCGAGATTCACCCAACCCGACTGAACCAAAAAAGGATCGAGGTTGACCACGACCAGGATGCGATTGCTCCCATCCGCCGTGTGTTTGGAGTAGCAGATAAGCGAGGGATTGTCCGTGGGATGGAAGTGCAACCGTTCGTTGCTTTGGAGCGCCGGGTTGGCTATCCGGATCTGGTTTAGGAGCGTGATCAGCGGTTTGAGGCTTGCCGGGTTCTGCAAATCCCAGGTCTTGATTTCGTATTTCTCGGAGTTCAGGTATTCTTCACTCCCCGGTTTGGCCGGCGTGTTCTCTCCCAACTCGAAAGCGGGCCCGTAGATTCCGTAGTTGGCAGAGAGGGTCGTGGCCAGCACCAGCCGGCTGCGAAAGGCCGGCAAACCGCCAGTCTGCAAATGCCCGGGCAGGATGTCGGGCGTGTTGGGCCAGAAGTTAGGCCGGAAGTATTCGCGTACCGGGGTTGTGGTGAGTTCAAGCATGTACTGGGTGAGATCTTCTTTGGTGTCGCGCCAGGTGAAGTAGGTGTAGGACTGAGAAAAGCCCAGCTTCGCCAGCCTCTCCATCACCCTGGGCCGGGTGAAGGCTTCGGCCAAAAACAGTGCATTTGGGTTTTTCGCTTTCAGCTGGGGTATCACCCACTGCCAAAATGGGAACGCCTTGGTGTGCGGATTGTCTACACGGAAGATGAGCACGCCCGCATCCATCCAAAATGTGAAGACGTCTCTGAGCGCATCCCACAATCCCTGCCAGTTGGAGGATTCGAAATCCAGCGGATAAATATCCTGATATTTCTTGGGCGGATTCTCCGCATACTGAATCGACCCATCGGGGCGTTTTTTGAAGAATTCGGGATGCTCTTTGACCCAGGGATGATCCGGGGCGCACTGGAACGCGATATCCAGGGCAACTTCCATCTTCAGTTGTTTGGCCCGCTTGACCAGGTTTGCGAAGTCTTTCATGATGCCCAGTTTGGGATGGATCGCGGTGTGGCCCCCTTCGTCGGAGCCGATTGCCCAGGGGCTGCCCTCGTCTCCCGGAGCGGCTTCGACGGCATTGTTTTTGCCTTTGCGAAAACTCTTTCCGACGGGAGAGATGGGGGGCAGGTAGAGAACGTTGAAGCCCATCTCCGCTACATAGTCCAACCGGCCGGCTACGTCGCTGAGGGTGCCGTGCTTTCCTGGAACGGGTGACCAGGAGCGGGGAAAGAGTTCATACCAGGCGGAAAACCGTGCTCTTTCCCGGTCTACGGAAACTTCCAATTCGCGCTCGTACCAGGTTTCGACCGCGGGATCGGGATATCGATGGACCATGGCCAATAGTTCATCCTGCAATGCGAAAGCGACTGCGGCCTCGTCCTTTTTTCCGGACCTGAGCTTTTTGGCCCAGGTCGCGAGCTTCGCGCTATCCGCCTTCGTTGCCCGGGCCTGCACTTGTTCGAGGAGAGTGGCGCCAGTGGCAAACGGCACTTCAAGGTCCTGCTGTGCCTCCACGCGCTTTTTGAGGTCACTCTGCCAGGTTTCGAAATGGTCCACATCCCCCACGATGGTGTAGCGATATCGGCCGATCCGGGTCACGGGGAATTCGCCCCGCCAGCGGTCGTTTCCCAGAGGCAGCATCTCCGCCGTCTGCCATGCGCTCTCACCCTCCTGCTTCCACAGCAAACGGGCGCGCACATGGTCATGCCCGTCGCCGAAGACATCCGCCTGCACGGAGACCAGGTCGTCAACAATTCGCTTGATGGGAAAGAGACCACAGTTCACTTGTGGCTGTACGTTTTCAATGACTACCCGATTTCGTCCCTCGTTCGGCTTCTCCATTAACCCCCCGTTTGAAACGGATACAACCACCCCATTGTAGGCAGATGCAGGTTTCTGTGGTTTCGATGTGGGCTTGTCTCTGTGCACGTTGAGTCCTAACCCCTCTTTTGAGATTTTTTACCCATTCGTTCGCCAGCCGATGGACAATTGACGGATGCGCCTGATCACCTATCGTCGTGATGCAACCGTTGGCCCGGCACTCCTCAAGGACGGCCACGTCTTCCCTCTCAGTCCGCTTGGATACCCGGACGCGCTCTCCTTCATCGCCGCGGGCCCTAAGCGGTGGGAAGGGGTAAGTCTTCAGCTGGATGAGACTGGTCCGAACCTGCTCGCGTCTTTGTCTTCCGTCACCCTGGAGGCTCCGCTGCCGCGTCCCCCCAAGATTCTCTGCATCGGCCTCAATTACCGCGACCACGCTGTGGAATCGAAGATGGAGCCGCCCAAGTTTCCCACAGTGTTTACCAAGTATCCGCATACGCTCATTGGCAACGGGCAAGCCATCGTTCTGCCGCGCGCCAGCCAGCAACCCGACTACGAGGCCGAGTTCGCGGTGGTGATTGGCCAGGGAGGCCGTAACATACCCGAGGCCGACTGGGAGAATCACGTCTTCGGTTACACCATTTGTCATGACGTGAGCGCGCGCGATGTCCAGTTAGCTACCTCCCAATGGACGCTGGGCAAGAACTTCCCCACCTTCGGCCCGATGGGACCATGGATCGTCTCCAAGGACGAAATACCCGATCCTCACCAATTGGATATTTCTCTCTCCATTAATGGAGAAACCCTGCAGAAGTCCAATACTCGCGAGCTCATTTTCAAGGTCCCGCGTCTCATCTCCTACATTTCGACCATGATGCCCCTGGTGCCCGGGGACATCATCAGCACCGGTACTCCGGCCGGAGTGGGAATGGGCCGCTCTCCACAGCGGTGGCTCAAGCCCGGCGACGATGTGGTGATCGAGATTGCCGGTATCGGCAGCCTGAGAAACCCTGTCGTCGCCGAACCTTGACGGTACCGCCGGCCTCTGGATTTATTCACTCCCCCGGTGCTAGCATCACGCCACCGGATCGTCCGGCACATTTTGGCGGGAGATATCTCCATGGTCAGGGTGATCACGATTGAACGGGAGTACGGCAGTCAAGGGGCAGAGTTTGCTTACCGTCTGGCCAACCGGCTGCAGTGGAAGCTCATCGACAAGTGCCTCATCGATGAAATTGCCCATAAGGCCGGCGTGCCCAAGAGTATGGCGGAGCAGTGCGATGAACGCCTGGATCCGTGGTACTACCGGATGGGCAAGTCTTTCTGGCATGGCAGTGTGGACCGGCTGCCGGCGCCGCCCAAAGACCAGGTATTTGATAGCGAGCGCATGGTCGAGTTCGTGCGCAACTACCTAAAACAATGCGTGGCGGGCGGTAATTGTGTGATTGTCGGTCGCGGCGCCGCTTGTGCCCTGGCATCCGTGCCGGGCGTTTTCAATATTTTCGTGTACGCGTCTATGTCGAGGAAGGTTCGTTGGTTTGAAGAACATTTTCCGGAGCACGCAGGACGCGCTCGGGCCGAGCTCGAAGCCACGGATAACCGGCGTGCGGAGTACGTCCGCCGTTACTATGACCGGGACTGGAGCGATCGCCGGCTGTATCACATGATGATCAACTCCTGTATGGGTTGCGATGCAATGATCGAGGCAGTGCTGGACGGGGCCGGTAGGGCGGCGGTCCGGGAGCAGGTAGGAACGGGCGACTAGTCCGCTCGGTGGCCAAATCTCTCCGTGGAAATGTTTCTTGGGAGTGAAACCCTGAACCTTACCCTATCCTTCGTCGCCCAGCGTACCCGAAGCGACCTGCTTGGACCCGCGACAACCTTCTATCTGGATCGCATTGCCCCGTATGCCGGCATCAAGGCGACCGCTTTCCGTGACGAGGAGGCACTGTTTGCATTTGTTGCGCGGCAACGCGCACGTACCCCTGCGTGGCTGGTTCTGCTCGATAGCCGGGGTGAGGCCTGGTCGTCAAAAGAATTAGCGAAATGGATAGGCATCCGGCGGGATTCAGGCCAGCAAACGATTGTTTTCGCCATTGGGCCGGCGAGCGGCTGGTCGGACCGCGCGCCGCAACTTGCACAAACTACACTTTCACTCGGACGCATGACACTTCCCCATGAGCTTGCCCGCCTGGTGATGGCGGAACAACTCTACCGGGCATTTACAATACTTGCAGGGCATCCGTACCACACCGGACACTGATACCCCGGATTTCCGGTAGTTGCCAATGCAGAGATGCAGGAAATCCAGTGCGAGCAGTGTTTATGCAGTTTCCTGACCAGGGAAGGCTGCAAAAATCAGAGGCATAAAGAGAGCAGTAGCGGTATGCTCCAGAGTCGGGGCAAGGACGTCTATGGGCACAGGAATCAACACCACCGGGGACGAGTGGCGGAAGGGAATACATGTCCTGGTTTAAGCGGCAGGAAAACGAGATCGAACCGAATACCGCGGAAAAGAGTGTTCGCACCGAGGGGTTGTGGCAGAAGTGCGAGGGCTGTGGGCAATACGTCTTCAAGGCCGAGTTCGAAGCTAACCTCCAGGTGTGCCCCAAGTGTGGACACCATCTCCGGCTGGACGCGCGCAGCCGCATCGCCAGCCTGCTGGAACCGGGGTACCAGTTGGTGGACCTGGAACTCATCTCCACCGACCCACTGGAGTTTGTCGATATCAAGCCATACCGGGACCGGCTCGAAAAGGCGCGGCGCGAGACCGGGCTCAACGACGCAGTGATGAATGCCTTGGGAAACCTTGGCCCCCACGCCGTGGTTCTGAGTGTGATGGAGTTCGCCTTCATCGGAGGGAGTATGGGTTGCGTGGTGGGGGAGACGATCGCACGGGCGATCGATCGCTCACTGGCTGCGCGGCAGCCGCTCATCATTATCGCGGCGTCCGGCGGTGCGCGCATGATGGAAGGGGTCGCAAGCCTCATGCAATTGGCCAAGGTATCCGCCGGCCTGGCGCAACTGGATGATGCGGGGGTGCCGTATATCTCAGTGCTCACCAACCCGACTACGGGCGGTGTGACCGCCAGTTTCGGCATGCTGGGCGACCTGAATGTCGCCGAGCCCGGCGCACTTATAGGTTTTGCCGGCCCACGCGTGATTGAGCAGACGATTCGGCAGAAGCTTCCGGAAGGATTTCAGCGATCTGAGTTTCTGCTGGAACACGGGATGTTGGACGCCATCGTGCCGCGCCGCGAAATGAAGAACTATCTGATTCGCGCGCTGGACTTCATGTGGCCGGTAACCGTCCGCGCTTAGCAGCAGCGAATTCACTCTAGGATAAGAACATGTCTTATGCCTCAGCCCTTGACCGTCTGCATGCTCTCGGTCAGGAATTGCACACTGCGCCCGGCGCGCCTCGCCGGAAATTTGAGTTGGCGCACATGCGCACGCTCATGGCAGCGCTAGGCAACGCCGAACGTTCCTTCACTTCAATCCTGGTGGCGGGTACGAATGGCAAAGGGTCCACCGCGTCGACCCTCGCCAGTATTCTCACGCGAGCCGGCTACAGGACCGGTCTCTACACTTCGCCGCACCTGAGCCGGGTGAATGAGCGCATCCAGCTGGATGGCGCCATGATTGCCGACGATGATTTTGCCGCCCTCTTCTCCCATGTCGAGGAAGTCGCCGAGAGCCTGGTACGGGACGAGCGGCTGCCGGCATTGCCGAGTTTTTTCGAGACCCTCACCGCAATGGGCTTTTTGTATTTTGCTTCCCGCCAGGTGCATACCGCGGTAGTGGAGGTAGGCATGGGCGGCCGGCTGGATGCGACGAATATTGTCGAGCCCGCAGTCTCGGTGATTACCGATATCTCGCTTGACCACACGGAGTGGTTGGGCTCAACCGTCGACCTGATAGCCCGCGAAAAAGCCGGCATCCTGCGCCATCAGGGTGTCATGATCACCTTGCCACAGCACCCGGAAGCCAACCAGGCACTGGGAGAAGTGGCCGTCGCGCTCGGAGTGAGAGGCGTGAATGCCGCAGGCTATGTGCCGGTGCACAATCATCCCGAGCAGTACACACGCAATCGTTATCCATTGTCTGTGATGGGCGAACTGATCGGCATCGACTCTCCGTTGGCGGGCGCGCATCAACAGCGCAATCTCGCGCTGGCGATAGCCACGGCGGTGGAGTTAAGAAACAACCATGGTTACAATATCACTCCCGTCGATATACAGGCCGGCATTCGGGATACGGTCTGGCCGGCCCGACTGGAGCTGATACCCGGTAATCGCGACCGGGCCGATGTGCTGCTGGATGTGGGCCACAATCCTGCGGGTGCGTGGGCGCTGCGCGAGGCGGTTTCGCATCTGGACCGCGGCCAACCCCTGACCCTGGTTTTCGGCTGTCTGAAAGATAAACCCGCGGCTGAGCTCGCCCAGATTCTCTTTCCCCTTTTTTGCCAAGTGGTACTGACGCCGGTGGACTCACCGCGGAGTGCCTCAATGGAGGATCTGTTGGCGGCTGCGGCGACTACGGGCAGCGAGGTGGAAGCGGCGGCCGAGGCGGTCGGCGCGCTGGAGCGCGCTCTTCAGTTGACCCCGGTGAACGGTCTCGTCGTGGTTACCGGGTCAGTGTACCTTGTCGGGCAGTTGCGGCCGCGGTTGGTGGCTGGACAGGGTGCGCCTTTGGAGTCAATGAAAGCATGAGCTCCGCGGGTATGAGTTCTACACCTGGCGCTCAACCGGCTTTGTCGTTGACCAGCCGGCTGACGTCGAACCTGGCGCGGGGCCCACTGTTCTGTCTGTTTACCGGTGTTTTTGGATGTATGTCGCTCGCCGCCTCCTGTCTGGAAAAAGATGGGAGGATGCAGCACAATATCGCTCGCCAATGGGCGCGGACTTCGATGCGAGTCGCCGGCGCTCCCGTGACTGTTATCGGACGTGAGAACTTGCTGCCAATCGCGGTATATACCTCGAACCACACCTCCTTTATGGACACGCCCCTGGTGTTCAGCAGCCTGCCCTTTCAGTTTCGAATCCTGGCGAAGCAGAGCTTGTGGAAGTGGCCGTTTATTGGATGGCACCTGCAGCGGTCAGGCCAGATTCCGGTTGACGAGGAAGGAAGTGGGTCGGTTGCCGGGCTCAATCGCGCCATTCGCGTGCTCAAGTCGGGTATGCCATTGTTCATCTTTCCTGAAGGCGGCCGTACCAAAGATGGGCAGGTGCAGCCCTTCATGCGTGGACCGGCTTACCTATCGATTCGCGCCCGGATCCCGTTGGTGCCAATAGCACTGATTGGGACCTTTGAGTTGTTGCCGATTCACACTCATCATTTTCGTCCGCGGCCGGTAAAGTTGGTAATTGGCAAACCGATCGACCCGTCCAGCTATACCATCCGGCAGACGGATGAACTTACGGCTAAACTTCGTGAGGAGATTCTCCACTTGTACGAAAGTCATGCGGCGCCCAGCGATCTTTCACCAAGCCTGGCTGCGCCCAGTGTGGACGTCGTAAGAGAGGATGTATGACGCTTCCCCGTATCGCTATCCCGGAACCTACGTCGACGGACGAGGCATACAACCAGCGCAGTTTGCCGCAGTACATCCGCGCCGTGGAAGCGTCCGGTGGGACAGCAGTGCCCATTTCACTGCATGCCACTCCTGCGGAATGGGCAGGCGCCCTGGCTTCCTGCTCCGGGATCTTGCTGCCGGGAAGCCCTGCGGACGTTGATCCGGGGCGGTACGGACAGGAACGGGAGAAGGAGTGCGCAGCCAAAGATGAAGCGCGTGAGGCGGTGGACGAACTTCTTCTGCGAGGAGCCTTCGATCAGGGAAAGCCAGTTCTGGGCATCTGCTATGGCTTGCAGTCGTTGAACGTATGGCGCCAGGGCACGCTTGTTCAGGACTTGCCCCACGCAGATGCGGCCATTGCGGGGACGGTCAACCATCAGCCTGGACGGGAAGTTCAAAAGGCACATCCGGTACTGGTGACACCAGGCTCCCGGCTTTCACACTTGGTGAACGGGATCGGCGAGGAAGCGCCCAGGCTTTTCGTCAATTCGAGCCATCACCAGGCAGTCGGCGGTCCTGGACAGAAATTAACGGTCGCGGCCATCAGCCCTGAAGACGGAGTGATCGAAGCGCTGGAAGGTTCAGACCCCAATCAGTTCGTGGTCGCGGTGCAGTGGCATCCCGAACGCAGCTACGATGTGAGTGCTGCTTCGCGTGTGCTCTTCGCTGCATTTCTAGATGCCGCACGGGAATGGGCAGCTTCCCCGAGAGCCGCCGGCGAGCCATGTGCGCGTTGAACGCCACTGCGGGGCACATCGAGAAGGCTTTCACCCAAGCCGGGATCGTTGATTTGCCCGTCGGCGCCTATGACAAATTCCGGGCTTACCTGGAATTGCTGCTCCTTTGGAACCAGCGCCTTAGTCTGACTGCAGTTCGGGATCCGGACCGAATCATCCAGCGGCATTTTCTCGAGTGCGCTTTTGTTGCCGGGCAGCTCCCGCAGGACATAGCCGATCTTCTCGATTACGGCTCCGGTGCAGGACTGCCGGGAATCCCCATCGCGATTTGCCGCCCGGAGATGATCGTCACCTTAGCCGAGGCGCACGGCAAGAAGGCGTCATTCCTCCGGGAAGTTTTGCGGGTTCTCAGGCTGGATGGCGAAGTCTACGACGGTCGCGTGGAAGCAATGCCCGAGCGTGGATTTGATGCTGTTGCCATGCGGGCGGTGGAGAAGATGAATCTGGCAATTCCTTTCGCGCTCCAACGAGTAAAACGGTACCTTGTGTTGCTCACGACCGAGCGATCCGATCTGGCTCGTGGGACATCGACGCCGGGGCTGGAATGGTTGGAGCCAATCCCTATCCCGAATACCACGCAGATGGTCCTCGAAATCGGTCGAAAGGGATAGGTTGTTCCACGTGGAACATGGGTTGTTCCGCCCGCGGCTTCGATGTCGTTCGCCCGCTTACTGTTCCACGTGGAACACCAAGATTTCCACCGGACTTGAGAAAGCAAGTTGCACCAACCCTCATCGACCGCCAGCCCCTATCTCATTGCAAATGTGAAGGTTCGCAGCTAGCCCCCGTTCCGCGATATCGGGTTGTCCACAATTTAAGCCCAGTTCTGCACATCGTCATTTCTTGCTCTCCCCGTCATCCGTAGATACTCTTCCAATTACGCATGGGTAAAGTAATCGCGGTTGTTAATCAGAAGGGCGGAGTAGGAAAAACCACTACCGCAATCAATCTATCTGCGGCATTGGCTCTTGAAGGATTGACCTGTCTACTGGTTGATTGTGACCCTCAGGCCAATTCCTCCGGGGGATTCGGAATCACGCGGGATGAAAACCGCAATTCCACTTACGACATCCTCACCGGAAACGCCACCATTGCAGAAGCTACCCTCCCCACAGAAATCGATGGCTTAAAGATAGTTCCTGGCAGCAACCACCTCATTGGCGCCACCGTGGAACTGATCAATGCCGAGCGCCGCGAGTTCCGTCTGCGCCAAGCTCTCGAGCCCGTCCGGAGTCATTACAACTTCATTATTCTCGACTGCCCCCCGGCCCTGGATCTGCTGACCCTGAACGCTCTGGTCGCAGCAGATCGCCTGCTTGTCCCCATGCAAGCGGAATACTTCGCCCTCGAGGGCATCTCTGAACTGCTCACCACTCTGGGCCGCATTCAAGCCGCATTCAACCCCACCCTTGACATCGAGGGCGTGATTCTCACCATGTACGACGAGCGGACGAACCTGGCTCAGCAGGTCACGGAAAATCTGCGCAGGTTTTTCGGCGCCAAGCTGCTTAAGACAGCCATCCCGCGCAACGTCCGCCTCGCAGAGGCGCCGAGCTACGGAAAGCCGGTAGCGCTGTACGATCCTCGATCCCGAGGCGCTGAAAGCTACCGCGAACTTGCGGAAGAGATTCTGGCTCGTAACAACATCGAGAGCCCACGTGCCCTGGAGCGGAAAGCCGCTACCCAGGCGCATGCGCAGACGCGACAAGAAAATAAAGTGCGTTTCTGGCCATACGCTTGACCCCAGACGATGCTTCCCTGATGCCGGCCTGGTCATGAATCGGGCCGCAACCGAATTTGCAGTTCTCAACCCTCGGCTCCCAGGACCCTACACGATGACCGCTTCTGTCGAACTACCTAAACGCCGCGCCCTTGGTAAAGGTCTCGAATCCCTTTTGCCCGGACGATCTGGATTTACGCCCGCTCCCGCCGCAGCAAACGCTGCCCCGGTTCCGGATGAGGGCAAGCCGAGGGAGATCCCCGTCGACCTTATTGAGCGGAACCCATTCCAGACCCGGGCGGCTGTGGATGAAAGCGCCCTCAAGGAGCTCGCCGCTTCGATTGCGGCTACAGGGGTTGTGCAGCCAATATTAGTGCGGCCGCTGCCCGACAATCGTTTTCAACTGATCGCCGGCGAGCGGCGCTGGCTCGCCTCCAAAATGGCGGGCAAGGCCACCGTGCCTGCCATCCTGCGTCACGTGTCTGACGAGCAGGCGATGGAGATAACCATCGTCGAAAACCTGCAGCGCACGGACCTGAACCCCATGGAGCAGGCGCGTGCCTACGACCGCCTCAGCCATCACTTCAAAATGACGCAAGAGCAGATGGCCCAGCGGACCGGTAAGGACCGGGCCTCGGTTTCCAATTTCTTACGGCTTCTTCGGCTGCCGCCGGAAGTGCAGCAAAAGGTGGAGACCGGCACTCTCAGCTTTGGACACGCACGCGCATTGCTCAGCCTCGAATCGCCGGAATCCATCCTGAAGGCTGCGCAGAAGGTGACCGCGCTCTCCATGTCAGTCCGCCAGACCGAAAGCTATGTGCAGGGATTGCTGAATCCGGAGAAGAAACCGAAGGGTGAAGAAAAGGAGAAAGCGCCGCTCGATCCCAATGTCCGCGAAGCCCGCGATGCGCTGCAGAGAGCCCTGGGTCTGAAGGTCTCGATCGAAGACAGGAACGGTCGCGGACGAGTGATCATCGAATATTCCCGCCTGGAAGACTTCGATGCCTTGCTCGAAACCATAGCGGGCAAGTAATGGCCGCAAGCGATCGCCGCAAGTGATGGATTTGACCTGCCCCCGGAATACGGCACTACTACAGTTACACTATGACGCCCCGCCCGCGAACGGCCGGCGGCTCAGGCGATGAGGAATGCTGCGGCGGCGCTGGCGTTTCGCTTCCGCGTCTTCATCTTTGTGTTGCTCTACTCAATTGGGTTTTTGTCTCCCTGGGAATTTCGCAGTGGTCATCAAGGCACACTCTGGCTCGCTGCCTCTACGCTTCTGGCCCGCGGCGGATGGGTCAGCCTGGCAGCTGCAACCGTGGCAGTGACTCTTGTGAGCCTCATTTGCCTGGTCTTGGGGGCGATTCTGCGCGTTTGGGGGACTGCGTATCTGGGATCCGGCGTGATGCGCGGTGCTGTCATGCAGGGCGAAACGTTCGTCGCAGCGGGGCCTTACAGACACGTCCGCAATCCGCTCTACCTGGGGTCGTGGCTGCTTGCCCTCGGCGTCTCTGTGTTGATGCCGCCCAGCGGGGCGGCTTTCTTCCTGGTTGCCTATAGCGCCTTCGTGCTGCTCTTGATACGGGCGGAGGAGCGCTTCCTCTCGGCGAAGCAAGGGGAGGTCTATCAGCGGTATTGCCGGAGCGTGCCCCGGTTATGGCCCCGTTGCCGCCGCGGAAATGCCGCCCCGTCCGCTGCCCGTCCGCGTTGGGTGCAGGCCCTTTTAGCGGAAACGTATCCGGTCGCCATAACGCTTTGCTTCGCGGTGCTTGCCTGGCGTTATAACGCTCGCATCCTGGTGCGATGTGTGCTCATTTGTTACGGGATGTCCCTGGTGGTTCGTGCACTGGCAGGCGAGGGACGAAAGGGCAGGGTTTAGGGCCCAGGAACCGTTGGAGCTGCAGAGGGCGGGGCAGGACGCCTGCCCTCTTAGGTGTTGCAGCCGTGTCAGGAGTGCTGCTACTTCCTCGGCGGCGCGATGGTGTCTTTGGCAGCCTTGGCCACGCGGAACTTGACCACCGTCTTGGCTTTGATCTTGATGGTTTCGCCAGTCTGTGGATTGCGACCCATGCGGGCTTTCCGCTCAGCCTTTACCAACCGGCCAAGCCCAGGGATGACGAACACGCCATTCTTCTTCGTTTCCTTCACTGCCGTCTCTGCGAGCAGATCGAGAAAAGCCGCGGATTGCTTGTTGGTCAACTCAAGTTTTTCTGCCATTGTCCGGACCAGTGCTGTCTTGGTCATGCCTGTTGCCATATTGTGTCCTTCTTTCCTCTGTGTTATTTCATGGCCCACGGTCGCGTTGTTCCGCACCCTTGAGAATCCATGTCTTGACCGGTTTCTGTCGAATTGATGCTCGCGGAAACGCGCATCAAGCATCAGAAAACCCAGTGTTTATGCGGGTAAAAACGACCCACCGCCGTTTACGATGCGGCTTTGTCTAACCTTTGTCAATCGAAAAACCGCGAATTGTTCCGTTTTTGGCTCGTTTTTCCAAGATTTGGCCCAATTTCACAGGTTTTCCTCAGATTTCAGCGTGCTTTGCCCACTGGCTCGAGGCCGAAAAGCGGCCGCCTCTTTTTCTCAACGCTCAGCAGCAGAGGTGTGTTGAGGGCGTCTACGAGCGGGGCTGCGAGGCGAAAACGGCGGATGATCTGGTCCGCAAAGTCCTTCTGCAACGACGCCAATGCGGGCAGCTTTCCTTCCACGCCCCACTGCCGGCACAAGAGCAAATCCATCGCCGGGTGATCTTTCGGGAAGCCTTTCGGTGGCCGTGTGAGCGGCCTGCCGGTAAATGAATCCATCAGGCGCAGGAGCTTGCGGTCCTTGAGGGCTTGCCGCACCTCGCCATGGTGCACCAGCAGATGCTGCCTGATCGCCAGCAACTGCTCCCGCTCCGGCATATACACGCCTGCGGCGATAAGAACTTCCTCCGGGGAGATATGCATGTAATAGCCTCCGCCGGAAGTCTTTTCCAGTCCTTCCCGAGACCACCAGGCAGAGATATGGTTTTTATAGGGCCGCTTGTCAGGAGAAAAACGTATGTCGCGATAAATGCGCATCATACATTTTTGGGGCGGCCGCAGATGGCCGGGAGCGAAGGCTTCCATGGCCTTGTTGACGGTTTCGATGAGCGCCAGCATGGGCTGTTTCAACTCGCGCTCGAACTCCGGTTTATGGGCCTCAAACCACTCCCGTCGGTTGTTTCGTTTGAGGCCGCGCAGGAATTTGAGGCTGGCTTCGCGAAAGTATGGTTCGCCGGCGGCGTGCGGAAAGCAGGAAATCGTCATGATGAGAAGAACTACCGGTCCATGGGTGTAGTGTCTGGGGTGTAATGCCGGGGGTGTGATGCCGGCGAAGGCTTTGAAATCGCGGGTCTAAGCGGTGCTCGTGCACTTCCTGTTCATGATAGTAACCCGCGGGATATACTCAAAATCCGTTTTTAAAGTACAAAGGTAATGGACTTGCCAGGCCACAATCGGGCGTGTTTCGATAGTTGTTCGATAGACTTTGCTTACCTCCCTCAATCTGACAAGGCTGTCCGGCTGCTCACCTACATGAGACAACTTGCCTTTTTTTTCTTCTTCATGGCCACCTCTACCCTGTGCGCGCATGCGCGTGTGCATGAGATGGAGTTCGATCAGGCTCGCCAGGTCGCACTCATCGTCGCCCGATACGACAACATCACGGTGGATGATCGCACGATCGTGATGAACTCGATGGACACACGGACCGATGCCGGTTTCATTCCTGGCTACTTCAGCTTTTCCGTTATTCGGGAAAGCGACTCTCCCGCGCACCCGGATGAAACCATTCGTATGTATGCAGTTTCGAAAAAGACTGCGGATACGTGGGAATTGAATCTTTGTACTCACTATTCGTTCCCCGAGCTGCAGAAATTTCAGCAGGATATTAAGCACGAAACTGGAGCCAGTTCTGGCGACGATGGCGACCCGCGCAAGGCCATCGGCTGTGTCAATCAGGCACAGATGAAACCGGCGTCTGAATAAGCTGCGGGGCTATACGCAAAAAGAAGATGCCCACACCTCCCTGGCATGGGCATCTTCTCCGCGGCATCACCGAGGTGAGCCACAAACTTAAGACCGCCGAACGCGGCGTCTATTTTCTTTCGCCTACTTTACGTTTTAATTGAATGCATGTGCCATGCCAAACAGGCATGCTGGGGAGCCGCATGGTTTCAGCACTTTACGGCCTTGTGGATTTCCCGCACCGTGAAAACCGGTTCAATCTACGCTCTCATGGGGAAAATTCTACCCGTTTGCGGCCGAACCTAATTCCGCATTCCCGCGAGCGCAGCTCGGAAAAGTGCCTCAAAGTTGTCACTTACCGCCTTATCCTTAGCGACCGCCGCTGCAATTGCCTTTTGCGCCAGTGGGCGCTGATAACCCAGATTCACCAGGGCTGAAAGCACGTCCTCAGTAGACGGTCCGGTTTCGATTGCTCGTGGCGCAGTGGCCATATCCTCGAGCTTGTCTTTCAGATCCACCACCAGTCGCTCGGCCAGGCGTTTGCCAATGCCCGGGATTTGGGACAGGGTGGCATGATCCTGGCCGCGGATGGCGCCCACCAATCGTTCTGTGCGCAAACCGCTCTGGATGGTGACGGCGAGTTTTGGGCCCACGCCGCTCACTGTGATCAAGCGCTCAAAGACCCGCTTTTCGAGGGGGTTGAGAAACCCATAAAGTGCCAGAGTATCTTCGCGAACGTGGGTGTGGATGAAGAGGGCGACCTCCGTTCCCTCTGGTGGCAGTGCGCTGAACGTGGTCACGCTGATCACAACGTCATAGCCGACGCCGCCGGCCTCGATGATCGCCTGTTGCGGATGTTTCGCCAGGAGCTTACCGCGCAGGTGCGCAATCATTCGCTGATTGTACTGGTTAGCGGTTTCACAATCGATGGAGACCGAAGCCTCAGACACTTTCGTGGTTTTCTCTCCAGGAAAACCACTCCTCGCAAACCTCTTACATGCCACGGAATTGTGAAACCGCTTTAGAACTTGTGGCGATAGGAGATTTGAAAGTCGTATCCGGCGTTGGGCGGAAACAGCGCGGCTACATGGCGCAGGCGCTCGGCCAGGGCTGGTGCGGCAAGCAGCGGATACTCACGCTCCCGCAAATCGGTGTAGTTGAAGTCGAGCGTGAGCGAGAGCATATAGATCGCCAGGGCGTCAGAAAAAGCGGACTCAAAGAAGCTGCTCTTGGCCTTTTCGTCGACCCGGCCCTTTTCCGCCGGCCGCCCCGCGGCGGTCTGGTCCACGCGGGAAAAGGTCCGCTCGGCCATGCGGGTGGCAGAACTATCACTGCGCCCGCGGTCAAGCGCACGGCGGCGGCTTTCGTAGCTATCCTGGCTGGTTTCTCCGCGCACCTCGCCAACCGCTTGTGACCACACCAGGTCACAGAAACTCTGCGGCACCCCGGCTGCTTCGACGAAGTGGTGCCCCACGTTGATAAAGAACTCGAATGCGAGGGCAAACCGGTCCTGCATGAGCCGGGTGGAGATGAAGATGCAGTCCGAGCCGTCAAACTGCACATTGCGGTGACACATCGCGCGATCGCCCAGGTCGATGGTGTAGCCTGGCGCCACCATCGTCTCCTCGGTTTCACCAATGGTGAGGGGCACAAAATAATACGCATGCCGGGAGAGCGCGGCGGCGATGGCGTTGGGCACTGCCTGCACGATCGGCTCGAGCTCTTGCTCCGTGATGTGGGTATCGGCAAAGATTGCGTAGCACAGGCGGTTTTCGGATTGGCGCACGGGCGTCTGCTGCGCCACGAGCGAGGCCGGTAACAACTCCATTTGGGCGGCTTCAGCCATAACCTAGTATTCTAGCTGAGTGGAGGGGTGAGCACTTCCCCTTTCGAGGCCAATTATGAATACGCAGCAGAACCTGCAGCAGGTTCGGCCCCCACAGGCAGGGGGAACGTTCTTCGGCGTCCCGCTGGGCGACCTGGGTTTCTTCACCAGTGCCCTGATGGCCTTTACTGTGGGTTTTCTGAGCTTTTTTTTATTTACCTTCCTGGCCATCGTCGGCCTGACGATCTACAACGGCATGGGCCACCACGTGGACTACGCCGTCAGTTACAAGTACATTTCCTTCCCCGCCGCTTCTATCGTGCTGCTCGCCAGTCTCATCTTTTTCGGCTCGCTTTGGGTGCGCCGCAAAGTTTCCCGAGGGTAGGAGGCCAGTTCGAGTGGCACTCGTCACCATCGATGTTGACTTGGCGCAGCGCAACGGGCTCGCCGGCGCGAACTCCGAGGCCCGAGCCTGGTGCCACAGGCTGGAAGCGGGCGACATTCTCTACTTCCCGCAAACTCCCGTTCGCTTGCGGCCTGAGGACCTTTCTTTTCTGCTGGGCCAGCAGCAGACCGGCAGCACACTGCACAAGAACATCGCCTACAAGCCGAATCTGGATAGCGTGAGCGGGCTGGACGCCCATGCCACAAGTGCTGAGGAACTGAAGCAGTTGCAAGCGATCATGCGTCAGTACTCACAGGATGTGACCCGTTTTCTCAGCAGTTTTTTGTCACCCTACGAGAGCCGCTGGCAGCTGGATTACTCGAGCTTCCGGCCGCAGGAGGAAGAAGGCCGCGACTTACCGCTGCGCCGCCGCAACGACCTGTTGCATACCGATGCCTTTCCTACCCGGCCTACGCGTGGCGCGCGCATACTCCGCTTCTTCAACAACATTCATCCCACGCGTTCGCGCGACTGGGTGGTCAGCGACCCATTTCCGGTGCTGGCGTCACGCTATGCTCCGCAACAGATTTCGCTTCCTGCGCCCGGCAACTCCGCCGGCCGCGCACTGCGCTTCCTGGCCAATACCGCTGGTCTGGGATATGCGATTCCCAGTCTGAAGCGATCACCCTATGACGACTTCATGATGCGCTTCCACAACTTCCTCAAGGAGAACGCATCCTTCCAGGCCGAGTGCCGCAAGGAATACCTGCAGTTCCCCGCCGGATCGAGTTGGATGGTCTACACCGACATGGTTCCGCATGCGGTACTCTCCGGCCAGTACGCACTGGAGCAAACGTTTCTGGTGGAACACGGCGCCATGGTTTCTCCTGAATCATCGCCGCTCTCCGTGCTCGAGGCCATGACGCACTCTGCGTTGGTGTAAACCCCTCCCATGCCAATGATTGATCCCTCCACTACGCTGCGCTCCGGTCGGGCATCCGCTCTCTAGGGAACCGTTACCCCCTTCCTTGTCATCCCGAGAGCCTGTGACTTTTTGATTTCGCACTTTGACGACCGAGCTCCCCTTTAACCGTCGCCCTCTCCCTCACCACAACCATCCCCTGTTTGTCATCCCGACCCGGATTTCCTGCTACGCTGCGCTGGACACGGCTGCGTGTGCGCCTTTCTTTTAAGGAAAGGCGCATGAGGTTCGCCAACGCCACCAACATCAACAGGAAATCCGGGGGAGCG
>JBAVQC010000024.1:0-5989 GCA_049693715.1 Acidobacteriaceae bacterium | reverse complement strand
ATACCTAACGAGAATCGTACTGCCATAAATCTTTCAATGAGATCGGGCGGGATAACGATATAACTCATTCTTACTGACGGAAAGATAACCCTGCTGAATGTCCCAATGTAAATCACGCGTGCGTCGGAATCGATCCCCTGAAGGGAGGAAACCGATGCAGTGTCGTAACGGTATGCGCCGTCATAGTCGTCTTCCACAACCCATGCTCCATTATCCCGAGCCCAATCCAGCAGACGCAGCCGGCGAGAAGCGCTCATAGTGACGCCGAGAGGATATTGGTGCGACGGCGTAACAAACGCGGCACGCGCTTTCGGCAGCAGATTAACCCCTGCAGACACATTTATGCCTTCGTCGTCTACCGGGACTGGGACAATTCGGCAGCCTGCCCCGAGCAGAACCGACTGTGCAAGCTGGTAGCCCGGCTCTTCGATCCACACCGGGTCGCCAGGATCCAGCAGCACCCGCGCGGTGATTTCCAGAGCCTGTTGCGATCCCGACACGATCATGATTTGCGACGGGTCGCATTCGACAGCCCTCGCGGTGCGGAGGTAAGAACAGATTGCGTCTCGGAAGCGATCGAGCCCCATCGGGTCGTGGTGCTGGATGGCGTGCAAACATGGTCTTCGACCGTGTTCAGCCAGCAACTTCGACCACGCTCCGAAAGGAAACTGATCGAGCGCCGACTGGTGGACTCCGAAGGGTCCGCAGCCATGTCGCCACGGAACAGTTTCGCATCGCGGTAATAAGGAGGAACGCCGGGAAAGACAGCGGGATCCTCCCGTGGTTGACCGTGATCTTCTACCGTGTGGGAGTGGACCCGGCAATGATGCCGAAACGAAGGTTCCCGATCCGACTCGACTTTCGAAGTAACCCTCGGAAAGCAACCGTGCGTAGGCGTCGAGCACCGGAAAACGGGATACTTCCAGATCCTCCGCCAGGTGCCTGCTGGAAGGTACTTGTTGTCCGGGCTGCAAATTGCCGCGCAGGATTGCGGCACGGAACCCTTCGCAGATCTGGCGGTGCAGCGGAAGCGTATCAAGGGGGTCGATAGGGATGACGGGTGCAATTCCTGACAAGTCTTTCGCCACTTCTTTAACTCCGCTGGTATTCGCCTTGTTATGCGGAACCCACAAGTTAACTCCCGTTGCTTACTGCTGACGGAAAGGTGGATTTCGCCCCGAAGTAGCACTCAATGGTCTCCACTTTCCCGTCTCTGAGCCGGAAATACTCTACATTCCGGAATGATTTGCCGTTCTTTGTGTGGCAAAGATACTTCACAAACGCTTCGTTGCCATTTCCGAACACCCGCTCCAGATCAAATCGATCGATAAAGTTGACCTGTGTATCCCAGCATTGCGTTTTGAAAGCGCTCTTACTGATGTGGTCGTCGCCGGCCGCGCTCGTGAAGGTAAAGTTCTCGGCCATCAGGGCCTCAAATTGACCCTGGTCATTTTTCTCCCATGCCTTATACCATCTCCGAACAATTTCTTCGTATGTCGTACTCTGCTCCGTACCTGCGCGCGCCCGTACCGTTACCAAGAGCCCCGCCACTCCAGCCAGTGCGCAAGCTCCCGATTCGAGCGCCTTCCGCCGTGTCATTCCGATCCGTGTCATTCCGATCCTTGTCATGTCCATCCCCCTCTTCCAGTTTTTGGGTTAGTGGCTTCTGGGGCCACGCTATCGAACCGGCAACCCCGTATCATTTCGCCCTTCGGCGCCGTTTTGGGACTATTGCTGAAATTCCCGATGGCCCGGGCGGCGCGGAACACGGCGACGGTTGGAACAGCAGCTCGATGTATCGCCGCAGATGATTAATGCACTGCGCCGCAATCGCAGCACCACCCCGGGCCTTGGCCAGGATGAACGCGCCCTGGAGGGTGGCCTGGGTGTAGAGAGCGAGACTTTCGGCGGTCCATTCGGGGCGCATGCCGCGCTGCCGCATCGCCTCTTCAATATCGGCCAGCAGTGTTGCCGCGTGCCCGCTGATGCTCCGGTTGCATGCCTCGCGGATCGCCGGGTGGGTGTCGTAGACCTCCTGCACCATCGTCCCCGCCAGGCAGGTAAAGTCGGGCAACGGGCCCGTCAGCAGAGCCTTACGAAGGTCCAGATAGGCCAGCAACCGCTCCAGCGGGTCGGCTAGCTCGTGGTAGGACGCGGAGCCAAAATGCGCCTCCGTACCCTCAATCCAATAGTCGGCCGCGGCCAGCGCCAGTTCGTCCTTGCTGTCAAAGTGGTGGAAGAAGCTTCCCTTGGTCAGACCAGCTGCCTCGCAGACGTCCTCAACCCGCGTGGCCGTATATCCCTTGACGCGGATCACCCGGATCGCAGCCTGCAGGAGTTTGGTTTTCGATTCGTGTCTCGCTTCGGATATCGACATTTTGGTACCAACCAGTGGGTATGCTGCCACTATACCGACTGATTGGTACGCTGATCAAGATGAATCTTTGCGGGCCGGCCCCCCTTATCCGCATTCACAACGGCGCAGCCGCCTTCGCCCAAACGACCGCCGAGCACCTCGCAAAAGCCCCGCTCCCCCGCCAACCAACAATGGGACATCGCCAGCCAGCAACTCCTCTTCAGCGTCGTCTCTTCCTTCTCCTTTTTTTCATCGAGCACAACACTCTTGCCCTCGACACCTACCTCTTCCGCAAGAGCTGATTCCCTCGCAACAGAGGTATCGGTTCGATCCTCTTCCTGGGGACGGGGGACTTCGTGTTGCAGCACACCCGCACAGCCCCGTCCGGCCACGAACCACGAAACCCTCCTTATCTCCTCTTCGAGTTAATGAAGCGCCGCAAGCTTCTCAAAGGAAATGACTTCCCGGTTAATGCAGACTTAGTATCACTTTTCGTTGACATTCTGGCTGCGTGCGTCGAAGGTCGTTTCGAAGTGCATTTTGAGTCCGAGGTAAATCGATGCGTCCCATAGGGATGACGGCTGTTCTGGCGATAGGGAGCGCTTCCCTGCTGGCGCAGAGTGCTCCGATAAAGATGGGCTTGTGGGAAAAAACGATGGTGACCTCCAATGGGGATGGGGCCCCGGCCACGATGAAGGCGAAGAGTTGCATTACCCCCGAGGAATGGCAGCGGATGGTCGCAAACGCGCAGAAACCGCATGATGGCTGCACGATGAATACCGTCAAAACCGCCAACGGCTACACCTTCAACGGCACCTGCAACATTCCGCAAGGCCCTGCGCTGGTAATCAACGGATCCCAGACCATTCAGGACTCCGAACATATCGTCTCCGAGTCTCATTCGACGAGCACGACGAACGGGAAAACGCGGAAAACGGATAGTCACTCAACCAGCCGGTTTCTCAGCCCCAGCTGCGGTGCCGTCAAGCCTGGCGACCCTGAGGTGGAGTAGCGGTTGCGGCCTGCAACTCGATTCGAGCATCGGGCGATGAGGATTGGTTAAAGCTGAGTAAAGATCCCCAAATGGAAAGATGAATCGCTATGCAGAAATTCATTCTTAGAAATGTAATCGCAGGATTGTGTCTTTTGTGCGCCCACAGTCATGCGACTGCACAGGAGGCGCCCCCCGACACGATACTGTTCAACGGAAAGATCTTTACCGGGGTCGCGTCGGTGCCCTATGTCGAGGCGCTGGCCATCCGTGGCGAGCGCATACTGGCGACGGGCGACACCAAGACCATCCAAGCGATGGCCGGCCCGAAGACTAAGGTCGTTGACTTGCATGGCAGAACGGCTATCCCTGGTATCAACGACGCACATCATCATTTCCAGCTTGGGCCACTCGAGGTCGACGTTGACCTGCATACACCGGACCCGTCATGGGCGCAGGTCCAGGAGGGCATTGCGGCCGCGATCGCCAAGAACCCACCAAACAGCCTGATCTCGGTGACCATCGGCTTTAAGGTCTTCGGCGATCCCTCCATCAACCGGGAAGCGCTCGACCGGATTGCACCGCACAATCCCCTTTCGCTGGGGACGTTCACAGGCCACGCCGTCATTTTGAACACGGCCGGCCTGCGCCTTTACAACGTTGCCGAGAATCAACCAGACCCCATGGGAGGCCGCTTCGAACGCGATGCGACGGGTCGGCTCACCGGCACCTTGCGTGAATATGCGGTGATGAATATCGAGCGCGCGGCGGCCGATCGCGTTCCGGACAGCGCGGCAATCGTGCAACTTCGCCAGCAACTGGATGAGGAGGCGAAGTACGGCGTCACGTCCATTCAGGAGCTTTCCGTCACCATGACTCCGGCTCGGGCAGTCTCGCTCCTCGAAGCCGTGCCCACGAGGATACGTGTTCGCGTTGTGCGCATGCCGGGCACAACGCCGGCCGGCCGGAATATTGAGGAAGGAAAGGGGGTGGCGCCCCATCCGGCAAGCCTCATCACCGTGAGTGGGTCGAAGTGGCTGGCGGATGGGGTGGGAGTGGAAGGCACGCTCACCCCACGGGGAGCCTGGAAAATACCCGCGGAGCCGCCGTTTGATTCCCTTTTAACCGACCTGCCGCTGGAGTTTCCTAAAGGCGAATACCCCGCCATGCTCCAGGAGTCTCTCAGGAACAACGATCAGTTACTGCTGCATGTCTCCGGCAACCTGTCAGTTCAGAAGGTCCTCGATGCCATCGACGCATCCGGAGGAAAAGGCGTGTGGAGTGGGCGGCGTCTGCGTTTCGAACATGGCGACGCCCTTTTTCCTGACCAGTTCGCGCGCGTCAGGCAGGACGGCATCATCGTTGTGCAGAATCCTGTCCATCTCGCACCCATCGCACCGCCGGGAGTGGTCGCGCTTGAGAAGGGCCAGCCTATGAAGTCACTGCTGGCCGCGGGGATTCCGTTAGCCTTGGGCTCTGATGCACCGACCAACCCTTACCTCGATATCATGTTCGCGACCAACCCAGGCAACCGGCCGTCGGAGGCCATTACGCGAGAGCAAGCGGTGACTGCCTACACACTCACCTCGGCGTACGCGGAGTTTCAGGAGAAAGAAAAAGGCACGATCGAGCCGGGCAAACTCGCGGATATCGCTGTGCTCTCGCAGGACATTTTCACGGTACCCACTCCTGAATTGCCAAACACGACCTCGGTGTTGACGATGGTAGGCGGCCAAATTGTGTACAAGGCCACAGATCTGCAATGACGCCTGGGCAAATCGTTCGCTGAGAGGTCTTTCCCGGTTTCGCGCTATCTCCCCTTCTTCGAGAACTGTCGGATCGGCTCAGCTACCCGGACGCCAGATTGGTGCTGAAGAATTTGTAATCGGACTTGAGCGCGTTCTCAGCCGACCTTGCCATCAGCTTCCAGACGGGACGTTTACCGCTGTTCTGCCACTGCAACTGTCCGGCGCCTCTGTGGCCGGCGAAGCGTGCGCACCTTACCGATACACGGCCGCGATCACACCCCCAGCCACCATCCCGACCACCATCACTGCCGCAAAGACCTTGAGCGCCACGAGCCAAGAAAGGCTCCGCCCCACTATGACAAAGGGATACAGGCTGAAAGCCCCCAGTGTGCAGGCCAAAGTGGCCACATACGGTGCAGGCACGCCCCGGCTCAGCAGCAGATACGCTAACGCCACGTCGAAGGCGATTGGTACGGGCGCGAAGGTCCCCAGCAGCGCCGTCAGCAGAATGCCGAAAAAACTCACTTGTGTGGGCAGTTTCTGCACCGGAACCAACTCCGCCGCCAGCGCGCCAAGCAACCCGGCCGCCAACATCCACGGCACCGTTGCCAGCGCCAGCCGGGCAAAATTGCGGAAGTACGACCGTGCCAGCAAACCAAGCGATCGAAGCCACGCCCGTTTCGGACCCGCATCGAAGGCACAAACCGTCGCGGCGAGCAAAGGCTCCTTCGCACCCGAATCCGTCAGCACTGGCACCAGCGCCAGCAGCACGAGTGAAGCGGCCAGCCTCGCCGTCGCCACCGGCAGTGGCAGCAGCGTGAAGGCCATTGTGATCACCACCACATTCAGCATCGGCGACGCAATCATCGCCGCCAGCATAGTCGCCGGGCTTGC
>JBAVQC010000023.1:0-23127 GCA_049693715.1 Acidobacteriaceae bacterium | reverse complement strand
AACCTCGGCTTGCTTCTGGCACCATTCGCGACATCGGGAGACGGTTAGCGGTCGAGAGGCTGCCCGGTTTGGCTCAGTGGTATCCCACATCTCCCGAAAAACGAGCGAGATGTGGGGCACCCGAGGTTTGTTGAGGTGAAAAATGTAAGGGTTGGTTTTGGCTCAGGTTGTTCTTGGAGGAAGTTAGGGATTGTCGTCGTCGGGGGGTTGGTTTTTCAGGATTTTGGAGAGGACGTTCAGAGTTCCGTCGACTTGGGGGGCGTTGAGGCCCAGGATTTTTGTCAGGATAGGGTAGACGTTTACGTTCTCGAAGGGGGCGAGGGTGGAACCGGGACGGATGTCGGGGCCAGCGGCCAGGAAGAGGGCGCGCATGGACTTCACTACCCTCGGGTCGTAGCCGTGACTCCCTGGTTCCGGAGGAATGTCTTGTGCGTCTACGTGGGCACGGATGGCATACGGCCCGTTGGCGACGACCACGGGGTCGCCCTCACGGGGATTGGCGTCGTAATGCAGAGCCGCCGGCACACGCTTGCGGCGATAGACGGTGAAGGCGTCGGTCTTGATCTTGAGTTCCTGATAGGCCTTCTCGGCCGCCGCTTCATTGTTGGGATAGAGGAGCGGTCCCACGGTAGTGAAGTTTTGCAGGTCGGCGTAGCGGGAAAGGTCGATCCAGGGTCCCTGCTCTTGCTCCATGCCGTGGTCGGAAACCACGATCAGATCGATGGGCAGGTGCAGTTGGGTGAGGTCTGTCCGGAGACGGCCTACTAATTGGTCCACGTGTTGGACGGCAGTCGCGGTTTGGGGACTGTCGGGCCCGAACTGGTGACCGGCATGGTCGACGGTCGAATAGTAAAGGGTGATGAAGTGCGGGCGCTGCTCCGGCGGCAGGCGTAGCCACGCGACTACCTGGTCAATGCGCTTTTCGTCGGGAAAGCGATCGTCGAATTTGAGGTAGTAAGAGGGGCGGGCGGCGTCAATCTCGGCCTCTGAGCCGGGCCAGAAAAAGCAGGCGGTGCGCATGCCTTGTTTTTCCGCCAGGACCCACAGGGGTTCCCCTCCGTACCAGCTTCCGTCGCGGCTGGTTGCCGGATCGCTCGAGGAGTAGCGCTCTTTGCGGGCCGGGTCGTAGAAGTTGTTGGCCACGATGCCGTGATGTTCGGGATAAAGGCCGGTCACCAGGGTGTAGTGATTGGGAAAGGTCAACGAAGGATAGGACGGAATCATCCCTTCCGGCGCGATCGCGCCGTCAGCTCCCAGGGCCAGCAAATGTTTGGCGCCGTACTTGCGGACGTAGTCATAGCGGAAGCCATCGAGCGAGACCAGCACCACATACGGTTTGGACTGCTGCGCGGCGGCGTTCGGCCCATGGTCTACGGTGATGACCTGGGCGGCCGCGCAGAGCGCCAGAAACAGGGGCAATACGGCCGACCAGCGGCGACGCATGAACAATTTAACCGCCTGCTGCGGAACGTAACTGCTCGGCGGCCGCCTCGGGAGTGATGTCCCGCTGCGGCATACCCAGCATTTCAAAGCCGACCATGAATTTGCGCACGGTGGCCGAACGCAATAACGGCGGATAAAAGTGGCCATGGAAGTGGCACCCCGGGTGGAGGTCTCCATCCGTTGGACGCTGATGAAAGCCCATGGTGTAGGGGAAACTGGTGGCAAACAAGCGGTCGTAGAGGGTTGTCAGCTGCTTGAGGATGTCCGCCAGGCCACGCTGCTCGGTGGGTTTGAATTCCAGAAGGCTGCCGAGATGAGCGCGGGGGAGCACCAGGGTCTCGAAGGGCCATACGGCCCAGAACGGCACCAGGACGACAAATTCTTCGTTCCGGCAAACGATGCGCTGGTTTTGCTCCAGCTCGACTTTCAGGGTGTCACAAAGCAGGCAGCCATCATGCTGGCGCCGATACTCACTTTGATTCGTCAGTTCGGCTGCGGCTTCGTCGGGAATGTGTTCGGTGGCCCAGATCTGGCCGTGGGGATGGGGATTGCTGGCGCCCATCATGGCCCCGCGGTTCTCGAAGATCTGCACGTGACGAATTTCCGGGCGTGCCCCCAGTTCTTTGAACTCCGTAGTCCAGGCTTCGACGACGCGCACAATGTCCGGGACTTGCATGCCGGCCAGGGTCAAGCTGTGGTCGGGATGGAAGCACAGTACGCGGCAGATGCCGCGTTCGGTTTCCGCTCGCAGCAGGGGGTGGCCGGTTTCCACGATACCGGGCGAATCGGGGAGGAGCGCCGCGTAGTCGTTGGTAAAGGCAAAGACGCTGTTGTAGGGCGGGTTTCGCTTGCCCCCGGCCCGGGTGTTGCCGGGGCAGAGATAGCAGTCCGGATCGTGGTGCACGGCCGGCTTGGCGTCGGTGCGGCTCACTTCTCCCTGCCAGGGACGCTGGGTACGGTGAGGAGAAACTAATACCCAGCGGCCACGTAGCGGGTCGTAGCGGCGATGAGGAGATTGCAGGTTGGTGTCCATTAGTGAGCCTTGCCGTTTGGGGTTGGGTTGGTGACGCCTCTGCCTTCTTCTATGGAAAAGATTTTATCCACGCCGGGCAGGTTCACTTTTTCCTTCAAGCCGCTGGGCCAGTGAATCTCCACCGCGTCGACTTTATCCGCGTCGCCCAGGCCGAAGTGAACGCGGGGGTCGTTGTTGGAGACAAAGCTGCCGCCGCTGAGCACATCGCCGCGCTGCCTGATGCCGCCGGCGGTAAGATACACCGCGGCGCCCACGGCATCTCTGGGGCTTTTGGGTCCGCCGGTCAGGCTTAATTCCACCCAGTGATGATGATCGGGATTGACGTTGCGCAACAAGACGGGCACGGTGTCGATGTTGTTGATGACAGCGTCGATGCGGCCGTCGTTGAACAGGTCGCCGAAGGCGGCGCCGCGGGCGGGGATGACCAAGGCCAGGCCTGTGCCTTCCACGGCCGGGATCAGGTCAAATTTCTTGCCCAGCTGGTTGTGGAACAAGAGTGGCCGCTCGGCGTAGGTGGAGCCCCAGTTGTTCCGATCGACCATGGGGTAGACGTGGCCGTTGACGAGGAACAAGTCTTTCCAGCCGTCGTTGTCGTAATCGATAAACCCGGTGGCCCAGCCTAAGAAGGGCACGGTCGGTTCGGCTAACCCGACGGCGTAACTGTCATCGGTATAGTTGGCGTCGCCGTCGTTGCGATAGAGCACATCGTAATCGTCGGAAAAGGTGGTGTTGAAGAGACCCAGCCGGCCGTTGTTCTGGTAATCGCCGACAGCGACCCCCATGGAAGCGGTTTCGCGGCCGTTTTCGTTCAGGGCGTAGCCGGAGGCGTAGCTGTCGTCTTCGAAGGTGCCGTTTCCTTTGTTGATGTAGAGGTAGTTGGGGGTGGAGTCGTCGGCCACCAGCAAGTCTACTTTTCCGTCGTTGTTCAGGTCGACAAAGATCGAGGTGAACCCGTAGTAGCCGTTGGGGTCGCTGACTCCGGCTTTCTGGCTCACGTCGGTGAAGGTACCGTCGCCGTTGTTGTGGAAGAGGTGGTCGTGTTCCCCCTTCAAACCGCGGGGGCCGCACATCACGTTCACGCCGCGAAATTGGCAGAAGTTTGACGCCACTCCTTTCCCGTCAATCCCGGCGAGCTGATCCTGCTCGAAGTGGACGTACCCGGAGACGAACAGGTCGAGCCGGCCGTCGCCGTCATAGTCGCCGAAGGTGGGGCCGCTGGACCAGTTGCCTAATTGCACGCCGGCCTTTTCCGCTGTGTCGGTGAAGGTGCCGTCGTGGTTGTTGTGGTAGAGGCGATTCTTGCCGAAGTTGGCGACGAACAGGTCAGGGTAGCCGTCGTTGTCGTAGTCGCCGACGGCGACGCCAAAGCCCCAGCGGTCGTTGGTAACTCCGGCTTTGGCCGCGACGTCGGTGAAGGTGCCGTCGTGGTTGTTGTGGAAGAGGGCGGCGTGGGGCGACTCCGCTTTGCCGTTGAGCGCGTCGTAGGTGGAACCGTTCACCATGTAGATGTCGAGCCAGCCGTCTTTGTCGTAGTCCAGGAGGGCTACGCCTGAGCCCGGGGCTTCGAGGATGAATTGTTTGTTGGGGGTGCCCATGGTGTGATGCCAGGTGGTCAGCCCGGCTTTGGCGGCGATGTCCTGAAAGATAATGGGGCCGGTTTTTACGAAGCCGCCGGCGGTGATGGGGCGTTTTTCCGAGTCGAGGACCGGGGCGTGGGTTCCGCCGGTGTTCACGCCCATGGCTTGGGGTTGTTCCTGGGCTTGTTCCTGGGCCGGGGTTTGAGCTCGGAGAAGGGGCATCGCGGTTAGAAACAAGAGCAAGTGGAAGGTACGACGAAACAAGTAGGTCACCCTTTGAGAGGATAGTGCAAGTTGGGACATCAGAGTGCATTCGGGCTTGGGGGTTTGACAGGCTCTGCGGGACTCAATCATGTTACTTCGGGATGACAACAAGGGGGGAGTGGTGGCGAGAGAGAGGGTGGTTGCCAAAGGGCAGGGTGGTTGTCGGTTGCTAAAGTGCGAAATCAAGAAAAGTCACAGGCTCTCAGGATGACGACTTGGTTGGGGCTCTTGCAATCCAGCTGGCTGGCCATGCACAAAGGGGGTACCCAGGATTGGCGTCATACATAGGCTAAGTTCAGCCGTTCCCATCGACCAGCTCAGGTCAAGCTCTTCGGGACCACCTATTGGGGGCACTCTATAATGATTGGGTTGGTCGTACGCGAGGCAACGATGGGACCGGCAGCTGCATCGAAGACACGTGTGGAGTGGTTTCGCAAGTCGTCGGGTAGTCGTCGCGCTGTGCTGTTGCCACTTGGGCTCCTGATGCTTTCGCTGGCGGTTTTTGGTTGGGGTCTTCAGTACAAGCTTTCTCTTTACCAAGGCAAGAATTCGATTACGCATCGGGCGCCGGAAGCCAAGCTGTTGTCCGAAAAGGAACGGCCTGCGATGGCCCAGGCGCTCGACGCCGGGACGCCTGAACTTCCGGCCTTGCCTCTGTTTCCTGGTTTTATGTTGGTCGCGGTTGCTTTTCTATTGCGCCGTTCGGCGACACGCTACGTGCGAACCGGAAGCCTGGAGAGGTCCCGGCCGCCACGGCCACCTTGCCTGCAGGCTGTTTTCTTTCGCCCCCCTCCTGTCCTGACCTAAAGCAGAGTAGATTTCCGTAGTGCTCTGCGCCGAGCCCGGCGCTCCTGCAGGTACAGGTGTCTTATATGCGAAGGCGTTTCGTTTTCCTGATTGCGGTTTGCGCAATCCTTGGATTGGCCGCATGGCTCATCCTCCGTTCCCATGGCAACTCCAGTGTGGAGGCGGCCCCAGAACCGGCCGCGGCCCGCGTGTCGGTGGTGGAGCGAGGTTCGGTTTCTCATGTTCTGGCTCTCGCCGGACAGTTCCAGCCCTACCAGGTGATCGATGTTCATCCCAAGGTTTCCGGTTTCATTCGCTCCATCAAGGTGGACATCGGCGACCGGGTGCGGCAAGGTCAGACGCTTGCGGTTTTGGAAGTTCCTGAACTGCAAGCCCAGTTGGAAGGCACGGTGGCCCAGGTTTCGCGCAGCTCGGATGAGATCGTCCGCGCACAACATGAAGTGGCGGCGGCGGAAGCGCGGTACACCTCGGTGCATGCGGACAACGACCGCATGCAGCAGGCAGCCAAGGCGCAGCCGGGGCTGATCGCGCAGCAGGAGTTGGACGATGCCCTGTCGAAAGACCTGTCGGCAGAGGCGCAGGTGGACGCGGCGAAGGCGGCCTTGTCGTCAGCCCGCGGGGGCGCGGACGTGGCCCGGGCGGATAACCGGCGGGTGGGCGCAATGGAAGACTACACCCACGTGATCGCTCCCATCGACGGCGTGATTATCTGGCGCTACGCCGACACCGGAGCCCTCATTCAGTCGGGCACGGATTCCAACAGCCAGGCTTTGCCCATCGTCAAGCTGGCGCAAAGCGGCTTGCTGCGCCTGCGGATGCCGGTTCCCGAAGATGCCGTGCGCTACGTGAAGGTGGGCGACACCATGCAGGTGAGAGTGGACGCACTGGACCGGACTTTCACGGGCAAAGTGGTTCGCTTTACACGCGACGTGAATTTGGAGACCCGCACGATGGAAACCGAGGTCGATGTCGAGAACAAGGACCTCTCGATCGATCCGGGCATGTATGCGAACACGCAGTTGGTGCTGAACCATGCGGATAACGTGCTGACGATCCCGGTCGAGGCACTGGTGCTCAGGGACAACCAGGAAGTGGTGTACGTCCTCGACGGCCAGAACCACGTCCACGAACGGGTGGTCGAGATGGGGTTGCACGGATCGCAGCTGGCAGAAATCAAGAGCGGCCTGGCCGCAGGCGAGCGGGTGATTGTGGGGGGCCAGCAAAAATACAGTGAAGGAGAGCGAGTCACCCCGGTGGTGGAACCGAGGCGCGCGCGGGATATTACGCGGGATGCGGGCAGCACCATTGATTTGCAAGAGGACGGGGGTGAGCAGTAATGCCGAAGTTTGCGCTCCGATACCCCTTCTTCATCATCATGATGTGCCTGGTCGTCATGTTGATCGGTGTGGTCAACGTCGCCAGCATGCCGGTTGACCTCTTTCCCAAGATAGATCTGCCGGTGGTGGTGGTGGCGACTTTTTATAACGGCATGCCTCCGCAACAAATTGAAGCCGACATTACCAACACCTTCGAGCGATTCTTTACCCTGGGCGCGAACATCGATCACTCCGAGTCTCGCTCGCTTACGGGCGTCAGTTTGATCAAGATTTATTTCAAGCCAGGGACGGACCCCAATGCGGCCCTGAGCAATATTGCCAACCTGGCCCTGGCGGATCTGCGCCGTCTGCCCCCGGGCACATTGCCGCCCGTGGTTCTGGGCATGGATGCGTCCAGCCAGCCGGTGTGCCTGGTTACCCTGAAGGGCAAAGGACTGAATGAAACCCAGCTGAAAGATTTAGCTCAGTTTCAGGTACGTAATCAGATTGCCAATGTGCAGGGAGCTTCGGTTCCCCAGCCTTACGGCGGGACCTATCGCCAGATTCAGGTCTATGTCGACCCGATCAAGCTGGAGGCGCACAACCTCAGCCTCAACGACGTGGTCGACGCGGTGAACAACTCCAACCTGATCCTCCCCGCGGGCGACGTTCGTATCGGCAGCAAAGACTACAACATCTACGCCAACAGCCAGTTCCCTGACGCAAAATCCATGAATGCGATGCCGTTGAAGTCCTATGGCAACTCATCGGTTCTGGTGGCCGATGTGGGCAAGGCGGAAGACTCGGGCGCATTGCAGTACAACATCGTGCGCATCGATGGACAGCGGTCGGTCTACGTTCCCGTGTTCAAGCAAGGCGGCAACAGCAACACCATCACCATCGTCAACGGGATGAAGGCGGCAGTGAAGCACCTGGTGGATATCCCGGAGAGCCTGAAGACCGCGGTGGTGTTCGATCAGTCCGTCTTCGTAAAGCTGGCCATCCGGAACCTGTTGAAGGAAGCGTCGATCGGACTGGTGCTGACGGGGCTCATGATTCTGATCTTCCTGGGAAGTCCGCGCGCGACCTTCGCGGTCCTGTTGTCGATCCCGCTTTCGGCGCTGGTTTGCCTGATTATCACCAAGGGCATGGGCGGTTCGATCAACACCATGCTGCTGGGTGGTTTGGCGCTGGCGTTTTCCCGGCTGATCGATGACTCGGTCGTGGTGCTGGAAAATATTTTTCGTTTCATGGAGATGGGCGTGCCGCCACGGGAAGCGGCAGAGAAAGGGGGTATGGAAGTTTCGCTGGCGGTCCTGGCCGCCACCTCGACGACCTCGATCGTCTTTTTCCCGGTCACTTTTCTTTCCGGGATCAGCAAGTATATATTCACGCCCCTGGCGCTGGGGGTGGTGCTGTCGATCTTTGCTTCTTACATTTTCGCGATGACGGTAGTGCCGTTGTTCTGCGCCACGTTTGTGCGCATTCATCACCAGGAAGGGGGCGCACACGAAGGCAGGACTTCCTTTTTTCAGCGCCTGGTGGAGAAATTCAATGTTCGCTTTCAACGCATGCTGGAACGCTATGAAGCGCTGGCCAAGCGCGTCCTGGTGCGGCCAGGTTTCACCGCCGCGGCCATTCTGGGCGGGGTCGCGTTGATCATCGCGGTGCTGTTTCCGTTTCTTGGCCGGGCTTACTTTCCCCGCACCGACCCGGGGCAGTTCGTGATCAACGTCCGCATGCCGAGCGGGACGCGGCTGGAGGACAGCAACCGGTACATCGCCCGGGTAGAAAACATTATCCGCGACACGGTGCGGCCCGCTGACTTGGGAATGATTGTTTCAAACATTGGGGTGTATCCCGATCTCTCGGCCATCTACACCACGAATGCTTCGATGGACACGGCCTTTGTCCAAACCAGCCTGAAGGAGGATCACAGCCTGGGGAGCTATGAATACATGGCGCGGGTACGCGAACGGCTGGCGCGCGAGATGCCCGAACTCACCGCTTACTTTCAGGCTGGGGGTTTGGTGGACTCGGTGATCAATCAAGGTCTTCCCGCGCCGATTGATGTGCAAGTGAGCTCGAACGATATGCCTGGGGCATTTGTTCTGGCCAAAGATCTATCACAGAAGATCAAAGCCATGCCGAACGTGAGCGACGTGTACATCCCACAGGATCTCAATTATCCAGGCCTCGCGTTGAACATCGACCGCGAGCGGGCCAGCCTGATCGGTCTCTCGGCGAAGGATGTGGTGGATAACGTGATTACGGCGCTCACCTCGAGTGGACAGGTTGCGCCGACCTACTGGATCGATCCCAAGACGGGCAACAACTACCTGGTAACCGTGCAGTACGCCAACCGGGTGATCAACCACATGACGATGGAGGACTTTGAGAACATTCCTCTACGGGGCACGCGTCCGCCCGGCTTCGATCCGATGCAGGAAGGCCGCTCGGCGGGCGATCCCGGAGGCCATACAGCCGGCTATACGCCTCTGCGATCGGTGGCGCAGATCAAGCAGATCAACACACCGACGGAAGTCGACCACTACCAGATCCGGCGGGTGATCGATATTTACGTCGCCACCAAGACCGAGGCACTGCAAAAGGTGGGGAAGGACATCAACCGCCTGCTGGCTGATACGAAAACGGACAAGGACACTCGAATCACGGTGCGCGGCGCGGCGGTGAGCATGAACGAATCGTTTCGGGACTTCGGTCTGGGCTTGCTGATTTCGATTGCTCTCGTCTACCTGATCCTGATGGCGCAGTTCACGTCGTTCATCGATCCCTTCATCATCCTGATGGCGATCCCGCCGGGTTTGGCGGGGGTGGTGATGATCCTGTTGTTCACCGGCAGCACGCTGAACATCATGTCGTTGATGGGGATCATCATGATGACCGGGATTGTGGTTTCGAACAGCATTTTGATTGTTGAGTTTTCCGGCATTCTGCACGAGCAGGGGCTGCCGCTGCTGGAGGCAACGGTGCAGGCATGCAAGGTGCGTCTGCGGCCGATTCTCATGACGTCGCTGGCCACACTGCTGGGCATGATCCCGATGGCGCTGGGGCTGGAAGCAGGCAGCGAACAATATGCCCCACTGGCCCGGGCGATTATCGGCGGCCTGGGAGTTTCGGTGGTGGTGACGGTGTTCCTGGTTCCGGCGGTTTACCTGGTGATCCATACGCGGCGCGAGCGCAAGCTGTTGGCAGAGAAGGAGGCCCAGGCATGAAGATCATCCGCCTCGCCTCAATATTTTTGGTGCTGCCCATGGTGACAGCTCAGGGGCAATCCACCGGGACGGTTCCGGCGCTCCCGGTCGCGCCTGCTCCGAACATCAACCTGTGGGCGCAGGCGGCGGCTTCGGGGACGTCCAATGGCGCATCGCCGCTGACCCTGACGCGCAAGCAGGCGGAGGAAACGGCGCTCAAGAACAATCCGCGGGTGACGGTCAGCCAGTTGCTGGCGCTCGCCCAGCACCAGGTGGTGCGGGCAGCGCGGTCGGCGGACCTGCCGACGGCCAATGGCGTCATCACCGCCGAAAAGGCGCTGGACGGGAGCCGCATCTCCGCCGGCTCGCTCACCTCTTCGCGGCTGATTACGCATGCAGGAGCGGGAGGCGATTTTACCCAGCTGATTACCGACTTTGGGAAAACCCACAACCTGGTGCTGTCGCAGAAACTTGAGGAACAGGCGGCGAATGCGAGCTTGCTCGCGACCAAGGAGGAGATTGTCTTAGCGGCCGACCAGGCGTTCTACGATGCGTTGACGGCCCAGGCTGTGCTCCAGGTAGCCAAGGAGACGATCAACGCGCGACAGGCTACGCAAACCCAGGTGAACCAGATGACGCAGAACAAACTGAAGTCGGCCCTGGACCTGTCGTTCGCGAACGTCAACTTATCGCAAGCGCAGTTGTTGCAATTGGACGCACAGAATAACGCGGATGCTACGATGGCGGCACTCGATACCGTTCTTGGCCTGGACCATGAGGTCACCTACCAGCTGGCCGACGACGCAACGCAGAGCAGCGGGCCGCCGCCAGACTTCCAGCCGTTGATCCAGACTGCCCTGGGGCAACGGCCGGATTTGCAATCGCTCACCTATGGGGAGCAATCGGCGCGGAAATTTGCCCGCGCCCAATGGGACCAACATCTGCCCTCGATCACGGCGGCGGGCACGGTGGGCACGGTGCCGGTTCGCGTCGATCAGTTTTATACAGACAATTGGTGGGGCGGGATCGGCGTCAACGTGAACATACCCATCTTCGAGGGTTTTCTTTATGACGCGGAAGCGAAGGAGGCGAAGTATCGCGCCCAGGCGGATGGGGAACGAACACGCACGCTTCGCGACCAGATCGTGCGCGATGTGCGCACGGCGTGGCTGCAGGCAAATACCGCCTATCAACGAATCGCGGTCACCGCCGAACTGGCGAAGCAGGCGAATTTGGCACTGCAACTGGCACAGACTCGCTATCAGCTTGGGCTGAGCTCCATCGTCGAGCTGAGCCAGGCACAACTGCAGCAGACGAGTGCTGCGATTGACAATACGAATGCTCAATACGAGTACCGGTTGGCATTGGCGGCGCTCGACTACCAGGTGGGGACGACGCCATGACGGGACGCGGCTGAGGATGGCCGCCGCAGCGTTCCAAAAAGTGACGGAGGTACAAAATCCATGAAGCGCTTGATCCTGTTCGTAACTCTTCTCTCAGCAATACCAATCTACGCCAGCAAACCAGCCGGCCGCCTGGTTGCGCCTGCGCCGGGCACAACGCTTCCGATTACTCTGATGAAGGCTGTGAAGCCGATGCACCTGGTAGTTGGGGAGCCCATCCGTGCGCGTTTCATCCAACGTGTGCCGTTGAGCCCTGTTTCGTATCTACCCTCCAAGGTGGAGGTCGTCGGCCAGATCGTCAGCTCGAATTCATCCTCGATCAGCATTCTCTTTACGCAGCTTCGGTGGAAAGACGAGGTAGTGCCGATCCACTTGCAGCTTGTGTCTGCGGCTTCAGCCTACAGCGTGTTCCAAGCGGGCATGCCTGTGGGCGGAACTGACCGTGGAACCAGCAGCCCAGCGGACTATACCACACGGCAGATCGGAGGCGACGAAATCTACCGATCAGCAGGTTCGGGCAAAGTGTATGACGAATACAGCCAGCCCGTCGGGTTTGCCGACTTGAATGGCGTTTACCAGGATCCTTCGTCAGCCGGTGAACCGGCTCGCGCAATGGGTCCATTCTCCACGACTGCGGCCGGACTGTATGGTCTCGAAGACTTTTCCATCGTCTCACCCGGAGGTGCGGGCGTGCCCATCACGTTCGCTGTGAGCAAACCGAAATGGCAGATTGCCGGCGGCACGGCGCTTTTGCTCAAAGTTGTTCCCTGACTTGGCCGGCTGTTTACGGCCCGACTTAACAGGCTGCGGAAAAATTCAACGGCCGATGCAAACAGCCCAGGATGGGGTCGCGTCGTTCTAGCTGCTGCGAACCGTGGACAGCCGGCCGGCGCCGATCATGATGAACGCGCCCGAATTACAGCCACGAACTGTGGCGCCGTTCTTTCAAGGCGATTTACGACATCTCTGCGCTGCTGACGAATAGCACTTGCTTGCATGTCTAGCTTCTCGAGCACAACTTCTGGATTTAAATGGTACTGGTGGATCAGGAAATCATCTCCAGATTGGGCGTGGATATAATGCGGCGCGAGTACTTCTTCAGGAAAGTCTTTGAGGTTTTCCGTAACAATAGTCCCGGCTTGGGTATGAATAGCCGCCGCAATCACGTGTCTGTCATCGAGATCGGGAACCGAAGGAATGCAATCAATAAGGTTCTGAGGAACCTGCACAACTGATTCAGGAAATGCATCATTCATAGCTCGGATGCGTCGGTTGGCTTGCTCTGCGGTATATCGAAAGCGATCTCGAAGTGTTCGCGCAACCTCGATTAGCGTTTGCGCACTCCAGATTGCGCGAAAAAGAGCGGGGTCCTCGGCCAAGCGTAGGAGCGTGTCGCAAAGCGGCATTGGAGCAAGAACGCATGCGTCGAGGACCACCGTATATTCGTTATCGAGCGTTAGGATCATCTACGGGAACCCTGTCGTAAATTCCCTCTTCAGATTCGCTTTGGACCAACTCATCAAGAACTCTGCGCCGATTCGCGTCTCGCCGACTCTTGTAGGCCAGTACGTCTCGGGCATAAAGCCGTCGATGAGTTCCCACCATGTGAAACGGGAGGTTTTTCTGTTCAAGAAGCTGGATGAGGAATTGCCGAGATACTCCCAATAGCTTAGCGGCCTCAACAGTTGTTAAGGAGGCATTGCTCTGCAAAATGGTTATAGATTTGCCAGCTTTCAAATCACCCAGAAGCTGACAAAGAAAAGAATAGAGACTCGAGGGCAAAAGCTGTGTCTTCCCATCTGGACCCATCAACTTCGCTTCTGCCGCCCGCAATTTTGCGTAGAGATCCTGAATCTCCGATTGGTCGTTCGCAGAGATCGCCAGATTCGTTTCTTCTGCCATCGTCATATTCTCCCCTCTCTCCTCCAGCGCTTATGCCTCCGAAAAAGCATACGCTACAAACACCATAAGTGCTATATCTGACGCAGCCAATAGGCGAAGTTTGGAGAAAACGGCTCCTTAGGGCTCGATCTGCCGGTTCGAGAAGCTACCCCTGCGAGTCCTTCGATTCAAAGGATCGAAGGGGGAGTCACCGTTTGCCGTTGCATAAAGCTCTCCTGCAGTCACGGATCCCTAAGAGTTTTTAGGCGGCCGATGGAGGTTATTTATAAAATTCGATATTTTTAGGTCTTTTTTGCCATTTTTTGCGATTTACAGCTCAGCGGCTTTGGGCAGCCCCGTCGTTTTTCATCGAAAACGGAACTCTCGTGTCTGGAAGGTAAGGTTCAGGGGCTTCCAAGGGGGTAAACCGGTTGGCGGAGGTGGACCGACTGGGGACGGGGCCCCGAGGGACGTCTTCTGCCGAGCCGGGAGTGGCTTCGGGCTCGGGGACGCCAAAGTCATCTTCCTGCCGGGCAGGGCTTGGCTGCGGGTAGATGG
Source organism: Acidobacteriaceae bacterium (assembly GCA_049693715.1). Classification (GTDB taxonomy): domain Bacteria; phylum Acidobacteriota; class Terriglobia; order Terriglobales; family Acidobacteriaceae; genus PALSA-350. The sequence continues at coordinate 9,630 of JBAVQC010000023.1, read as the reverse complement.
GCGCAGGGACGGAGTTCCTCTTCGCGGAGCCGGCGCGACGGTCAGGGATCATGCCTTCGATGGCCACAATCATCTGGAGGGCCTTGACCTGTCCTGTAATGCTGCCTCGCGTCATTTCGGAGCTGAGGTTCGCGATTTCCCAGAGGCGGTCCAGAACTTGTTCGCGGCGCTCTTCCCGACGGCGTTGTTTTTCCTTCTCCTGATCGAGGAGCTGTTTCTCGATAGCGGCACGGTACTCGAGCATGTAGGCGCGGACACGCGGCTTGGATTTGGTGTAGGCGGCGGCGTCGGGGTTGAGGCCCACGGCCTGGGCGGCTTCCCGATCAGTCATGGTTCCAGAGAGGGCCAGGCGGGCAAAGGCCATTTCCTGATCGGTGATGAGGTCGGTTACATTGTTTTTCGGCATAGGTGGCTCCTTAGAGTTTGAAAGAGAAGTCAGGCTGTGCGGGGGAGCAGGGTGATTGCGTTTTTTTGGGACAGGGATCGGGTGTAATACCGGACAGCAGTAAAGACTGCCCTTCGCTCGCGTTTAGGCCGTAGACTACCGACAAGTGCCGGACAAGGGAACGGACGCGCGAGAATCTGATCCCTGCCGAAATCGTTTTCTTATGGGTTAGATTCAGCGGTCCGAAGTAAAGTGTTGCCGCCGAGACTCTTTTGTTACACCGATGGTTATCGTTTTCGGAGGTTACTGTTTGGTCAGAGGGAGCCAGAATGGTCCAGGGTTGAGCGCCACGCCCATGGCGCTGCCAGGCTGATGTTGGACGGCCGGCGCGGTTCGACAGGATCGCCTGGTTCTGGTGAACTTTAAAGCCCGTACATAATCCGGCAAAACTCTTCGGCCTTTAGAAGGGCCCTGAGGGATTCTCTTCCCAGGTGATCCTGCGAAAAACCGTACCTCGGGGCCTAAAGGCCACAAGGATGATGACGTTTATGCCGGGGATAAATCCCCGGCATACCCTGAAGACGCGTTTTTCCGCAGCCTGTAACGCCCTGACCTCTCCTCCGGTTTTGATGTCAGGGCTAAAGCCCTGACCTTGTACGGGCTAAAGCCCGTACCTACCTTGCCTGATCCAAAGCTGCATTTTTGAGCAGGGTAGGCAAATTGGACGGCAAAGATAAGCTGTCGGCACGTTCGCCAAATTATCGTTTAGAATTCCGCATGCTGGGCAACCACTTCTTCTACGCAGCTTCGCCGACCTTCAGATCCCCTTTTCATCGGCTATCCCTGCCGCGTACGCTCTCGATGGCGGCCGTCGTCCTGGCCGCCAGCCTTCCGAGCATGGCCGCCGACTCCATCGCCACCAACTCACCCAACGGCGCGCCGCTCTCCCAGCGCGTGGTTGCCTACGCCATCGACGCCAAGCTCGATACGAACGCCAAGACCCTCGATGCCACCGAGACCCTGGAATACAAAAATCTCACCGGCCAGCCGCTCGACAGCTTTCCCTTTCACCTCTATCTGAATGCCTTCCGGCCTGAGTCCAGCTTCTCCTACGAGAACCACGCCAACGGAGGCGTTCGCGGCGTCGAGAACTCCTATCCTCCGGAGAAGATCGGCGGCATCGACATCAAGGCAATCTCCGCGGAGGGCTTCGGAGATCTGTCCCAATCGTGGACCTTCACTGCGCCCGATGATGGCAACACCGCCGACCATACGGTGATGCTGGTGAAGCTCAACCGCCCGGTCGCGCCTAATGAAACTATTCGGTTTCACATTGGCTTCCACGACAAGTTCCCTATTTCCATTGCCCGCAACGGCTGGAAACGCGACTTCATCATGGGCGGCCAGTGGTTCCCCAAGGTAGGGGTCTTCTGGAAGAAGAGCACCGACCCACAGGGCGCTTGGAATTGCCATCAATACCACTCCACCACCGAGTTCTTCGCCGACTTCGGCACCTTCGATGTCAGGCTGAACGTTCCCCAGCGTTATATCGTCGGCGCCAGCGGCGTCTCTACGGGCGAGGAGGCCAAGCCCGACGGAACCAAGACGCTCAGCTTCCACGGGGAAGATATCCACGATTTCGCGTGGGCCGCGTCGCCAAATTTTCAAGTCGCCGACCGCATCTTCCAATCCTCCATGGGGCCAGTCAAGCTGCACGCCCTGGTGCTGAAGGCGCACGCCGGCCAAGCCCAGCGCTATCTCGATATTCTCGAACACTCGATGGGAAAATTCGACCAGTGGTACGGCCCGTTTCCGTACAAACAGATGACCCTGATCGATCCCGAACCCGGCTCCGAAATGTACGGCATGGAATACCCGACCTTGATTACCGGCGGGACGTTCTGGGGCTTGCCCGATAAAGCCTATATCAACGAAGTCATCACCGAGCACGAGTTTGGCCATCAGTATTGGTACGGTATGGTGGCTACCAACGAGTTTGAGGAGGCATGGCTCGACGAAGGCATCAACTCTTACACCGAGGTCAAAGTCCTCGACAGCCTGCTCGGCCAGGAAACTTCTTACGTCGGCTATTCCGGCCTCCACCTGGGTGAGTCAGGGGATCAGCGGTTCACCTACATCGGAATGCCGGACTACGATCCGATCACCCGCTTTGCCTGGAAGTTTTATTCCGGCGACAGCTACGGGGGCATCACCTACGGCAAGACCGCGACCGTTCTGAAGGTGCTCGAATCGATCATCGGCGAGGATACCGTGCGCCAGGCGCTCCACACCTACTTCATGCGCTATCGCTTCACCCACCCAACCGGCGAAGACTTTCTCAGGACGGTCGAAGAGGCCGCCGCCGCGAACGGAAAGACATCCAGTCTGCGCCCCTACTTCAACCAGGCCGTCTACGGCACCGAGGTACTCGACTACGAGGTGAAAGCCGCCGACAGCGAACCGATCGCATGGTGGAAAGAGCCCGGCAAGCATTACCAGGGCGAGTACCGGACCGTCGTCAGCCTCCATCGCAAAGGCGACTTCATCTTTCCTGTCACGGTCGAAATGAAATTCGATGACGGCTCTACCATCCGCGAACACTGGGACGGAGTCGACCGCTGGACTCGCTATACCTACGTGAAGAAGACCCAGTTGCTGTCCGCCGAGATCGACCCCCAACATCAGGTTTGGCTCGACAAGGACTTCTTCAACAACAGCTATGTCGTCGCCAATCACCGGGCAGCCAGCCTCAAGCTGAGCAGCTATTGGGTGATCGCACAACAGCTGATGGCGCATTTCGCCGCTTGGATCGTGTAGCGTCGCGCAGTACCAGGGCCCTTGCAGGGGCACGGCTTGAGCCGCGCCATGGAAGCATAAAAGAAGAGGTCATCCGCGAGGCAGTGCTTCTCTATCGCGATTGAACACCAGAGACCGCAAGGGACAGAATTCAAAAATGGCCACAACCAGACCCAGCATATTTCTCGGCGGACTCCGCCTTCTGCTCACAAACAAGCGCACGTTGCTTTGGAGCTATCTTGCGCTGCTCGCCGCCGGCTTGGTCGGCGGGGCCTCCTCGTATGCGCGCATCGGTCCGTTCCTCAACCATTCTCTTGCGGCGCAGAAACTTGCCGGCAGCATCGACATCGGCTACTACATCGAGCTCTTCCAGCATGTCAATGAACACAACTCCGGCAGCGCTCCGGTCGCCGCCGCGCTCACCTTGTTCTCCGTCGTGCTGTCGTTCTTCTTCGCCGCTGGGATCATTTACATCTTTGTTAGCGCCGAAAAGCCCCGCCTTGCCACTATCCTGCGCGCAGGCATTGAGTATTTCTGGCGCTTCTTCCGCCTCGCGGTCTTCGCCGCCGTCATCGCCGGGCTCATTCTCGGCCCACTGGGCTGGCTGCGCATCCTCTATCTCAAGCACGCCGACGAAAAATATGTCGAGGCCGCCTATGACTTTCGCTTCGCGCTCACGCTCATCGTACTGCTGCTGATCGCGGTCGTGCTGCGACTCTGGTTCGACGTGGCCGAGGTGTACGTGGTGCAGATGGGCCGTACCGGCGATCGCCGCGTGCGCCGCAGCCTGGGCCCGTCGCTGCGTCTCTGCCGGCAGCACTTCGGCCATCTCTTTCTCAGCTACTTCGCTGCCGGCACTCTCGGCGTGCTCGGTTTCGCTTTCTTCCTGTGGGTCTGGGCCATCAGCCAGACCTCTCATCTAACCGTGCCTGTCTTCTTCTGGAGCCAGATCGGCTTGCTCTTCCTGCTCGCCTCGCGCATCTGGCAGCGAGCCATTGTCACCAGCCTCGTGCTCGCGAGCGGGGAACCCGCCCGGACCGTCATCCTCGAACAGCCGGAACCACATGAGCCATTCCCCTTGACCCCGATCAACCCCGACCCTGACTCTATGCCGGACGAGAGCATACCCCCGCCCGCAGATACAACTATCGAGTCGCCGAGCAGACCAGCATAGGGCAGCGGCGCTTGATATAAAAACTCACTCACCCGCTCAGGATGACAAAGGAGAGAGTGGTGACCCAGGGGAGAGCAGTGACAAAGGGAGAGCGGTAACCCGGGGCCTGCGGGATCGGGACGGGCGCACCGCAGGTCCCTCGGCTCCCCCGGATTTCCTGTCGAGGGTTGCGGCTTCCGTCAACTGCATGTGGTTCTCTTTAGGGAGAACCACATACGTGGTCGCCGGTCAGAGCGGTGAAGTAGGAAATCCGGGTTCGCTCGGGATGACAGAAAGGGGAGGGTTGTTGTGAGGGAGAGGGCAGTTGCCAAAGGATAGGGTGGTTATCAGTTGGCAAAGGACAGGGTGACGGTTAAACGGGAGCTCGGTTGTCAATGTACGTGCGACGACGGCTCAACCACTGTATGTCGTGATGGTCAGGCCCTCTTCGGGAGTCGGGACCTGAAAGTATTTGCAGATGGCCCTGAACTCTGTTTCTCTTGTGCTGGCGAAGTAGAGGCCTTCGGGTTTGTGATGGTTTCGCATTAGGAGACGACGTAGGCACTCCTCTTCATCAACGTCAAGAAAATGGAGAAGATGAGGACTCCCAGCTTGTTCGGACAAAGTACGCGCCCATGCTCGTTCCTCAATCCTGTTCCCCGCGAAATCAAGCACGACGGAAGCTCCAGCCCTCAGGATGTCGATGATGAGAGGGCCCATGAGTGAGCGACAACGACGAGACCACTTCAGATAATCATCAAAGGATGAGATACCGTCGGATAGCTTTGAAAGCCACACGTCTTCACAAAAGAGCACGGCATGATGCTCGGCCACAAGTCTTCGCGCCAAAGTCGTTTTGCCGGCCGCAAGCCTACCCGATATGAAATGTAGAGTTCCTGGCTGCATGACGATCACCAAAAAGTTCTGTCATGTATCGTAAATTGCATTGATCGAATCGCGATCAGTCCTCACAAACGCCCTAGGTTCGGGAATAGGGTTCCTCTTGGATGGCAATCCAACCGGCAGTGTTGGAAACCATTAACACTTGAGCAGTAATTGACGGGTACGCGGTTGACGGGTAGCCGGTGACTCGCCCATAACCATGAAATCTGGCACAAATTGCGCGGCCTGTGTAGAGTCAATTCATCTCAGCAAGCGGCAAGCAGGCCGCACTCGGTGAAGTGGTGATCGCGAAAGTATTGTCCATGGCCTCTCTGTTGTTTGCCTCTGCGTTTGCAGGGCAGCCGGCTCAGCACCCGGCATGGGGAAGGATTTACGGTTCGGTCGTGGATCATGCCGGGCAGCCTGCACGCGGAGTGACTCTCTGCGCCTTGCCCCTTGGCGTCGCGCTCGGCACCGCTCTTCCCGCAACCAAGACCGACGCGCAAGGAAAGTTCCGCTTTGAGAAGCTTTCCTGGTGGGGGCGCTACACCATTCTAGGCTCTGACCCGGAGGCGGGTTACTCTGTTTACGCATTGTGGCCATCAGACTCTGTTGCGGTTCAGGAAGTCATCCTCTCGCCCCGGCACCGCGAGGCAGAGTTTAATTTCCGATTGCCACCGCCGGCCGGCTTTCTCCACATTCATCTGACGAACAACAGAACCGGAGAGGCGATCCCCGGAATGGTGGTCTCGGTCTACCCGGCCGACCGGCCCGATCAATCCATCTTTTCCGGCACCTACGGTTCTGATCGCACAATTCTGGTTGCTGCGGACAGGAATCTGCTGCTCCACATTAAATCCCAGGGTTTCAAAGAATGGAACGAGAGCGTAGGTAAGGGCAAGCCGATTCGCGTTGCTTCTGGCGCTCACGTCACGGTCGATGTAAAGCTCGAGCCGTCCCATTGAGCTCTGCTTCGGGTGGCTGGTGGCCTAACCGGACCGAACCGCATTTTTTGGGGTAGGTGGCGTTCACCTCATCAACCGTTGCCTCATGTTCCAATCCATTACAGAGGCGGGGAAAGCGGCGGGCGGTTCTTACCCCGCCGAATCGTAGTTCAAATTAGGTCCGAGCCAGCGCTCGACCTCTTTCACGCTCATCCCCTTGCGCTCGGCGTAACTTTCCACCTGGTCGCGGTCGATCTTGCCCAGGCTAAAATACCGCGAGTGCGGGTGTGCGAAGTAGAGGCCGCTCACGCTTGAGCCGGGCCACATCGCGAAGGACTCCGTGATCAGCATGCCGGTGTTCTTTTGCACCTCAAGCAGGTTCCAGAGAGGACCCTTCTCGGTGTGGTCCGGGCAGGCGGGGTAGCCGGCGGCTGGCCTTATGCCGCGGTACTTTTCTTCGATGAGATCGGCGTTGCTCAGTCCCTCTGTGCGGCCGTAGCCCCATTCTTCACGAACGCGCTTGTGCAGGCATTCGGCGAAGGCTTCGGCCAGGCGGTCGGCGATGGCTTCCGCCATGATTGCGTTGTAGTCGTCGTTCTTCGCGCGGTAATCGTCGCAGAGTTCCTTCAAGCAGATGCCGCTGGTGACTGCAAACGCTCCGATGTGATCGGGCAGGCCGGTTTCCTTGGGAGCAATGAAGTCTACGAGCGAGCGGCAGGGCTCGCTACCTTCACGGTTCGCTTGCTGGCGGAGGAAATGAAACCGCTGCCGCACTTTGGTCCGCGTGTTGTCGGTGTAGAGCTCCACATCGTCACGGACCGCATTGGCGGGGAAAAAACCGTAGACCCCACGCGCCGTAATCAGCTTTTCAGCAATGATCTTGTCGAGCAGTACATTGGCTTCGGTGTATATCAGCTTTGCCTGCGCGCCATATTCCGGGTGCTCGAAGATGCGGGGGTAAATGCCTTTGAGTCCCCAGGTGTGGAAGAAGGGCGACCAATCAATGAAGTCGCGCAGGGTCGCCAGGGGGAAGTTATCTAACGCGCGTACTCCCGTGAACGATGGGGTGGGGATGTCTTCGGCTCGCCACTCGATCGGCGTCCTGCGTTTGCGCGCAGTGTCTATCCCAACGAGCTTCTGCTTTGGCTGGGCGTGGGACTTGCGCAGCCTTTCGTAGTCTTCGCGATGCTGGACCACGAACGCTTCTTTGCCATCCTCACTCAGCAGGCTGGTGGTGACCGGCACGGCGCGGCTGGCGTCAAGCACGTGGACCACAGGCTCGCTGTAGTTGGGCGCAATCTTGATTGCAGTGTGGGCGCGGCTGGTGGTGGCTCCGCCGATGAGCAGGGGCAGCTTGAATCCCTGGCGCTCCATCTCGCGGGCTACGTGCACCATCTCGTCTAACGAGGGGGTGATGAGGCCGCTCAGGCCGATCAGGTCTGCTTTCTCTGCCTTGGCGCGCTCGAGGATTTTTTCCGACGAGACCATGACCCCCAGATCGATGACCTCGTAGTTGTTGCAGGCGAGCACCACGCCGACAATGTTTTTGCCAATGTCGTGCACATCTCCCTTGACGGTGGCGAGCACGATTTTTCCCTGGGCGCGGACTTCCTGGCCGGCCGCGGCCATCGCTTCCTTCTCCGCTTCCATGTACGGCGTGAGGTGGGCTACGGCTTTCTTCATCACGCGGGCAGACTTGACTACCTGGGGCAGAAACATCTTGCCCGCTCCGAACAAGTCACCCACGACGCTCATGCCGGCCATCAGCGGGCCTTCAATCACCAGCAGCGGGCGGCCCAGCTTGACGCGGGCTTCCTCGGTGTCGAGTTCGATGTAGTTGTCGATTCCCTTCACCAGGGCATGCGACAAACGTTCTTCCACCGTCCCGTTGCGCCACTCTTCGGCTTTCTTTTCGCTGACTGCCGTGCCCTCGCCCTTAAGTTTTTCGCCGAAGTCGACCAGGCGTTCGGTGGCGTCGGGACGGCGGTTGAGCAGCACATCTTCCACCAGCTCTTTCAGCTCGGGCTCGATTTCTTCATACACCTCGAGCATGCCCGCGTTCACGATGCCCATATCCATGCCGGCAGAGATAGCGTGATAGAGAAACGCGGAGTGCATGGCCTCACGCACCTTGTTGTTGCCGCGGAAGCTGAAGGAGATGTTCGAGACACCGCCGCTCACCTTGGCGTGGGGCAGGTTGGCCTTGATCCAGCGGGTGGCGTTGATGAAGTCGACGGCGTAGTTGTTGTGCTCCTCCATGCCGGTGGCCACGGTGAGGATGTTGGGGTCGAAGATGATGTCTTCGGGGGGGAAGCCTACCTCGTCGACCAGAATGCGATAGGCGCGCTCGCAGATGCGGATCTTCTCGTCGTAGGTGGCGGCCTGGCCCTTCTCGTCGAAGGCCATCACCACCACGGCCGCTCCGTACTTGAGCACAGTGGCGGCGTTCTTGCGGAACTTCTCCTCGCCTTCCTTGAGCGAGATGGAGTTGACGATGCCCTTGCCCTGCAGGCACTTCAGGCCGGCCTCGATCACTTCCCACTTGGAGGAGTCGACCATGAAGGGGACCTTGGCCACCTCCGGCTCGCTGGCCAGGAGCTGCAGATAGCGAGTCATGGCGGCGACGCCGTCGATCATGCCCTCGTCCATGCAGATGTCGAGGACGTTGGCCCCGTTCTCCACCTGCTGGCGGGCGACCGAAACCGCCTCTTCGTATTTGCCTTCCTTCACCAGCTTGGAGAATTTGGGCGAGCCGGCGACGTTGGTCCGCTCGCCGATCATGATGTAGACGTTGGGCGCCTGGGTGAAGGGCTGCGAGCCCGACAGACGCAGGGGCTTGGGGTCTGCGACTTGCTCAGGGGCCTCGGCTTCCACTACGGTCTGTTGCAGGCTCACGCGCGGCTCCTCCCGTTGTGGAGGGCGTGGGATCCTTCCACCAGCTGCGGGCGCCACTTACGCGGGGGCCGGCCTTCGAGGGCCTTGGCGATGGCGGCGATGTGCTCCGGGGTGTTGCCGCAGCAGCCACCGGCGATGTTGATGAGGCCTCCCTTGGCGAAGTCGCCGAGGTAGCGGGCCATGTCTTTGGGTCCCAGGTCGAAGCCGGTTTCGGAGAGCGGGTTGGGCAGGCCGGCGTTGGGGTAGCAGGAGATGGCTACGCTTGCCTTTTCTGAGAGCTCTTCCAGGAACGGATACATTAAGTCCGGACCTAGCGAGCAGTTGAGGCCTACAGAGAGAGGCTTGATGTGCTCCACGGCGTTCCAGAAGGCCTCGGTGGTTTGGGCGGAGATCAAGGTCTCGCCGCCCCGGCCTACGGCGGCGGAGATCATGACGGGGAGCTTGATGTGGTCTTCGTCGAAGACTTCCTGAATGGCGACCAGGGCGGCTTTGGCGTTGAGCGAGTCGAAGATGGTTTCTACCAGGAGCAGGTCGGCTCCGCCTGAGATGAGGGCGCGGGCTTCGTGCTTGTAGGC
>JBAVQC010000022.1:0-29098 GCA_049693715.1 Acidobacteriaceae bacterium | reverse complement strand
CGCCGCGGCATGGGGTTGCAGGCCAGGCGGCAGTGTACCCGCTCCCCCGGCTTGCGTGCCTGCCGGCGCCGAAATGCGCCGCAACTCGACATTTGTGCCCGTACCGGTGTCAATTTCCTGCAGATTCAATGGGCTGATTTCGGTGGCGCGGACCACATGCGGGGTCAGCATGAAGACGATTTCATCGTCCGTCTGTTCATGTTGGTTGGAACTGAAGAGATATTTCAGAATCGGTACCTCGCCGAGATAGGGCGTCCCCCCGATGGACTGGAGATCCTGCTTCTGCAGGAATCCGCCCAGGATGTTGACTTCGCCCTCTTTGAGACGAACCACCTGATCGGCTGTGCGTTGGCTGATGATCGGTTCTGTAATACCGCCGATATTGACCGAACTCGCCTCCTGCGAGGAGACAATTTTGATCTTCAGTGTTACGTCGCGGTCGTAATGAACGATAGGCGTAATCTCGATCTCCACACCAACGTCGAGATAAGTGAACTGGGTGTTCACCAGCGAACTGACCACCGCGGTCGCCGCCCCCGTCTGGTAAGAGCCGGTCGCCACCGGGATGCGGTTGCCGATCTTTATGTCGGCCTTTTGCCCATCCGTTGCCCGAATACTCGGATTCTGTAGAACCTTGGTATCCGCATCCGAGAGCAAGAAGTTGGCTGTTGCCTGGCCGACGGTCACGGCAAAATTCGTCGCGTTAAGATGGGAAAGGTTGTTGAGCGTCAGATTGGTCGAGCTGGTGCCGGTAGTGCTGGTGGTACTCGTAGTGGTAGTGGTACTGGTGGTGCTGGTAGTGCTCGTAGTGTTGGTGGCATTGGGTGGCTGCAACTGCACCCCGAAGGTTCCCGGGAGCTGAATACCGATGGTGCGCGTCCTGTCCCTGTTCACTTCCAGCAAGGCCACGTCGACCACCACCTCAGGACGCGATTTATCCAGGTCATTGATAAGCTTTTGCGCCAGCAGGAGTTCGTCGGGCGTGGCGCGCATCACGATGGCGCTCTGACTGGGAACGCCATAGAGTTTGGCGTTCACCAGCAGGTTGCGCAAAGCCGTCTGAATATCGTTCAGATCGTTTTGCTGTGCCGTGTTGGCCAGGTAAAACGTCTGCACGGCTTCCTCTTCAAGCTCCTGGCGCTTGGCGCGCGTGTTCTGGGCAACGAAGATGGTATTGGCAGTGACCGGGTGCCAAAAGGTGCCCGAGACGGTGGCCACAATGCGCAAGGCGTCCAGTAGAGACACGTTCGCGATATCCACCTGAATGCGCTTAGAGGTGTACTCAGGATCGAACAAAACATTGACTCCCGCCGCCTTGCCGATGGTCGTGTACACCACCTTGCTGTCTTCGGACATATGCAGGGTGAGCGGTTCGTTGGAGATGGGCTTAAGCTGGATCGGACTGCCCACCTCATTGAGTTCTTCGGTCTTATTCTCGGGTATCGACGTTTCCTGATTCGCTTTTGGAGAAGCCGCCAGCTTGTTCCTGGTCTTCTCGATATCCTGATGTGCCAGCTCGTTGCTGGGGTCGATTTCAAGCGCGCGCAGGAACTCGGTCAGGGCACCGGTGCTGTCGCCCTGGGCGAGAAGTTTTTCGCCCCTGTCTATGTGCGCAGACCCCGCCTGGAAGCGTAAGCGCTCATAAGCCGTCTTATAGCGGAGATTCTTGGGCTCTTTCTGGAAGGCCTGATAGTAGTCCTCGTAGGCGGTGATGGGGTCGTCCTTGGCTTCCGCCAGCTGGCCGCGTTCGTACAGCTTTTTTGCCTTGGGGCCGGATGCTGCGAGGCAGCAAATGCTCAGGAAGAGGAACAGGGTAAACGCAGTGGACAGAGCCCAGTTATTTTGACGGCGTTTCATCGCACTCCAGATATCCAAGACGCATGTTCACAGGGATTTCGCAATCATGCAGGCCGTTAAAAACCGCGAGGAGCGGTTTTGTTTGAGGGAAAACCACAAAACGGTTCTCGCTCCGGCTTCGGCCAATTGCCAAACCGCCGGGAAGAAATCGACGTGTCAACCAACGCCCAGCACAGCTCTTCTCTCTGCTAATGTCGCCTGAGTATACCATCCGGCAGACCCGGTCCTTTGCTCCCAAGTCGCGTGCTAGCATGAAGATTCGTAACCAAACGTATGCCCCGGCAACACACTCAGACCACGAATCCATCGCCTCAGAAAGCCAAGCCTCGAGAGCCTGTGGCTGCCGGCGAGCGGGATGCTGCGGTCAATCGCGCAGCCGGGCATCACTACTTTCTGCTCGACAAATTCGAAGCCGGTATTGCGCTGAGAGGCACCGAGGTGAAGTCTATCCGTGAGGGCAAAGCCAATCTCAAGGATGCTTATGGCATCGTAAAAGACGGCGAAGCGTATTTGCTGAACGCGCATATCGGCCCCTACTCCCACGGAAATGCTTCTAACCACGACTCTCTACGCACCCGCAAACTGTTGCTACACCGCCAGGAACTGCAAAAACTAATGGGGAAGACGCAGCTAAAGGGTTTAACGCTCATTCCTACCCGGCTTTATTTCCGCCATGGACGGGTGAAATGCGAACTGGCCGTGGCCAAAGGCAAGCAGGACTGGGACAAGCGCGAAACCGAGCGGCGCCGTGAAGATGACCGCGAAGCCCGCGCGGCCATGGTCCGAGGCCAGCGCAAGTAGCCTTAAACAGAACGTTACACAAGACTTATCGGATTTCAGGAAACACGCCATCCATGCAGACAAAATTTATATCGGCAAAGCCCGACCGGGTCACGAGTGGGCTGTTGGTCATCTTCGCCCTTGATTCCAAAGAGAAAGACAGCAAAGAGAAAAAGCAAACCCAGCCGGTGGTCAAACTGTTGACCGGGGGTTCCGCCTTAACCAAGGCGACCGCAGCCATCCTGAAGAGCGGCGAGTTTGCCGCCGGAAGCTGCGAAACGGTGCTGCTCCATGCCCCCGACGGGTTCAAAGCGGACCGGATCCTGCTGGTCGGCCTAGGCAAGCTCACGACGAGCGAGGTCCGCAAAGCAGCGGGTGCGGCCGTCCGGTTCGCTAAGCCGCGCAAGCTGCGCGAGCTTTGTATCGCGGTTCCCGAGGGGCTCGATCCCCTCGCTGCCACCCGCGCCCTGGTTGAAGGCGCCTATATCGGTGATTTCGATCCGGATACCTATCGTTCGGACCGCAAAGACCAGAGCATCGAGCAACTGGGTGTCCTCGGGACCAGCGGGGCGAAACAGGCCGTTATCGAAGCTGGCCTGCGCGAGGGAGCTATCCTCGGCGAGGCGCAGAATTTTACCCGCTCCCTGGTGAATGAGCCGAGCAACGTGTTGACACCCACCGTGTTGGGGCAAAGAGCCTCGGAGATGAGCCGCCAATTCGGGCTGCAATGTGAGGTCTATGGGGCGGAGACGCTAAAAGAGTTAAAGATGGGAGCGTTCTGGGGGGTCACCAAGGGGTCGGAAGAGCCACCTGCCCTGATTGTGATGACCTACGAACCCAGGAATGCCCCTGCCACGCCGGTGCTGGGCCTGGTGGGAAAAGGCATTACTTTCGACACCGGCGGCATTTCCATCAAACCCGCGGACGGCATGGAGAAGATGAAATACGACATGGCCGGTGGTGCGGCGATGATCGGCGCCATGCAGGCCATTGCCCAGTTGAAGCCCGCAGTACGGGTGATTGGCGTGGTTTGTGCTGCGGAGAACATGCCCTCGGGATCCGCCATGAAGCCGGGCGACGTCCAGATCGCGATGTCCGGCAAGAGCATTGAGATCATCAACACCGATGCGGAAGGGCGGTTGGTCCTGGCGGATGGGCTCTCTTACGCACGGCAGCTAGGTGCGACTCACCTGATCGACGCGGCCACGCTCACCGGCGCCTGTGTGGTTGCGCTGGGCATGGTAAATGCGGGCGTTTTCTCTAACGACGAAGAAACTTACCAGCATTTCACCGCGGCGCTCGAAACGTCGGGTGAGCGCTTCTGGCGTTTACCGGTCGAGGATGATTACAAAGAGATGATCAAATCCAGCATTGCCGACATTATGAACACGGGCGGCAGCCGCTGGGGCGGAGCCATCACCGCGGCCATGTTCCTCAAGGAATTTGTGGACGAAACACCCTGGATCCATCTGGATATCGCCGGCGTGGCCTGGATCGAGGAACAGAAACCCTGGATCGCCAAGGGACCCTCTGGAATTGCGGTGCGCACCATCACGGAGTGGGTGCGGAGCTACGCGAAGTAGCTGCATAGAACGTTTCGCTTTGTAAAATGTAGATGAACAAAGGATCCGGTCACCGCGTCTCGCGGCATCTTACTCGACAAAACCTGTGTTAGAGGGTGGCTCTATGCTCCGCGAAAAGACCTGTAGAACCGCTGCCTGCGCCATTGCGATTTTGTCCTCGTTCGGCTTGTTGACTTCCTGCAATTCCTCACCGAGCACGGTTGATCTGAACGGAGCGGGCAGCACTTTTGTCTATCCGGTGATGGGCCGTTGGATTCAGGACTTCCAGACGTCCCACACCAACGTACGGATTAACTATCAATCCATCGGGAGCGGTGGTGGCATTCAGCAGGTGAAGTCGGGCACCATTGATTTCGGAGCTTCCGATGCGCCCCTCTCCGACAGCGATCTCGGACAGATGGCTCCGGTGGTGCAATTTCCGGAATCGGCTGGGCCGATATGTGTTACCTACAACCTCGATGGCCTGCAGAATCCGCTGCAGCTGTCTTCGGACTCGCTGGCGGGAATTTTCTTAGGGAAAATCACGAGCTGGCAGGACCCGTCGATTAAGAAAGACAATCCCGGCCAGAAGTTGCCTAACACGAAAATCACCGTGGTTCACCGCGCCGAAAGCAGCGGCACTACCGCCGCGTTCACGACCTATCTTGCCGCGGTCAGCCCGGAATGGGCGCAGACCGTGAGCAAAGGAACCGCAGTGAAATGGCCCATTGGCCTTGGCGCCAAAGGGAGCGAGGGAGTGACGGGCCAGGTGAAGCAATCTGCCGGCGCTATCAGTTACGTCGAGCTGACCTATGCAAACCAGAACAAGCTGCCGGTTGCAGCGATCAGGAACCAGGCCGGCAAGTATGTCCTACCCAGCACTTCGGGAACAACCGCCGCCATCGATGCGTTCAAGGATCAATTGGCGCAGGACGTGCGCCTACCGATCGCAAATCCGCCGGCGACAGCGCCAGATGCCTATCCTATTTCCACGCTGACTTTCCTGATCATCCCCAAGGACGGTAAGGATGCGCAGAAGCGCACCGCGTTGAAGCAATTTCTCACCTACCTGGTGAGCGATGGCCAGCAGGCGGCTAGCGGATTGAACTACGCCCCTCTGCCCGACTCCGTCAAGCAACTCGATTTGAAGGCATTGGGCCAACTGGCTGTCAATGGCAGTCCGATCCAGTAAGGGGAAAAGAGTCGCGAAAAACATTTTCCAGGAAGAGTCCGCGGAACTGCAGATCCCTTGCTAAAGGAGAGGGCGGTTGCTGAAGGAGAGGGCGGTTGCTGAAGGAGAGGGCGTTTTGCTAAAGGAGAGGGGCGTTCGCAACGGACAGGGCGGTTGTTGAGGCGAGAGGCCCCGTTAGCAACTGCCCCCTCGTTTAGTAACTGCCCTCTCCGTACCACAACCCTCTCCTTTTTGTCATCCCGAGCCGCAGCGAGGGATCTGCAGTTCCGCGGACTCTTCCTGGAAATGTTTTCGCGATTCTTTATGGTTCACATCACTTCCGGAACACTAATCCCCAGCCAGTCCAACGACCGCACCAACGCCCGCTCAGCCACGGCTGCGGTCGCCAGCAAAAACTGACGGCGCTTCGGATCCTCTTCCGTGAGGATGTGATGCCGGTGATAGAAGTTATTGAACAATTGCGCCAATTGGAAAGCATGCCGCGCCAGGTAAGCAGGCTCCGCGGCGGCAATGCATTGCTCCAGCAGCAAGCTCAGTCTCGACGCCATGATCCACAGTTCCCAGAGACCCGCTGCGCCCTCGCCCTCGAGGTGATCGCCAACCTTCACATCCACCAGCGCCGCCTCGGGAGTCGTGCCCGCCTTACGAAAAATATTGCGCGCGCGCACGATCGCATATTGCACGTAAGGTCCCGTCTCGCCTTCGAAACTAAGAGCCTCCTTGAAATCAAAGGCAATGACAGTGTTGCGCGTGAACTTGAGCATGAAGTAGCGCAACGCCCCCACAGCAATCTGGTGGGCAATCCCCTGCCGCTCTTCCTGACTGCGCTGCGGATGCCTGCTGTCCACCTCTTCTTTCGCCGCATCGGTCAGCTTGTCCAGCAGCGCGTCAGCCTTCACCCCGAACCCCTTGCGTCCGGAGACCTCGATATAAGGGCGCGCACGATCCTCTTGGGAAATCTGGTAGCCAAGCTCCATCGCACAACGAGGCGTCAACGCGACCATCTCATAAGAAAAGTGAACATAATGCTCCGCGGCGCCGGTATATCCGAGACCACGCAGAGCTTCAATCACGTTTGCCTGAGGATCGGCCTGGCGGCTGTCAATGACGTTGTAGATAGCCTCTGCGCCCCCGAAGTCGGGATGATCCCGCTCACCTGCCTCGGTTGAAATCCAGCACATGTGATCGCTGTAGGCAAAGAAGCGCGCATAGCCAAAATCCCGGCCAAGCAAGCCAAACTTCCACAGGTGATAGGCGATGTCCTTCCCCACATAAGTGACCGTCCCGTTGGAACGCACAATCACCTTGGCATCTTCATCGACCGCACCTTCCGCGGGTGCGGCCGTAGTCGAGGCACGCCGCATAACCCAGCAACCCTGGTTCTTGCCCTCGGTCTCCAGGTAGAGCACACCCTCAGCCTTCAACTGCTCGAAGGCAAGATCCCAAAACTTGAGATGGAGGATCTCGCTTTCCCGGGGAAGAAAATCATATTCAATGCCCAGCCGCAGCATGGTCTCCAGATGCCGGCGCAACACAGCAGTCGAAACCAGGTCGGCAATCTCCGCAATGTCGTTCTCCCCAGCCTCGATGGCATGCAGGGTATCGAGACGAATTTTCTTTCGCTCCTGAGCCTCCGCCTCCGACGCGCCGTACCATTGCGAAACCTGCGCATAAAGGTCCCAGCAGTAGTAGTCAATTCGTTCGCTTCTTGCCTTGAGGCCGGTGAGTAACCGGGTGACGCCGGCCAAGTCGTAGCCTTCCAGGTGAGTGAGGCCGACGACCACGTCGGCTACCTGCACCCCGGTGTTGTCAATGTAGTTCTGTACGTCGACCCGCTGTCCGGCGGCACGCAGCAGGCGAACGAACGTATCGCCGAGGATGGCGTTGCGCAGATGACCGATATGCGCAGCCTTGTTGGGATTGATGCTGGTGTGCTCGACCAGCGAATGAAGATGGCCCTGGTCGTCTGGAGTTTCGTCGCGGGGAGTATCATCGCGGGCGATCTGCTTCACCGCCGCCTGGCGATCCAGCTTGCCGTTGATATAACCGGCCCCGGCCACGGTAAACGACGTGAAGCCCTCCAACGGCAACAAGTCCGCGACCAGTTCCCCGGCAATCGCACGGGGCGAGCGTTTAAGCCGCCGCGCCAACTCGAAGGCTACCGGCAGCGCATACTCCCCCATCTCCAGATCGGGCGGCTGCTCGATGGCGATTTGTGGAAGCTCTACCTGGTATTTAGCCTGAAGAACCGAGCGGACCCGCTCGCGAAGAAGTCTCTGCTGTTTGCGGTACACGCAAAACCCCTGATTTTCTTGCCGATTCTAGCAGACGGATCGCCCTGTTAAGATTGAGATAAGTGCGCGATCCTGGTGCACAGCGCCACCGCCTTACTCATGTCTGATACTTCCAGCTTTTACATCACTACTCCGATCTACTACGTGAATGCGCGGCCCCACATCGGCCACGCCTACACCACGGTGGTGGCCGACGCCATCGCCCGCCGCAAACGAGCTCTGGGCTTGGATACCTGGTTTCTGACCGGAACCGACGAACACGGGCAGAAGATCGATCGTGCCGCCCGCCAGGCCGGCGAATCGCCGCTGGAATTTGCCACTGCTGTATCCAGCCAGTTCCGCAGCCTGTGGGACCGCATGGGGCTGAGCTACGACGACTACATACGAACCACCGAGGAGCGCCACCGCAAGGGAGTGCAAAAGCTCTTTCGCGTACTGCAGGAGCGGGGCTTCATTTACAAGGGGAGCTATACCGGCCAGTATTGCGTCTCTGATGAGCTTTATGTCGACGCAGCGCCGGGTTCTCCCTGCCCCGACTGCGGACGCATCACGGAAACGGTAAGCGAAGAAAACTACTTCTTCAAGCTTTCCGCTTTCGAACGCAGGCTGCTGGAGCTATACGAACAACATCCGGAGTTCATCCGGCCCGAAGCCAGCCGCAACGAGGTGATTTCCTTCGTACGCGGTGGATTGAAAGACCTGTCGGTAAGCCGCACCAGTTTCGATTGGGGCATTCCGGTGCCCGGCGACCCCAAGCATGTGATCTATGTGTGGATGGACGCGCTGGCCAACTACATTACCGCCCTCGGGTATGGCAGCGACGCCCCTGAGGACCAGGAACGCTTCGCCCGCTACTGGCCCGCCAACCTGCAGCTGGTAGGCAAAGAGATCGTCCGCTTTCACTGCATTTACTGGCCTGCTTTGCTTATGGCCGCAGGGCTGGCGGTGCCCAAAAGCGTCGCCGCCAACGGCTGGCTGCTCTTCGAGCAAAGCAAGATGTCCAAGTCGCGGGGCAATGTAGTCCGCGCGGAAACCATTATCGAAATCCTGGGAGCCGACGCGCTGCGCTACTTTCTCATGCGCGAGGTAGTCTTCGGCCAGGATGGCAGCTTTTCCTTCGATGCCCTGGTGCAGCGCTACAACGCGGATCTGGCCAACGGATACGGCAACCTGACCAGCCGTATCCTCGCCATGATCAACCAGTACTTCGAGGGAGTGGTGCCGCACGGAGACTCCGACCCAAGGGTGATGGCTGCCGCGGAGACGGCGGCTCATGACTTTGCCAGGCACTTTGAAGCCCTGGATTTTTCGCTCGCGCTCGAGTCCTTGTGGGGCCTGGTGGCGGTGGTCGACGGCTACATTACAGAAAGAGCTCCCTGGAAACTGGGGACGGCTGAAGACGGAACGGTTCGCCGGGCATCCATTCTCTATACCTGCGCGGAAGCGCTTCGTATCATCACCGCTCTCGCCTATCCCGTCCTCCCCGTCGCCACGGCGAGGGTCTGGGCGCAGCTTGGTGTGGGCAATATTGGCCACGCGGACCTGAAAAACGTGCACTGGGGTCAATTGGCGCCAGGAACCAAACTCGGGCCAACCGGCCCCATCTTCCCTCGCGCAGAAAAGGACACCGTCAAACGCATGCACGATCTGGAAAACAACAACACCGGCGGGAGCGTGAAAACCGAAGCGCCCGTTTCAGAGACCGCGGTCATGACCACCACGCCGGCTGCTCCGACCCCGGCACCGCAACCCACCCCTGCGGACCAATCCTTGGCCGTTGCAGCCTCAAAGGCAACTGAGGCCATCGCCGCCAAAGGGCCGGCAGCATTGACGACCGCGGCGTCCCTGGGAACCACCGCTCCCGAGCCTCCGCCGCCGGCCAAGCCCACCATCACCATCGACGATTTTGCCAAGGTTGAGCTACGCGTCGGGCAGGTACAGGTGGCAGAGCGCGTCAAGGGCGCCGATCGGCTTTTGCGCCTGGAAGTGAACCTGGGGGATGAAGTCCGCCAGATCGTCGCAGGCATCGCAGAGTCCTACGAGCCCGAGACCCTTATCGGGCGCAAGGTGGTCATCGTGGCCAATCTGCAACCTCGAAAGTTGCGCGGCCTGGAGTCGAATGGGATGATCGTAGCGGCTTCGCTAGGGGAAAGGGCCGTCCTGGCCGGCTTTCTGGAAGATGTCGAAATAGGCGCCCGGCTCAAATAAACGGTTGAAGGATTTGGTACTGGTCGACTCACACGCACATCTGGATAGCCCCCGCTACGACGCCGACCGGGATGAGCTGCTGCAGCGGGCCTGGCAGCAGGGGGTACGTACGGTCCTGTCCATTGGCATCGGAGAGGGACCGGATACCATGCAACAGGCGCTGGAGCTGAGCCGGCACTATGCCGGCAAAGCGGGGATACCCCGCTCGATCCCACGGATTCTGGCCACCGCCGGCATCCATCCCCACGAGGCCCAGTTCGCCAATCAGGCTGCACTCGAAAAACTGGACGGTTTGCTCGACAGCCCGGATGTGCTGGCCGTGGGTGAGATCGGTCTCGATTATTATTATGACCACTCGCCGCGCGAGCAGCAGAAGCAGGTTTTCGCGCAGCAAATGGAAATAGCGGCGGCACGGCGGCGGCCAATCATCATTCATTGCCGGCCCTCCGACGGCAGCACCAACGCGTGGGATGACACCCTGACGATGATTGAAAGCAACTGGATAGGGACCAATCTGGGCGGCATCCTGCACTGTTTTACTGGAGAATGGGAGCATGCCCGGCGAGCCATGGATGGGGGATTTCTGATCTCCTTTGCCGGCAACGTCACCTTCCCCAAGGCGGAAGGCATACGCCAGGTGGCAGCCAAAGTACCGCTGGACCGGATGCTGATCGAGACCGATGCCCCCTTTCTTGCCCCGCTGCCCCATCGCGGCAGGCGGAATGAGCCGGCATGGGTGGGCCGGGTGGCGGATAAGCTGGGAGAAGTATGCGGCGTTCCGGCAGAGCTGGTGGCTTCCAGCACGGCCAATAACTTCTTCCGTTTTTTTGGTGTAGCGGCGGACGCGGACTTGTAGGTCCAGTGTAGGCAACAGCGTTTGCGCTCATAATCGAGGAGGCAGCATGGCGGCAGACAATTCGTTCGACGTAATCAGCAAAGTCGATGTTCAGGAAGTAAAGAATGCAATGGACCAGGCCATTAAGGAAGTGCGCACCCGCTTCGACCTGAAAGACTCGCACTCCGAGATCAAACTGCTGGAGGGGGACGAGGCCATCGAACTGGCTAGCTCGGACCAATATAAGCTCAAGGCGGTTACGGAGATTCTGCAGCAAAAGTTTGTCAAGCGCGGGGTATCGTTGAAGGCGCTCGAATACGGCAAAATCGAACCCGCCTCGGGTTCCAGCGTGCGGCAGAAGATTACGCTGCAGCAAGGGATCCCCGGCGAAAAGGCAAAAGAGATCGTCAAGCTGATAAAGGAGTCCAAGAAAAAGGTGCAGGCATCCATTCAGGGTGATACGGTCCGTATAACGGGCAAAGATCGCGATACCCTACAGGAGACGATTGCACTGCTCAAGGGCCATGACTTCGGTATCGATATGCAGTTCACCAATTACCGGTCGAACTAAGCAGTTTCCCCAGCACCTGGAGAGTGAGTGAGCACACAAGCGATAGCGACGGCAAAAGAAGTCTTCGACCTGTTACGCGACGACTTGAGCGCCATCGAAGCTGAGCTGGTGCGCGACGCCGTCTCCAATGTTGGAGCGATCACCGATATCGCCGATTACCTGCGTGAGGGCGGGGGCAAGCGGATCCGCCCTTCCCTGCTCCTGCTGGCGGCAAAGTCGCTCGGCTACCAGGGCCCCGGCATGGTCCGCCTGGGCGCCGTAGTCGAAATGGTGCACACCGCAACCCTGGTCCATGACGACATCATCGATGGGGCCGACACCCGCCGGGGCCGACCTTCCGCCAATACCACCTGGGGCAGCTCAAAATGCGTGCTGGCCGGCGATTGGCTCTATATGCAGGCCTTCCACATCGCCCTCGAGGAGCGCAACTTCAAGGTGCTCGACCTTTTGATCGGCTTGACCCAGCAAATGGTCGAGGGCGAATTTGTCCAGATGGAAAAACTGGGCCGGACGGTGGGCGAAGCCGAATATTACGACCTGATCTACCGCAAGACGGCCTGCCTGTTCGACGTCTCCATGCGCCTGGGTGCAGTTCTGGCCGGAGCCTCGGAAGAGACCGAGGAGCAGATGGGGGAATACGGCCGCAACCTGGGAATCGCCTTCCAGATTGTGGACGACGTGCTGGACCTGACCGCAACCGAGCAGGTGTTGGGTAAGCCGGTCGCCAGCGATTTGCGCGAGGGCAAGGCCACCCTGGCCATCGTTCATGCGCTGGAGCGCGGAACCTCCCATGAGCGCGAGGCAGTCCGCAGGGTGCTCGAAGATCTCAGTTTCGAGCGCACCAGTCATCAGGAGGTCCTGAAGATCCTCGATCGGCACGGGTCGGTGCAATATGCCCTCGACTCGGCCTTTCAATACGCCGAAGTCGCCCGAGCGGCCCTTGCCGGATTGCCTGAGTCCGACTACAAACGGGCCCTGCTGTGGATGCCGGACTTCGTCGTCGCCCGCGACAAGTAGCCATGCCGGACTCTCCATCCACTGCCCCGATTCGCGTGTTGGTGGCCAAGCCCGGCCTGGATGGTCATGACCGCGGGGCCAAAGTCATCGCCCGCGCTCTGCGCGATGCGGGCATGGAAGTGATCTACACCGGCCTGCGGCAAACCCCGGAAATGATCGTCAACGCGGCCCTGCAGGAGGATGTCGATTGCATCGGCCTGAGCATTCTTTCCGGCGCCCATAACGTGATTGTTCCCCGCGTCCTGGCCCTGCTCAAGGAGCGCGATGCTACCGATATTCTGGTGGTGTTGGGCGGCACCATCCCCGCCCATGATGTTGCTGCCCTGAAGGCGCAAGGAGTGGCCGAGGTCTTCGGCCCCGGCACAAGTCTCGAAAGTACTGTTCTCTTCATCCGCGGCCGGGTGAAGCCGCGCGGCCTCCCCACATACTGAGGTTTTGGCGGCGCCCGGATCCCCCGGAAGCTAGCCCCAGGGATCCGTGCCCCAGCGAACCAGCACTATTACAGATGCCGGCTTCAACAGATGCGGAGGCCATTTTTCCATCATGGCGCTCTTTGCCGCCTTGCGGTTGAGAGAGCGAAAAACATACCTTGGAACCCGCTAACCATCAGGCTTTTCGCTAAATCGATTTTATTTGCCTCTATGAGTGTGGCAATTAGGTAAGGCCGGAAGACTCCCGGCGCGGAAATGTTCCATTACGACACAATAACAATTACCTAACCATCGCGAATCCCGGCAAAAGATCACAATCGCGGATCTTAAACGTGCCCGATCCACAGGTTATCCACAATGTGGATAAAAAAGTAAGTTACCGCGGGCTATGCCTTTGCCAGATTGGCCCCAAAACGCTTGAAAACGGCGTAACTCACGCAATTTATAGCCAACACCGCCAACCCTGCGAACAGGTAGCTGGGGGTCCGCTCCCGGAATCCAAACCACGCCAGCCAACAGGTACCCAGGTGGAGTAACACCATGGCGGAAGTACGGATACCACGCAGGTCGTAGCTCGAAGCGGCAAACCAGGGCACGGCGACAAAGTAGAACGGCCACCCATACTCGACCAGGCGATCAGCACTGGCGCCCAGAAGGGGAGTCATCAGGATGCTGATGACTCCGTAGAGCACGCAGAAGCGGAAAACGATGAGTTGCCCGGGAAGGCGCTGATCGGTCGCAGATGCGGGCGAAATCAACTTCCGCCACAAAACAAACGCGAGTGAGGGCCCGATTCCAAAGATGCCAAACCAGGCCATCAGCAGCCGCGACGGTCCCCACACGGATGGCTCGCAGAAACCAACTTCCTGAATCGCGCCGAGATGATGTCCTCCTGGAAGCACCGTTCTCCAGATGGGGCTGCACTCGGGGAGGGTATTGCTCCACAGGGGAAACCCGAGAACATTCTTGAAGAAACTCCAGAAAAATTTGCCCAGTATATAAACCCCGCCACCCAAGCCATGAACGCTGGCGGGGCCTCCCTGGCCGTAGTGCCGGCTGACCAGGCCGGCGCAGAGAATCGCCAGCACGCCGATTACGGCGTGACGCAGTCGAACCCGTCGCCAACAGGCAAAAATCAGGCACAGCGCCACCAGCAGGGTCGATTCGCGCGCCAGGTATGCGGGAAAGAGCAGGAGCAAGGCGGTTGCGGTATAGCCGAACCAGAGGCACAACAGAATCGCTGCAAGGATCGCCGCGTGCAGCAGGTCGGGAAGGTAGTAGTCGTGGAAGATGTCCACCCAGAACGGCATGAGAAAAATCCCAGCAAAGATTGCCGCGGGCGCCCGCCATGACCACAGCAGTCCTGCGAGCAGAGCGAGCAACGCGGCCAGGCAGGCGATACCCAGCAAAAGGAACCCGGTCTCCACTCCGAGGCCAGTAGAGCGGCCCAACCCTCCGGCAATGGCCGGGCCCAAAATGCGCGCCGAAAAAGGTGCCGGCACCGCGCCTCGCTGGCCCAGTGCGAGCAGCCGATAGTACGCGGCGTCGGGCACACGCGCGGCTCCCGGCAAACCCAGCACCATGGCAAGGCACAGGCTAACGGCGGGAAGAAGCAACGAAAGGATTCGGGTGCGGCTAGACAAGGAATTGCTCTAGAACGGCCACATATTTTTTGGGCAGCGGCACCTTGTGCATCGCACGGTTGACGGTGACGTGGGTGGTTTCCCCTTCCGCCAGCAGTGTAGAGGCATCGTCTTCCGCCCGCAGCAGCCGATAGCCGAACTTGATTACCGAACGGCGCAAAGCCAGCACCCTGGTTTCGAGCAGCAATTCATCGTCATAGCGCGCCGGAGATTTGTAGCGGCAGTTGGCTTCGACGACCGGGATGTGGCAATCGTCATCGACTTCCATCTGTTTATATTGGAAGCCGAGCTGGCGCAGAAGCTCGACTCGTCCAAGCTCAAACCAGATGAAGAAGTTGGCGTGGTAAACGACGCCCATCTGGTCGGTTTCGGCATAACGAACGCGAATTCGGGTCTGGGACACTGACATGGATGAAGTTCAGTGTAGCGGAGGCCGGAAAAAAGAAACCGCGGACGCTACGTTCGTCGAAAATCATTTCCAGGAAAAGTCCGGGGAACTGCAGGTCCGGCTCCCAATGACAGAGATGCGAGCAGGCCAGGATTGAGTACCGCGCCAACGGCGCTCAGATCAGCTTGCGATTGATCCCCAGCCCTTCCGGGCTGGGCTGATCTTGGGGCGGCCGGCCCTCCGGGCCTCGCATCGATGGCGACTTGCGGTGTCATTCCTCTCTTGACTTGCCACAGGCAAGTCGCTTGCTCCGGGATGACAAAGGGTACGGTTGCTGTGGGACGAGAAGCAGTTACCGAGAAGAAAGTGTTTTCATCACCTTGGGCGCCTCGATAATCTCTGAAATCCGTCCGCAGAAGCGGACGGATCTACGGCTTCAGCTTGCTAAACACCTGCAGTTTGGAAATGTCGTTAAACATGACAAAGGCGGCGAAAATCAGCAGCACAACGAAAGCTGCCTGGTAGATCCGCTCCCTGAACTCCGGGTTCAAATCGCGCCGCATCACGCCTTCAATCAGAAGCAGAGCAATCACCCCGCCATCTAAAATCGGAATGGGAAGGAGGTTGAAGATCCCCAAATTAAGGCTGATGATCGACATGAGGCCGATAATCGGCTGCCATCCAGGCTGCTGAACGGCAAGGCCGGTCTCCCGCGCAATGCCAATCGGGCCACTGAGGTCCTGCACGGCAAATCGGCGCGTCACCATGCGTTGGAGCACTTCGATGATCAAACCGGAATAGCGCAGGTTGAAACGAACCGACTGCTTCAAGGCCGCAGGCAACGGAAGCTGCTGGATCTTGAAAGGCGGCAAATTGGGAGCAAAACCGATGCGGTAAAGTTTGCGCCCGTCGGGTTCGTCCGCCATGATGGGCTGCAATTCAACCTGGAAAGTCTTGCCGTCGCGCAGCGCGGACAGTTGAATCGGCCGGCCGTTCCCCTGTTGCAGAAAAGCAAGCATGGCATCGACGGAGTGAAGCGTTAGCCCGTCGACGGAAAGAATCTGATCGCCGGCCTTCAGGCCCGCTTTGGCTGCCGGCATCCCAGCTTCGATCTGGCGAACGCGGATTGGATCTTCCTGCATCCGGGGCACAAAACCGACGGTGTCAAAGTCGAAGTCGTCACCCCCGCGAGGTTGCGGAATAGTCATCTGCGTGCTCACGATCTGCCCATCGCGCTTCACGTCTACTGGAATCGTTTGGGCCACGTTCATCGCCGAGCGGATCGACACCTGCTCCCAAGTGGGATTCGTCACACTGTCGAAGCGGGTAATCAGGTCGCCCGGCTTCAGTCCGGCCGCAGCGGCCGCTGTGTGATCGGACACGAAATCGATGTTGGCTGGCTGGGAGCGGAACGCCTCCACCTCGTTGTGCATCATGTAGAAGCCGGTCATGAGCAGCAGGGCAAGCAGGAAGTTCGACACTGGACCAGCCAAGCCGATGAGCATACGCTGCCAGCGGGGATGGGCATTGAACTCTGCCGGATCGCCGGTCGAGACTTCGCCTGGCGATTCCCCCGACATCTTGACGTAGCCGCCCAAAGGCAGCAGGCTCAGCCGGTAATCGGTGTCACCCCGGCGGAAACCGAAAAGACGTTTGCCGAAACCTATGGAGAAGACTTCGACGCGCACGCCGCATAACTTCGCAACGGCGAAATGACCAAACTCGTGCACCAGTACCATGATGCCGAGCACAACAAGCATGGACACTGTGCTGGTTAAGAAAAAGGACATAGAAATTCGCTCATTTGCCTCTCTGCCGGATCCAGTCTACGGAGCACCGAACCATCCGGGATATTGACTGGAATGAACCGTCTGCGGTGAGCAAGGGGTTTTACTGGCCGAAAGCGTCCGCAGCGAATTGGGTTCAACGGAGAACCGGTGAAAAACCTGATACCACGTTCTGAGCCACCCGCCGCGCTTCTTCATCCAACTGCAGTACTTCCTGGATGGTTTCAGGATGCGTCGGCGGAGTAACCTCGAGAACTGCTTCAATTGTACGCGGGATGCTGGTAAACGGAATGGTGCCTTCGAGGAATGCTCCTACAGCTATTTCATCCGCCGCATTCAACGCGATGCACGCGGCTCCGCCCGTTTGGGCCGCCTCGTAGGCCAGGCGAAGACACGGAAACCGTGCAAAATCAGGAGGTTCGAAGGTCAACTGTCCCAAAGCCGCCAGGTCAAAGGTCAGTTCACTGGGAACCCGTTCGGGAAAGCTCATCGCGTACAGGATGGGCAGCCGCATATCGGTCACGGAAAGCTGGGCCAGAATGCTCCCGTCCACGAACTCAACCAACGAATGCACAGCGGATTGAGGATGGACCGTGACCTTGACGGCCGAGGGAGGCAAGTCAAACAAACGACAGGCCTCAATGATCTCCAGGCCCTTATTGAGCAGGGTGGCGGAATCGATGGTGACCCGCCGGCCCATGACCCAGGTAGGGTGGCGCAGTGCCTGCTCGACCGTTACATGCTGAAACTGTTCCGCTGGAAGCTGCCGGAACGGACCGCCCGAAGCGGTCAGCCAGATGCGGCGAACTTCTTGTGCGGCCCCGCCCCGCATGCACTGGTGAATAGCGTTGTGCTCGGAATCAATGGGGAGCAAGGGCACGTTGTCGCGGCGTGCCAGCCGGGTGAGGATCTCTCCGGCGGCCACCATGGCCTCTTTGTTGGCCAGACCCACCGGCTTGCCCGCCGCCACCGCGGCATAAGTAGCTTCCAGGCCCGCCAGGCCGACGATCGCCGAAACCACAAAATCCACTTGGGACAGCGTGGCGGCTCGCACCGTCCCGGCGCTGCCATAGACCACCTCAATGGACGTGAGGCCTGCAGCTTTAAGCCGCGCCGCTAGTTCGCCCGCCAACTGTTCGGTGGCCATGGAGACCAGCAGGGGTTGCCATCGCTGGCATTGGGCGAACGCCAGATGCAGATTTCGCCCGGCGACCAACGAAGCAACCGCGAATCGCTCCGGATACCGCTCAATGATGGAAAGGGTGCTGGTCCCGATGGAACCGGTAGAACCGAGGATGCAAATGTGCTTCAACGCAAGCTAGCCCGCTCGAAATACAGTTGAATCCATTGAGCGTACCACAGCGCCGGCGCGGCCAGCAGCAGGGCATCGATGCGGTCGAGGAGACCGCCATGACCGGGCAGCAGAGTGCCCGAATCCTTGACTCCGGCCCCACGCTTGATCGCGGACTCGACCAGATCGCCAACCTGGGCGAAGACATTCAACAGGACCGCCAATCCCAGCCACCGAACCAGGGGTCCCGGGAAATGAAGAGCTGCCCTGCTCCCCAACCAACGCGCCAGGGCTGTCAGCAGGGCGGCAATGAGCAAGCTTCCAGCGAGCGAGGCGGCGCTTCCCTCCCAGCTCTTGTTGGGGCTGATTTGCGGCGCCAGCTTGTGCCGTCCAAAGTTTCGACCGACGTAGAGGGCGGCGATATCCCCGGTCCACACAATACAGAAAAGAAGAATCAGCAGCGAGGGACCCTCCGCCTGAACCCACAGCAGCGGCAACGTGGCCAGGGTTAAACCGATATACAGGAGCGGGAAAATCGAAAACGCGGCATCGCGTAGAACGCGTTCGAGCGGCGACGCAAAGCTGCAAGCCAACACCAGAACGAGACTGCAAAGGCCGAGTGCCGGCAAGATGAGGGCGGGGCTGAAGAAGGTCGCGGCGAAGAGCACTGCAATGGCGATCAGAACCAGAGTGCGCCGGAAGCCTTGGCAATCGGCGATGAAGAGATATTCCCAGGCGGCAAGTTCGGCCACCAATGCCGTCGCAACCACGAGGGTTGCAAAGGATCCCTTGAGCAAGAGCAGCAGAACGAGGGGGATGAGTACGGCTGCGGTTATGACCCTCTTCATTGTTTCAAGCAGGATACACGGCAGATGGTTTTTCGGTGTATCATCTGGCTTAAGCTAGACGGGAGGGTTTCGCGTCTTGATAGAAGTAGGAGCATTCGAGGCAAAAAACAAGCTGAGCGCCCTGCTCGACCGCGTGGAGCAAGGAGAAGAGGTTGTCATCACCCGGCACGGGAGGCCGGTGGCCCGGCTAGTGCCTAGCGACGGTGGAACCTATCCCTCTCAGACGCTGGCTACGTTGCAGCGCATGCGAGACCGAACCAAACAGGCAAAGCTAGGGCCTTTCGATTGGGAAACCCTCAAGGCGGACCGAGACGCATCCCGACCATGAGTCTTGTCCTTGACAGCTCGGCGACTGTGGCTTGGCTCTACGTCGAGGAAATGACTCCCGCCATCCGCCGAGTTGTTGAGCTCCTCGCCCAGAATGGCGCCTGGGTACCCTCTCTGTGGTCGCTTGAGGTTGCCAACGTTCTCGAATTCGGGGTCCGCCGCGGACGCCACGACAGCACTTTCCGCGATGCAATGTTAGCCGATCTATCGCAGTGGCGAATCAGCACAGATCTCGAAACCAGCAAACACGCCTGGCATGGAACTCTCCAATTCGCGCATCGTCATCGGTTGACCTTGTACGATGCGGCCTATTTGGAGCTGGCCCACCGCCGCAGGCTGCCGCTGGCTACCCTGGACGGTGACTTACGCGCCGCCGCCACAGCTGAGGGCGTGCCGCTGTTAGGCGTCTGAAAACTAAGTCTGAATCACGCCCGGGTTGAACTTCTCCACCTCGGGATTCAGCGCCACCGCTTTGAGCGCCGTAATCAGCACCTCGCGTGTCTTAGCCGGATCGATGATCGCATCCACCCACAAGCGGGCGGCCGCGTACCGGCAATCCGTTTGCTCGTCATAGCTGGCCTTGATCGATTCGAGGACCTGGCTCTTTTCCTCTTCGCTCAACTGCTTACCGCCACGCTCCAACTGGCGGATCTTTATTTCCACCAGGGTGCTGGCCGCCGAGGCTCCGCTCATCACCGCGTAGCGGGCCGTAGGCCAGGCAAACAGGAATCGCGGATCATAGGCCTTGCCGCACATCGCGTAGTGGCCGGCGCCAAAGGAACCGCCGAGAATGATGGTGATCTTGGGCACCGTGGAGTTTGCGACCGCTGAGACCATCTGAGCCCCAGCGCGGATAATCCCGCTCCACTCCGCATCGCGACCGACCATAAATCCGTTGACGTCATGGAGGAAGATAAGCGGGATCAGGTTCTGATTGCAGTCCATGATGAAGCGCGCAGCCTTCTGCGCGCTCTCCGCATAGATCACACCGCCAAATTCAACCCTCTTTTCCCCGGTCTGGCTGGTGTGCGTCTGATGGGTCTTCTGGTTGGCGACGATTCCGACCGCAAAACCGCCGATCCGGCCATAGCCGCAAAGAACCGTCTTACCGTAATCCGGTTTGTACTCGTCGAACTGTGATCGATCCACCAACCGCGCTACCACGTCGTGCATGTCGTAGCTGTTGCCCGCGCCTTTAGCCGGATCCGGATCGAGCAAGGCATAGAGGTCCTGGGCAGCAAACCTGGGCGCATCCCGGCCCGGGTCGTAGGCCGCGCGATCAAATGGCGCCACCGGCCCGTGGCCGAGCCTGGACACCAACGATCGAAGCCGGGCCAGGCAGAGATGGTCATTCGGTTCCTTGAAATCCACCGTGCCCGAAATCTCGGCATGCATGGTGGCTCCTCCCAGCTCCTCCGCTGAGTACTTCTGCCCGATGGCCGCCTGCACCAGTGCCGGGCCTGCCAGAAAGAGCCCACTGCCCTCCGTCATCAGCACGTGGTCGGTCATCACCGGAAGATACGCGCCACCGGCCACGCACATGCCCATGATCGCCGTAATCTGTGGGATCCCCCTGGCGCTCATGACCGCGTTGTTGCGGAAAATTCGCCCGAAATCGTCCTGGTCAGGAAACACATCCTCTTGCAAGGGCAAGAACACCCCTGCGGAGTCCACCAGGTAGATGGTCGGAATCCGATTTTCCAGCGCGATTGCCTGGGCCCGCAAGACCTTCTTCGCCGTCATAGGGAAGAAGGCCCCGGCTTTGACGGTCGCATCGTTGGCGATTACCATGACCAACCGGCCCGCCACCGACCCCAGACCGGTGACCACCCCTGCAGCGGGCGCGCCACCCCACTCCTCATACATGCCGAAAGCCGCAAACAGGCCCAGTTCCAGGAACTCCTGGCCGGGATCCAGGAGCAATGCCAGCCGTTCTCTGGCCGTTAGGCGCTTTTTCCCGTGTTGGGCGTCGATGGCCTTTGCGCCTCCGCCCTGGCGGATCCCCTCCTCCTGCTGCCCTAAAGCCTGCAGAAGTGCTTCCATGCCGGTTGTATGGGCGCGGCTCTTCCTCGTAGCCGGGTCGAGGGTGGAAACGAGGACGTTGGAGAACTGCGGCTCAGCCGCGGATGGAATAACGGATTGGTCTGGGTTTGCGCCGGCCATAAGAAACTCGCCAACATAGCATCTCAGCCGTCGCACTGGTTGGACAACCGGCAAATCGCGAAGCCCAATAGCTTGACAGATTGGTGGCCTATGGCACAATTTTTCTCTTTCCAACATCCCCCGAACGTGACATACTGCTGCCAGATTATCTTATGGCCAACCCCTATGGCCGAAAGATGCTCCTATCGGAAGAGAACGTCATGTCTAGCTTTCTATGGAAGTTAACTCCGTCACGCACCTGGCCCACCACGTATGGCACCGTCGATTCTTGTGAATGGGTGCGGCTCCACGACCATCTAGGGGGCATAGCGGGCCACTATCAGATAAAGTTCACCTATCAAATGGGCGGGCAGATCCATCACGGGGAATTCTGTCATCACAGCACGCCGCACATTGCGCCTTACACGGTCGGCGAGCGGTTGGCCATCCAGTACGACCCCAAGAAGCCATCGCGTTACCACTTTAGTGGTGCTGGGTCGAACTACGAGAAACTGGAAGCCATCCTGGTGATGACGGTTTTCGCATTGCTTGCCGGTTACGTGCTGTACACCTTCTAAGGTTTCTCCCCCGCCACCGGCCGCGCTCCTGTCGTGTCTTTCGCGGCGCATCGCTGGAGTGTTGCCCCTTGCCCCGTCTCTTTCGGCTCCACGCGGTTTTCCTTGGGTTCTCCGCGATTGCACACTAGGATGGTTTCGCGGTCCATCGCCTGAGAAAAACACGAAACATGCAATCTCATCGCACTCTCCCCCTGACTCTGATCCTGTTTTGCGGGGCATCGCTCCTGTGCCCCGCTCAGGTAACACCGCGGGAGAGCGTCTCTTCCGATGACATCAGTGTGGCGGAGGGTCTCCAACTCCCGACCTACGGGCATGTGTGGGCGCTCGATACCTGGAAGGGCGTGCGCGAACTGGTGCGGCTGAGGCCCCCGGACACCACAGCGGAGGATGCCGGGTTCTCTCTCAAATTAAGGCGCTCCATTGAATTCAAGGGGGAGGCGGCTGCGGTCCGGGTGCATGATGCAGCTCCGGAGTTCTTTTTGCGCGGGGTCTCGGGCAGCGACAACAGCCGCTCCGATCTGGTCGTGGTTCACCTCAACCTGGAAGGGCAGCGGCGCGGGGTAACGAAAGAAACCATGGCGCAACTAAAGCAACAAGCAAAGCATGCGGATGGGCAATTTCCGGACATCATCAACATGAAGCAGCAACGAGTGGGAACGACGGACTGGTATCGGCTGTCTCCCAAGCAGGCGCTGGCGGCGGGCGAATATGCGCTTGTTCCGTTGCCCTCCAGCCCAGGCTTTGCCGACGGCGAGGTCTTCGACTTTGCCATCGACCCCACGGCGCCCGAAAACGCCGAACCTCTCCGCTCGGAGCAGTATCGCGGCGCCCAATGAATCACACACGCCAATAACACCAAGGTGTTAACGCGATTCTTTGCCCTCGACGCAACAACACAGGTAAAAAAGAACTAAGAGTGAGGCGCCTGCGAAGATAGGGATCGCGCTTTCAAAGGTCCCGGCAAGCGCCCACCGAACGACGAACTCTCTTCCCAGAAAACGAACGCCTGAAATTGAAACGCTTCGCCTATGGGATACAAACTGCCGGAAAAAATCCTGAGCACCGCGGCGGAAGGAAAGTTGCGCCGCGCCGATAACGAAACACATACAGTTACATTATTTGTCGTCTCATTTGCTCCGCCGAGGCCGCTGCGTCAGGTGAGTCCTACGCATTCCGGCAGAACAGAATCAGGGTTACATCCGGGGAGGAGAAGCCGCTGCGCCTTCGAGGCCCAACACCCCGGCGGAGCTGCGCATAGCGGCAATGCAGAAAGCAATATGGGCGTCGAGCTCGAGCCCCAGTTCCTCCGCCCCCTGGATGATGTCACCGCGATGGACACCGCGCGCAAATGCCTTATCTTTCATCTTCTTACGGACACTCGCGACATCCACATCGAAGATCGATCGGGTCGGTTTCACGAGCGATACTGCGGTCAGAAAACCGGCCAGCTCGTCGCACGCAAAGAGGGCTTTAGCGAGATGGGTTTTTCTCATTACACCGGAGTACTGTGCATGACCCATGATCGCTTCGCGAATCTCCTCCGGCCATCCTTGCTGAGCAAGAATTTTGTTTCCGACGAAGGGATGCTCCTCCGCGCTGGGATATTTTTCGTAATCAAAATCGTGCAGCAAACCGGTGATGCGGTAGGTCTCGCACAGGCCGTCAGCAGCGTCTCCAGTAAGCCCGCGAGTGGTTGCCTGCTGGTCGCCGTGAGCGCTCATGCAGGCCTCAACAGCGAGTGCGTGTTTGATCAGACCAGCCGATTGTGTGTACTGGTTGAGGAGAGTCCAGGCTTCGGTTCGCGTGTATTTTGTTCCGGTCATTTCGTATTTTTTTGCACAGACAGCCGTCGTGCTCCGTGTTTCTTAGGCTTTCTTCCGAAATTCGTACCACGTTTTCCGCTTTGGCCCTACTTTTTAACTTGACATTGAGAATACCCTGCATCACTGTAATCATGAATCAGGTAGGGACCGTCGCTAAACGAGTACTTGGCATCCTAAGATGCAAGTGATCTAAAAGCGGCGCTTCTTACTGGGACCGCCCTGCTCTGGCGCTCCGTGATAAACATTATGGCCACTACCCTAGCAACCGTCGAGGCGCGTGAGGTTCTACGGTGTGAACGCTGCACTCTGGTTCAGTTTCGCACCGCGAATTCTCTATGTAGGCGCTGCCACAAACCGCTCGAAGTCGAAGAACCGGAACGGCTCGTTCCGCAATTCGCCGGAGAGCCGGAAGAAGCCGTCGCAGAAGATAACGGCCTTCAGGTGGCGCGTGCGGTGCGTGATCTTCGCAAGGGCCGCAATCTGAGTCAACGTCAGCTTGCCGGCCGCATGCAAGTGCCACGTACCTATATTTCCAAAATCGAGAACGGCAAGGCCATGCCAACGCTGTCTTCGCTCGCAAGATTGGCGGCGGCGCTGGAGATCGACATTTGCAACCTGCTTCGTGACGCGCGCAGCCGCCGGCATGAAGAAACTGCGTCGATTCTCGGTGATCCGTTTCTGGCTGAACTTGCTCCGTATATTTCACAGATGGATTCGCTGCAGCGCTCCATGTTCCTGAACCAGGTGCGCGACGTGGCCTTGGGCCGTCGCAGAACCGCCTGAGCTGCGGGCCCTTCCGCGCCCCAGGTAATTGGTAAGAACCCCCCGCTATGGTTGTCGCTGAGCGATTTTGCGGGGGGAGGGGACCATGTGCTACGGTCGTAAGGAAAGGCAATCCTTTTGCGATTCCTGCCACCGAGCCGCATAGCTGAACTATCTCCTGAAGAACAGGCTGTCTATCGCCAACTGGAGCCGGCTCGCCTGCCGCAGCACGTTGCCATCATCATGGATGGAAACGGACGGTGGGCAGGCAAGCGCAGCCTCAGGCGTTTTCTCGGTCACCAGCAAGGCGCTGAGTCGGTTCAATTTGTGGTCGAGACCGCCTCGCGCATCAACCTGCCCTGGCTCACGCTCTACGCCTTCTCGCTCGAAAACAATCTGCGCCGGCCCAAGACCGAGGTCAACTTCCTCATGCGCCTGCTGCGCTCCTACCTGGTCGACAACGTCGAACGCATGAACGACAACAACGTGCGCATCGCTTACATCGGCCGCACTCATGAGCTGCCCTCTGAGGTCCAGGAGAAGATGCAGTGGGCCGCCGAGGCCACTGCGCATAACAACGGCACCGTGCTCACGCTCGCGCTTAATTATGGCGCCCGCTCGGAGATGGTGGACGCAATGAAAGCCCTGGCCCGCGAAGCCGCCGCGAAAAACCTTTCGCTTGAGAACATCAGCGAAGGAGACATCAGCCGCCACCTCTACACCGCGCATATGCCTGACCCCGACCTGGTGGTGCGCACCAGTGGGGAATTTCGCGTCTCCAATTTCCTGCTATGGCAAATGGCTTACTCCGAGATTTACGTTACCGACCGCTTCTGGCCCGACTTCCGCGGCATCCATCTCCTCGAAGCCATTGCCGACTACCAGCGCCGCGAGCGCCGCTACGGTGGCTTAAACAAGCGCCAGGAATCTGACGAAGCCCCCATCCCCGATAGCTTTCTCGTGCCCCGCTAAGGGTCATTTACTTTCTAAATCCGTGGAATGGCGCGCTCCGGCAGGGGCTGAAGCGGGTGTGAGAACAGAAAAACATATCCATTCGATTCTTTTACGGCACATACAAAGCATCTTTCCGCTGCCTCTTCAGCTCCCGCGTTTTTTTAAAAGTCCCCGATGTGATCAGAAAGGTGCGCCATGCCTCTGCATCTAAGGATTGCAACGCCTTTCACTCCACCCGGCGGTATGCTCGGAGCATGAGCTCGCAGACGCTGGCGCGTCCTAAACGATCCGCAATCAAAAATAGAAAAAGAAAGAAGGCGGGCTGGGTGGCTTGGTGGCCGCTGCTCCTCGGAATCGCGATCACCTTCGCGGCTGTAAAAATGGCCGAGATCCTGCCCCTGATGGGCGCAGGCGGCCTTCTCCGGCTACAACTCCTTTACCCCTACGCGTTGCTGCTCAAGCAGCCCCAACTGCGCCTCACCGAATCGACCAGCAACAACTGGTCGCAGATAATGTTGTATGCGCAATGGGCCCTCTACGGCCTTTACACCACGGTGGTGATGAAGTGGAAGCCGCTGTGGGTTGCCCTCGCACAGGTCGCTGCCATACATCTACTGGGCTTCGGCGTACTGTGGCTACTGGCGCGCACCTAGCGCACGGAGGAAGGCTGCTGTGGCCAGCGGAGAGGTCAAGATCATCGAGTGCCCGCGGGACGCCTGGCAGGCTATGCCGCAGCACATTCCGGCTGAAGTCAAGGCTGATTACCTGCGAGCTCTTGCCGGCGCAGGATTTCGGCATATAGACGCAGTCTCTTTCGTCTCCCCCGCGGCAGTGCCGCAAATGGCCGATTCGGAGCGTGTATTGACTCTGCTTGGCCCCACAAGCGACGTGGAAATAATCGCCATCGTGGTCAACCAGCAAGGCGCAGAACGGGCTATCTCCACCGGCGCAGTCCGCACCTTGGGGTTTCCTTATTCCCTGTCCCCCACCTTCCTGGCGCGCAACCAGAGACAGACACCGCTCCAGGCACTGCAGACATTGGAGAAAATATGCGCGCAGGCAGCCGGCGCCGGCCTGGGTGTCGTGGCTTATCTCTCCATGGCTTTCGGCAATCCCTATGGTGACCCCTGGAGCCAGGAGGAAGTGATCACTGCCTGTCATTCGCTAAGATCTCTAGGCCTGACCGAGATCTCGCTGGCCGATACCGTCGGCATGGCTGACCCACCGCAGATCCGATCGCTGGTGGGCGCTGTGCTCGCCGCAGTCCCCGGAATGGAGCTGGGGGCTCACTTGCACGCCAGCCCAAGCCAGGCCGCGGCCAAGGTCGCAGCAGCTTACGAGGCAGGCTGCAGGCGCCTCGACATGGCGTTAGGCGGGCTCGGCGGCTGTCCCTTCGCCCAGGACGCGCTGGTGGGCAATGTGGCCACCGAGGCAGCCATCACCGAACTCAACCAGCTCGGTGCGAACTTGCCTCGCCTGCGACCCCTGGATGACTTGCTGGCCACGGCCCGTTCCATCGCCCAACGATTCGGTGTGGCCCAAACGGGTTAGGGCATTAACAGCTATAAAAGCACTGAGGAGCATGCGAGAACCGTGGCCATTCATTACGCAACGCTGGAAATCAAGGAAGCCGAGAACATCCACACCATTACCCTGAATCGGCCCGAGCGCAGGAATGCTTTGAATCCGCAAATGATCGCTGAGCTTACGCACGCGATTGGCGACTCATCCACCTGCGCTTGTGGCGTGGTGGTGTTAACCGGCGCCGGAACGGCTTTCTGTTCAGGCATGGATCTGGAAAATCTCAAGTCGCTTACCAATCAGCGCCCGGAAGATCAGCGGGGGGACGCCGAAGCGACCATGTGGATGATGCGCCGGCTCTACGAGCTGAACAAACCCACGATCGCGGCGGTCAATGGTCCAGCCATAGCAGGTGGGACCGGATTAGCGACGCTCTGTGACTTTACTCTCGCCGCACCACAGGCCAGGTTCGGCTATACAGAGGTAAGAATCGGCTTCATTCCCGCCATCGTTTCCGTATTTCTGCTCGAGATGGTGGGAGAAAAGAAGGCCAAGAGCCTGCTTCTTTCCGGCAGAATCCTGAACGCCGAAGAGGCCATGGCGCAGGGCCTGGTGACGGAGTTGGTGGCCGAGGGCCAACTGATGCCGCGGGTGCGCGAACTGGCAGAACTCTTGCTCAGGAACAGCCCGGAGTCGATGAGCGCGGTCAAGAAACTGCTGTCATCGTTTGCCAAGGAGCGCCTCGATCGCGACCTGGCGCGTGCCATGCGATGGAATGAGAAGATCCGCAACAGCGCCGACTTCCACGAGGGACTGAGCGCTTTTCTGGAAAAACGCGATCCCGTGTGGCCCGGCCGGAAACCCAAGTAGCCCTGATCTAAACACTTTCCGGATATGATTTCGGATATGCCAAACAAAGTCCGTTGGGGAGTACTGAGCACTGCTGGAATCGGCCTGAAGAAAGTATTGCCGGCCATGCAAAAGGGTGATTGGGTCGAGTTGAGCGCGATTGCCTCGCGCCACCTCCACAAAGCCGAGGAAGCGGCCCGCGCTTTGGGCATTGCCAAGGCCTATGGCTCGTACGAAGAACTGCTCGCCGATCCTCAGATTGAAGCCATCTACAATCCGCTGCCCAACCAGCTTCATGTTCCCTGGTCAATCAAGGCTGCCGAGGCGGGAAAGCACGTCCTGTGCGAGAAGCCGATCAGCCTGTCCGTAGCCGAAGCCAGGAGTCTGCTGGCAGTGCAGGAGCGCACTGGCGTCATCATCGGCGAAGCCTTCATGGTGCGCACTCATCCGCAGTGGCTGCGGGCCCGCGAACTGGTTGCCTCCGGCCGCATCGGCCCTTTGCGTTCTATCCAGGGTTTCTTCAGCTACCACAATACCGATCCGAAGAACATCCGCAACATTGCAGAGTGTGGTGGCGGCGCGCTCATGGACATCGGTTGCTACACCATCAACACCTCGCGTTTTCTCTTCGGCGAGGAGCCGTTGCGGGTGTCGAGCCTGCTCGAGAAGGACCCCACTTTCCAGACCGACCGCCTGACTTCCGCGCTCCTCGAGTTCCCCTCCGGGCACGCTACATTTACCTGCAGCACGCAGCTTGTTCCGTATCAGCGGATGCAATTGTTGGGAACCAAAGGCCGCATAGAAATTGAAATCCCCTTCAACGCGCCCAATGACCGCCCCTCAAGAATTTTCATCGACGACGGGCGCGACCTGTTTGGCGGCGGAATCACGGTAGAAACCTTCCCTATCTGCGACCAGTACACGATTCAAGGCGACGTTTTTTCCAAAGCCGTGCGGGAAGGCAGGCCGGCGCCCGTTCCGCTGACCGACGCGATCAGGAACATGGCGGTGATCGAAGCCGTTTTCCGCGCTGCAAAATCGGGCGCATGGGAAACGCCGCAAACCTGATCAATCTGTAACTGTGTCTGAATTATATGAGGATAGGGCCACTACGCTGCGTTCTGTCGGAAACATTTCCAGGAAAGGTCCGCGGAACTGCAGTCGCTCGGCTTCGCTCCCCCGGATTTCCTGTAGAACTTGGTGGCGTTGACGAACCTCATGCGCCTTTCTGTAAGGGAAAGGCGCACACGTAATCGTGTCCAGCACAACGTGGCAGGAAATCCGGGTCCCCCGGATTTCCTGTAAAACTTGGTGGCGTTGACGAACCTCACGCGCCTTTCTGTAAGGGAAAGGCGCACACGTAATCGTGTCCAGCACAACGTGGCAGGAACTCCGGGTCCCCCGGATTCCTGTAAAACTTGGTGGCGTTGACGAACCT
>JBAVQC010000021.1:0-2416 GCA_049693715.1 Acidobacteriaceae bacterium | reverse complement strand
GGGCTTCCTTCCTGTAGGCGTGACCGAGATCTGGCCTGGATCGACCTCCGATGCGGAGACGGGCTTCGCGCCGTTCAGTAGTTCTGGATGCGAGATTGCGCCGGTGTGCCAGAGTTGTGCAACGATGCGGCCGCCTGCTGCATGGACGGCCTCCGTGACGCGTCGCCATCCGCGGACCTGCTGCTCCGTCCACAGTCCTGGTGTATCAGCCCAGCCAAATCCCTCCGGGCTAATCGCAGTGGCTTCGGCGATAATCAGTCCGGCCGAAGCACGTTGAGCGTAATACTCCGCTTGCAAGGCCGTGGGCACATGATCGTGCGATTGCGCGCGCATCCGAGTGAGCGGCGCCATGACGATACGGTTAGGAAGGTCGAGGTCTCCCATCCGATATGGTGTGAAAAGCGACTGATTCGACATCACATGAACTCCTGTATCGATCGACTTAAAGTTCTTAAGAGATCACTTCGATTGCGTCGACGCGCGTGGGATAAAACGCCAAGTGATCCTTAATGTCGGCGACTGCCTCATAAGGTTTTTCGTAGGTCCAAACTGCGTATTCCGATTTGGCTCCGCCGATGGGAATGCTGTAGTAGGTGCAATCGCCCTTGTACGGGCAGTAGGTATAGTGCGTTGTCCGAACGAGCAACGACATATCCGTATCGCTGCGCGGCACGTAGTAAACCGGCGGGCATCCCTTCTCCTCCAACCGGAGTGCTCGCGACGATTCAGCAACGATCTTCCCGGTCACCGTCACACGCACCTTGCCCTCAGCTGGAGAGATCGTGATGGGATGGTCCGGCCCGGGAATTCTGATCTGCTTCGCGTTGGTCAATTGGGTACTCATTTGTGCTCTCCTGTTGCCAGTTACAACTTCGAGCCACCATCGACTGGAATGCTCGCGCCTGTGATCCAGCGCGCCTTGTCTGAAGCCAGGAACGCGACTACGTCGGCAACATCCTCGGGCTTGCCGATACGCCTTAATGCCTGCATTCCCAGCGCGGCCTCACGGCCCGCTTCAGTCTTCGTGAAACTCGACATATCTGTATCGATTACGCCTGGCGCAACAGCGTTAACGCGTATGCCGCGCGGCCCGAGAATGGCCGCCCAGTTCTTGACCAGCGTCTCAAGTGCTCCTTTGGTCGAGCTGTAAGCAAGAAGGGAAGGATTTTCCAGACCGGGTTTGCCGGGCACCGCACGGGCTCCAAGGGAAGAGATCGCAACGATGCTTGAGTCCTGACCAAGAATGGGCAGGAGGTGCTGCACCACGAAGAACGGGCCTCGAACGTTTGTCGCAAAGAGATTGTCAAAATCCTCTACCGTGTAGTCGGCGATAGTTGCCGCCTTACTGATTCCGGCGTTGAGCACAAGCACATCGAGTCGATCGCCGACAATGGAGCGCACCTGTTTGGCGAGCAGCAACGCGCCATCCGGTGTTCCCAGATCCGCCGAAATTACATCTGCGCGGCCGCCCTTGGCGTGGATCTCGCCGACGAGAGATTCCGCTTCACGAGCAGAGCGGCCATAGTGAACCAGGACATGCGCCCCGGCCTTAGCAAACGCCGCTGCAGTCGCGCGGCCTATTCCTCTTGATGCACCCGTCACGAGCGCAGTTTTGTTTTGGAGTGTAGTCATTGTCCTATCTCCTGCCAGTCAGCTAACGGATAAGATGAGTGCGGCACGTGAAGTCGAGGCAGAGCCGACTCCTTTAAGTCGTCGGCTCTCAATCGGGTCAGCACGGATACATCTGCCGTAAAACCCATTGACTGACTGCGCATTGGTTCAAGCGTTCATTCCGCCATCCACGGTAAGGTTCGCCCCAGTGATGTATGAGGACTCCGGACCGGCGACAAACGCCACCATCGCGGCGATCTCATCCACATGCCCGTAGCGGTCGAGCGCTGTTGCGGCCTTCTGTGGTACCGCCCAATCACCCGAGGCGGGATTCAAATCCGTGTCGATCGGCCCCGGCTGGACGTTGTTGACCGTGATGCCTCGGCTCCCGACCTCTCTGGATAGTGCCTGGGTAAACATCTTGACGGCTCCCTTCGTGGCCGCGTAGGGCACAAGCCCTGGCGCAACGGCACGCTCGCCCACCGCCGAACCGACCATGATGATGCGACCACCATCCTTCATGTGCTTCAGCGCCGCCTGCGTGGTGGCGAATACGCCGCGGACGTTGATGTCGATCACACGATCCATCTCCTCCAGCGTCGACTCTTCGAACGATTTCGGAATTGCCGTGCCGGCATTGTTCACAAGCACATCAAGTCGGCCGAAGGTCGAGAAGGCCTTTTCGACCGCACCCTTGACTGCTTCAACGTTGGCAGCGTCCGCCTGGATCGCGATGGCCTTTCCGCCACCGAGTTCAATCGCTTTGACTACAGCCGCGGCCGCGCCGGCGTCCTTCGCATACGTG
>JBAVQC010000020.1:0-10994 GCA_049693715.1 Acidobacteriaceae bacterium | reverse complement strand
CAGTAGCGAGCCGCGCAGGATATCGCTCAAGTCGGGAAGGCCACGCAGGAGATGAGCATGCTCCTCTCTAGTTCGTTTCATGTGTAAGAGTGAAACACTGACTCGCCTCACAATCAAGATCATTTTTTAGAAAAATGTACTCTCCGCACCTGCGATGCTACTGCGGCCCCGAGTGGCGCGGCTTCCACGCTTCACTTTTGCGCCGCAAAGTAGCTAGGGCAGGTAAAAGACTTCGCGCAGCATGGGAAAGCGCTCGCCGGGACGCAGCGGGTCCAAGGCTGGGTCTGGGGGCGCAAAATAAGCCGCCATCGCCTGCTGCCAGCGAGTGTTGATCGGATCGGCTTCGATCGTCGCCCAGGTTTGCTCGAAATTCTCGACCTGCATGGTAAGGAAGAGAAGCTGATCGCGGCGGAAGATCGAGTACTCGGAGATACCGGCGCGCTTGAGGAGCGCCAGCATCTCCGGCCATACTTCTTTGTGGGCCTGGTCGTACGCCTCTTCCGTGCCGGGGCGCAACCGCAGAAGGAACGCGACTCGTTGCATATTACGGTGCGGCGGACTACTTCGGCTGAGGAACGAGGCGAAGATAAGGCTTGGGCGATTTCCAGCCGTCGGCATACCTGAGCTTGGCTTCTTCGTCGGAGACAGAGGGGAGGATGATGACATCATCACCCATCTTCCAATCTGCGGGGGTGGCCACCTTGTGTTTGGCGGTCAGTTGCATGGAATCGATGACGCGCAGCAATTCTGGAAAATTGCGCCCCGTGGTCATGGGGTAACTCAAGTGCAGCCTGATCTTCTTGTCAGGGCCGACGATGAAGACGGTGCGGACGGTGGCGTTGGTTGCGGCCGTGCGGCCCTCGGAAGTGTCGCCTGAATCGGCGGGCAACATGTCATATAGCTTGGCAACCTTGAGTTCCGTGTCGCCAATCATGGGGTATTCGACCTTGTAGCCGCCGGTCTCTTCGATATCGATTGCCCATTTTGCGTGATTGCTCACCGGATCCACGCTCAGGCCTATGACCTTGACGTTGCGCTTTTTAAATTCGTCATGGAGGCCGGCCACACTGCCCAGCTCTGTGGTGCAGACTGGAGTGAAATCCTTGGGGTGAGAAAAGAGAATGGCCCAACCATCTCCGATCCACTCATGAAAGTGGATGGTGCCGTGGGTCGTTTCGGCAGTAAAGTCGGGCGCCGTGTCGTTAATCCTGAGGGACATGCTGCGTTCCTGCTTTCGCTTGTTTTTGAATATTCATCAAACTACTTAGGGTCTCGCCTCAAGCGCGACCTCAACCGAATTCTAGTCGATGCCCCAGTTTATCAGCCCGAATTCGCTGCGCGGAGCGGCGAGAGGAGTGGGGTTACCAACACACAGTACTAGGCCTCGCGGTGAAGGATCCGTTATGCTGGTAGAGATTTCAAGTACATCCTCCTTCGCAGCGCATAGATGTTGGGACGGAACATGTCCTGCCGGAGCGGAAAACTGAGCGTAGCTAGTTTGTTCAGAATCCACAACGCCTTGGCTGATGATCCGGCGCTCGAGAGGCGAAGAGCCAGCCCTGTCCTCGACGGGTGCGAAAGAACCACCGAAGTTCTTATCGGTGAAGGAAAGCTTCGGGTGTATATCCCGGCGATTCGTGAACTCCGCCTGCGTTGCGGCCAGCAAGACGACTTCACCACGGATCTTGAATATTTCATTGCCGCAAACAAGCAAAAAAACCGCAGGGTTGCGGCGGTTCTGATTCGCCGAAATCAGGACCTCGAAGCCTGCGTGCTGTTTATCGAACATTGCCGATACTGCATTGGTCTCGGCTTATGGCGCGGAGGAGACACCGTGGGCGATGGCCTTGTAACGGGTCACGAAGCATTCCGGGTGCAGTATGTGTTTTTGGCAGCCCAGGCCGTACTGAAATGTTGGCGGGTTTACGGCCTGAGCTTCGCGATCAGAACTTCTTTAGAAAACTGTATCGAGGTCATGGGGCCCGGGAGTAAATACCGTATGTTCGCCGGTGGTCACATACAGCGGAAGCTTCCACTCAAAAGAACTTACCCCGCGATGCTGGCCAGCATGGGCCCCCGCACGCGACGGAGCCTGGCGGGAAAGCGCAAGCAGCTGGAAACCCAGGCGCATGTGGTCTTCGTACCATCGCTCGAGCCCGCCCAGGCTCTCGAAGCGATGCTGAGCCTTCAGCCGAGGTCGCTGCCATATCGGATGGACGGGTTTTATCATGCCCGCTACCACCTGCTTGATGAGATACCTGATTTCTTCTGCATGGGTTTGCGCCTGCCCGATGGAACATGGTTGAGCGTTCTGAGTGGCTGGCGCCGGAATGGAGTCACTTATCTCGATTTGCAGATGAACGACTTGCACTGCAAGAAGGAATCACTTTCCGCTGTGATGCGAGCCTTCATGCTGGAACATGAGATCACCAACCAGCAAGAACTCATCCACT
The DNA here is from genome assembly GCA_049693715.1 of Acidobacteriaceae bacterium. Taxonomy (GTDB): domain Bacteria; phylum Acidobacteriota; class Terriglobia; order Terriglobales; family Acidobacteriaceae; genus PALSA-350. The sequence goes on along the minus strand of JBAVQC010000020.1, from coordinate 8,541 downwards.
TCGCAGGAGGAACCTCGTTGTTGCTAAGAAGGTACTGCCGACCGACCGAGCCCTGCTCGGATGCTTTTTTTTGGCGGCCTTGCCTTCGCGCCACGATCTTTCACACGGTCGTTCCGTTTATGAAACCGGGAAGCCTCTACGAACATGTCGAGGCCGGAACGGACGCTTAGAGTTCAGTTCACTCTTAGCAACACGCAATCAAAGACCTACTCGTGCGAGCTCTACGGAGTGGACGACGTACTGCGAGCCTGTTCGCCGGCACCCGATTGTGCGGCCAGCACCGGGATGCGAATATTCTGGCCGGATTCGATGTGGTCCGGATTGTTCAGCGAAGGGTTTAGCTCATGGATCTGTTGCAAAAGTTGTGACGTGCAACTGCCAAATTTCTGGATACAAATGCCGAGCAAGGTCTGCCCTGCCGCAACCCGAATGGTGCCGACAGAATCCAAAGGCTGGAGATTTTGCTCTACAACCAGTGCAGGCGGCGCAGCGGCGACGGTGGATGGGCGATCCGCCGGCGCTGGGGCGGGAGCCGGCGCCAGCGTGGAGGGGATGGCTGCCGGCGGAGGCGCATCGTCTGACTCGGTGGAACGGGGAGCCAGCGGGGAAGAAACGACCGGGACTGGGGTTTCCGCATCCGGTTTAGCGGTCACCGTTAGTGGTTGCGATTCAGCGGGGTGGTGACCGAGCCATCGCTGGCTCTCGATAAGCGCCAAGCCGACGGCGAGCACGAGAACGGCAGCGACCGCGATCTTGGGGAGCCATCCCCCGGATGCTGTGTCGTCCGCGGGAGTGAATTCGAGGATCTCTTCGGAAGCTCTCTGCTCCGCCTTGTGCGGCACGGAGGCTCTCTTGCTGCGCGATCCAAGATCAAGATCACCGATCACCTGGCGAATGACATCGCGGTCGATCGGTTTCTGCTGCAGAGCCGACCCCAGCGATAGTGCATTGAAACAAAGATTGTTGATGTTACGGGGAAGACCTTCGCTGCAGAAGGCGATGAGTGCCAGCGCGTCCTTGGTAAACAAGGGCATATCGGAGTTGTATCCGGCGACCCGCAATCTGTGCAGTATGTAGAGGGTTGTCTCTCCCGGAGTGAAGTGTTGGAGACGAGCGAAGATGGAGATGCGCTGGCGGAGTTGCAAGAGCTCGGGCGAGCCTATGTTGTCGGCGAGTTGCGGCTGCCCGGCAAGAATGATCTGGATGAGTTTATCGCGTGCGGTCTCGAAGTTTGAGAGCATGCGCACCAGTTCGAGGACGGAATCGTCAAGGTTCTGCGCCTCATCGATGACCACTACCACGCGTTTTCCGAGGCGGTATTGCTCGGTGAGCAGATCGCGAAGCCTGATTTGCATTTCGACCAGGTTTCCCTGCAAGTCACGCACGCCGAGGCCGGAGAGCAGGGATCGCAAAAGATCCATCGGAGTGGAAATGGTTTGAAACAGAAATACAATACGGGCTTTGTCACGAAGAATGTGCAACATTTCAAAAATCAGCGTCGTCTTTCCCGACCCTGGTGTGGCAATCAATGCAACAAATCCACAGCCGGCCTCGATGCCATAGATGAGAGAGTTCAACGCTTCTTTGTGAGTGGGGGTAAGAAACAAGTATCGCGGGTCAGGTGTGACGCCAAACGGTTGCTCTTCTAGTCTGTAATAGTCCAAAACCATCATGGGTGGGCGATCCTTTGGGACAGCAACCGGAGATTGAATCTGCGGGAACTGGGGCACTTTAAAATCTCTCCGCCGAGCAATGCTGTCAATATCAGCAGTGCTCGAGCTCAAAATCGAAATTGATTTCTCTTCGGAACGCCGCGTGCTGACTTTGGGCCCAAGGCGCGGTCGGATCTTGCACGATGCAACCTTTTAGGTTTAGGAAACGACCTGTCGAAACGCCGGTCTGCTTTGGGTGTGCTCCATGGGCGCGGACCCGATAGCAGAGGGAGACGGCGACTACCGAGACTACCCGGGATCCCGGCTGCAACACCATGTTGCCGCAACCGAACTGCGTTCAGGATACCACGCGCCTCGTGCTAGTGGGCTTGTTGAAAAGTGGGCAGTTAAACCTGCCCGGAGAGCCGATTGCATGAGCTAAATTTTGATTACTTCTGTGCAATTTCGGTAACAAAGTTTATTACCTCACATTTCCAGACGGACTATAAAGGAATAGAGAGTCAACAACCATCCGCAGTGTTAGGTCGATCCACCGCTGGGCCAAGTTTCGCCCGTTCCACGCCCCAGGTATGCTGAACGCTCAAGTGCTGGCCAACACGGGGGTGTCTTTTCTGCAGCCAAACAGCCTGGTAACGACGGAGTCGTTTCATCCTTACGGAAACACTCCGGAGGACAGCCTGTGGAGCGAACCATGTCTTGCGGCAAGTATCAATTTGTTTCCTGCGGCCCCTTCTGCCTTTCAGCCATGCAATCTGTTCGGCAACGCTGGCGGCAATGCTGCTCAGGCAGTCCAATATAGCCTGGTACAGCAGAGCCGCAATACGACCTTGCGGTCCTCACGCCTGCTTAGAGATCTTCTCGGGAATACGTACGACCGCTTGATTAAGCACGGCGCCAAGAATCTGGATCCGGGAAGAGCGCACATGTTGCACAGCGGTGAGAGCGGCATCCTGGCGGGTCGACCCCGCTTCCAGGACGAGCACCATCCCGTCTGATAGCCGGCCCAGCGCGATTGCATCCGCGTACCGCGATAGCGGCGGCGCATCGACAATGACAAAGTCGAACTCCGCGCGCAGTTCGACAAACCGCGCCCGCGTGCGCTCTGCCGCCAGGAGCTTCGGCGAATCGGCCGTTATCGGGCCGGAAGAGAGCAGCCATAAACATCCGTTCCCAATTGGCTTCACAAAAGAACGAATGCTGCGTGGTTCCAGCAGAGCGTCCGTAAAGCCCTGGTAGTTTGTTGTACCTAACATCCTGGTTAGCGCAGGGGAGCGAAGGTTCGCCTCCACCAGGCAGACCGCCCCGGGCACGCTCGCGGTGAGAGCCCGGGCAACGGAAGCAGCGATCAGGCTGCATCCGTTGCCATGATCGATGGCAGCGAACACTACCAAGCGTGGCGGCTTCTCCTCGGGTTGGAGGAAAACCCGCTGCACTAAACCAGCGATCAGGTCGCTTGCCAATTGCCGTGGAAAACCCCGGCCGCTGCTCTTCCCCGCTGTGAGTGCAGGCGCGATGGAGCAGTTAGACAGCAAGGCCTGCTTCTGTTCCATCTCGCGCATTAACTCGTAATTTCTACTCATGGTTGCTCCCCGAGATGGAAAGCTCCGGCTGCCCTAAATTGGCGACGGAAAGCGGTAGTTGAATCGTCTGACCGGGCTCGATGTGATCGAGATTGTTCATTTGAGGATTGAGCCGGCGAATCTCCTGCAGAAGTTCTGGACTGCACCGCCCGAAACTTGCGACACATATCTCGAACAACGTCTCTCCTGGCTTAACGCTGACTGTGCTTGCATGTTGCGCCGCCGGAGACGATTCCCCAGCAGCCGGCGAGGGGAGATTGGAAACAGCGGGAGGCACCGGCGGGGAGGAATCTGATGGAGTTGGAGCGACGAGCCGCAGCTCACTCTGAGCGTGCATCGCGGCCTTGTTGCCCAGCCACCAACGGCCGGCGACGAGGACCCCGCTCATTGCGAGAATGGCCGCAAGAGCCAACGCAAATTTCTGCATCGATGCCCTGATCGATACCCTTGACCTGGAAGATGCGATCTTCCCGGCGCGAAATGCAGGCACCGCTCGCCGCTCACTCGCTCCTGAATGCGGAGCAAGGCTGGTTCTTTTTCGAAACCGGCCAAGGTCATGATCGGCAATCACTGCGCGAATGATTTCGCTATCGATGGGCTTGCGCTGCAACGCACATGCCAACGACAGTGCGTTGAAACAGAGGTTGTTGATATTACGCGGAATGCCGTGGCTCGCATCCGCGATGAGCGCCACCGCATCGCGGGTAAACATCGGTCCGGCAAATGTATATCCTGCTACCTGTAGACGGTGGTCGATGTAAAGCTGGGTGTCTTCGCGGGAGAATGGTGTCAATTCGCTGAAGATCGAGACTCGCTGCCGTAGCTGTTCAAGATCAGGCGACGCAATTTTTTCCGCCAACTCCAGCTGCCCGGAAAGAATGATCTGGATTAGCTTTTCCCGAGGCGTCTCGAAGTTTGACAGCATTCGAATCAGCTCGAGGACCGAATCATCCAGATTTTGCGCTTCATCAATGACCACCACAACGCGCTTTCCCAGCCGGGCCTGCGCTACCAGAACCTCCTTCAATCTTGATTGCAACTGGATTAGGCTCCCCTGGATGTCCTGGACTCCCAGGGCAGCGAGAAGCGCACGCAGGAGATCGATGGAAGTGCAAACGGTCTGGAACAGAAATACGGTCAGCGCCTTCTCCCGGAGCTGATGCAACGCATGGAACAGCAGCGTGGTTTTTCCCAATCCCGGGCTTGCAATCAGGGCAAGAAAGCCGCATCCCTCGTCGACGCCATAAAGAAGAGAAGCAAGCGCTTCCCGGTGCGTGGAACTCAAAAACAGATAACGCGCATCGGGCGTCACGCCGAAAGGTTGTTCCCGCAGCTTGAAATAATCTAGAACCATAATTTACCTAAGCAGTCATTTTGGGCACGGCCAAGACAACAGCGATCCCAAGCGTCTCGATCACCTGGGTTGGGGTGTGGAAACAAGGATCAAAGCAGTCGAGGATCAACACGGCTGGAACGCTGACTGCCGCGGCTAATCCCAGGGCGACGAGGAAGATCACACCTCGACCGCGTACCGGCGATGCCGGTACCGTGGGCGGCGTAGCGGACGCAGCACTCACGGCCTGCGGCCTGTCGAGCACACCGGCAGTGCGTTCCTGCTGTCGTCTGGAGAGATACCGCAAATAGCTCTGTTCGTCTGCCTTGACTTCGCGTTCGAGGTCAGCGTCCTTTAAAGAATCGCCACCTGATTTGAGCATTTGCGCCTTCCTCTCCTTGAGTACTTGACGAATAGCGCTTAGGCTGGCGCGTTGCGTTGCCAGTTCCGCCTGGTCTTGCGCTAATTTCTCTCGCATGAACGCGAGGTCAGGCGGGCGCGCTGGCGATTGTTTCCCCTGGGAACTCGTTTGCACCGCGGCGATGGCCGCTTTGGCTTCCGCCACCTCCTTATTGGCATCCTCCACCAGCGCATAGTTCGGCGCATACTTTTGCAGGAACTGCGCACGCTTGGTTTCAGCCCCCTGAAGACGGGCGCCGAGATTCTGTAGCAGCAGGTTTGTAGAGTCGTTGTCCTGTTGCGGAGCCGGTTGCTGCGGGCTCACCCTCATCCGCTCCTGGTCAGTCCGGATCTTCTGCTCATCGACTGCAATCGCGCGCTCTATGGCGCCCGACTGGCCCTCAGCTGCCGCCAGTTGCCGGGCAGAGTCGAGACTCGGATCCGATCGACCCTGGGTGCTCTGGAATTCACGTAGACCTGACTCGGCGTCTTCCATAGCTGCCTCGTAAGCCCGTGATTGCGGCGCTGAAGTCGAGGAAGAGACCGGCGCGGGACGAAGGACGTGCTGGGCCAGATACAGGTTGCCAAGGCTGTTCAGCACTCCATAGGCCCGAGCCGGATCCGTTGAGCGATAGGTCACCTCGATAAGGTGTGCACTTGAACGAGTGTGAATCCGTATCTGCCTGTCGAGTTGCCGCACGGCATGCGCTACTCGAACCGTTTCTGTTTGCCGGGGAAGAAGGAAACTGAGAATCCCGCTATCCTGTTCGTTCTGGAGGCCATTGCTAAGAACGACCCTTTCGAGGAACTGTTGGCTTTTGAGCGACTCAGCCTCCGAGGTCACCTCCTGATCGGTCAGGGGCGAGGTGGGGGCGTTCGTCTTGGTGGCTTCCGCGGGGTGCAGCCCTTCACGGCTGATGAGGATGGACATGTGTGACTCGTAGGTTTGCTGCCGGAGCAGACCGATCGACGCCGCAACGGCAAAGACGCATAGAAACGTCAGCATCCATAATCGCCTGCGGCGGACTAACGGCAGCGTCAGATCACGGAGGGTGAGGTTTACGTCTTCTCCGGTTAACAACGTGGGACTCATCTCAGCACCCCCTTTGCCGTTTGCTCGTCAACTAACCGACAAAGATCTGCGTGCAGTAGAGAGCGTCGCGTCGCGGGGGAGGGGATGTAAAACGCGCGAAGATAGGTGCTCACCGACTGGTGGTTCAGTCTCGCACCATCGAAAGATATTCACCAACTGATGCCATGCATGAGGACGCACAGACGGTATTCTTTGCTCACTCAAAAAGTGATTGCCATGCCAGAAAGCCAGCCATTGAAAGGGCTAAGCGACACCTTGGCCGCAATCGCTTCTTGCCTGCTCTGATGGGAGTGGGCATTAAAACCTTTTTAGACTAGCTTGTCAGTGTTGGGGTCTTGCGGGAGGGTGCGACCTATGTTGAGGCTGTAAGTTGGCGAGCTTAGCCGGCCCCAAGTAGATCTGCCCGCACTTACCGGAAGGCTGTCTTCAGGTTGTGCGGGTCGCTCAGTCCTGGAGTTATCCCTCACTCTGTCCCTCGCGAAAAATCTCACTCAACGTTGAGCACGCTGTGCCTGGTTGCTTGCTTGGACTTCGGGTGGAAGTGTGCGCCTTAAGCGCCCTATGCGCCGTTTGTGTGGAAGTGTGCGCCTTAAGCGCCTTTTGTGTGGAAGTGTGCGCCTTATGCGCCTTTTGTGTGGAAGTGTGCGCCTTAAGCGCCTTATGCGCCATAAGGGTCGGATTGGGCGGTGTTTTTGTCGGTTTTCTGGTTTTGGAGCGCCGAGGGGCGTTCGGCAACCGTGTCATCTGGCCTCGGGCCGGTGACCGATGGTGTGGTGTTTTCCAAGTTGTCAAAACTAGGGTGGGTTGGTGGACGCAGGACGCTTGGGATCAAGGCGACACTGTTTTCACGCGTCAGTCTATATGCTTCCATGATATGATCGCAAACAAAATGCCGTCGATATTGATCCAGTTGGACGAACCACTCTTACGGTCGCTGAATAAGGTCGCGCCGGCCGCCAAGCGGCAGCGCGCTGAATTCATCCGGCAGGCCGTCAAGGACGCAATTCGAAAGCGCGAGTACGAAGCCATTCGCGAAGCATATCTGCGCCAGCCCGATTCGGCGGAGGATGCCGATGACTGGTCCAACGCGGACGAGTGGAAGGCGTGAAACAATACGAAATCTGGTGGGCGGAGCTGCCGAAACCGGCCGGACGAAGCCCCGTGCTTCTGCTGAGTCGTGATGACGCTTATCCGATTCTCAGTAAGTTCGTTGCGGCGGAAATCACGGCGACCGTTCGCCATGTTCCGATCGAAGTTCTTCTCGGCTCGGCCGAGGGAATGCCCAAGCCCTGCGTCGTCAACTGCGACAATTTGCGAACGATTTCGAAAGTTCATCTGGTGAAGAAAATTTCGAAACTCTCGCAAAAGCGAGTCTACGAGGTGAAGCGCGCGGTCGGCTACGCTTTGGCATGGGAGGAACTGATCGCTGCCGGGGAGTAGCCGGCAAGAAAGACAGAACACGGGAATGATCGCCAGTATCAGCCCGCGCGTTCATCCTACCAGTTCCATCACCGCACATGTCGTCAGATGGAAGTCGTTAGCCGGACAAGTGACCATCACTCGGAGGTAATTTGGAGGGTGCCTGTGCGGATCATTAGGCCCAATAATACACCCAATTACACCCATTTCTGATACCCGAAACCGCACCCGATGACGCCCAATCTAAAGGACTAAGACACGATCCGCTCGACTATTCGAAAGCTGAGGTCTTTGCTGAAAGGGCGCCTTCCCACCCATTCTGAGCCGGAACGGTTTCGCAAGTCATCCACAAGGGCCTTAGCATCTCTACACGGCACTAGTACACAGCGTATCTCTGTGGGAACGAAGACGGTCAGTCAGAGACTTTTTCCCCAGTGCGCCGCAACTTCATCCCAGAAGGAACTTTTCCGTACGTTGCAGGGCGGGTTGCATAAGTTGATGAGTCTGCATTCCTCGTCTCGGCGCTGTTGGTCCGTCATGCCGACCGTAGTGCTGTAGCCGATATAAAGCGGTCTCCCCCCTGCTTCGCGAAGCCAGTCATCGTATTTTTCGTGCTGTTCCGTCGCCCGTTCTTTTATGTTGCTTGACTCGCCAAGATATAGCAGGCGGAGCTGACGAGGGGTCCAGCCAACGTCGGGGACAACGATTGTGTACAGTCCCGATAACGGTGCTGGTAATGGCGCCGGGAACTGCATTGGTCCAGAAAAACTGCGGTTACCATACACGATTTGCGGGGCCATCCACGAACGAGGGCCAGGGGAAGGAAAAGCCATTTTCGCTCGACCTCTCTTGTGGTTATTGAGAGAAACTATGCGGCATCTTGTGCGGCGAATGCAAGGCGAATACCGGTTGCGTCTACCGCGAAACTATCCGTCGCACGAGCTAACCTCCGGCCCGCTTTGCAACTGCAAGATTTCTCCGCAACCATTTCGGCTCACCCCTGAAGCCGGCATCTGCCTTCATTTAATTGGGGGTACAATAAAG